>JAYEHK010000167.1:0-31347 GCA_034659475.1 Bacillota bacterium | reverse complement strand
AAAAGCTCGATAAAGCAAGTTGAGTTGCCAATATGGATTTAGTCTAAAAACCAGTTCTATTAGTTCTTTGAGGCTATCAGAGTATTCAGGGAATCCAGGTTTTGCGGGGTGCGAAACTTAAGTTACATAGTTAAATTATATTTTGAAGACCAAATTATGTTCTTCGATGAATATGAACAACAATCGGATATACCTTTTTAAACGATTTAATACGTCTTGCTGGAGGCAGTCCAATGGTGATAGAACAGAATAGAAATATCATAAACTTTATAGTAGCCTGTGTCTCCGAGCTTGCCAACAGTGAATTAGACGAGATTGTTGGATATATCATTAACGACCTTTCGTATTTTCGTACTAGAACTTAAAATAAATAAAATCGCTGGCCTGTCCCTGTGAGAACAGAATCAGTATTACGATAAAGGCTGTGTAGATGAACGCTCGGATTGGAGCAGGAAAATGCTTCTGCCAGCTTTCACTTAGTTTGTAAGCATGTGATATCATCCAGCTTTCCAGTATATGCAGCAGAAATAATCCAGCGACCAGGAGGAGATATTTTTCCGCACCCGGTACCATAGATATCTGGTCAAATCTGAGCATCTGCTGTATCATATGCAGTGCCTGCTGGATACTGGAGGACCTGAAAAATACCCAACCGATACAGGTGAGGTGGAAAAATACGAAGATAGCAACTGCCTTGTAGATGCTGCTGTTAAACAGCCAGTGCATCCCCATTCGTGTTTTTCCTTTTTTATATATGTTATGGCCAATCAACAGCAGTCCATGATACATTCCCCAGATGACAAAGGTCCAGGCAGCACCGTGCCATAATCCGGATATAGCCATCGCCAGGAAAAGGTTAAGATATTTCCTTAAGTCTCCTTTGCGTGATCCCCCCATTGGGATATACAGATAATCCCTGATCCATGTGGACAGGGTGATATGCCAGCGCTTCCAGAATTCGCTGGCATTTGCGCTTATATAGGGTGTTCTGAAGTTTAGATTCAGCTTGATCCCAAAGAGGTAACCAATACCGACGGCCATTTCACTATAGGCCGAGAAATCAAAATAGAGCTGGAAGGTATATAGATATGCAGCGATCCAGGTGTCAACAGTCCCCAGGGAAGCACTGCGGGCGAAAAAATCGTTAGCATAGATGGCGATATAATCAGCAATCAGAATCTTTTTAAACAACCCCATGCTAAGATAAGCGAGACCAAGGCGAAAATTTGAGGCCAACCTTATTTTGTTGAGGTGCTCAACCTGTGGGATCAGTTCTCCCCCTCGCATGATTGGACCCGATATGACATGGGGGAAGAAAGATGTAAATACCCAGAAGACGATCGGGTTTTTGCAGGGTGCGATTATTTCTTTATAAACATCCACCAGATAGGCAATAAACTGGAAGGTGTAAAACGAAATGCCAATCGGTAAAATCAGATTGTTTATTATTGGCATGCTGGGTATCAAAGGGATGTTCAGTACTTTCTCCAGGCTGGTAAGGAAGAACAATGAATATTTAAAAAACAAAAGGTTGGCTACATTTAGAATAATACCGATCCAGATAAACGCTTTCTTTCGCGAACCATTGAGCTGTAGCCCGATCAAATAATTACAGATCGTTATCAGAATAAATAATACGGACGGTCCCAATCCAGCGATAGCGTAAAAGGCTAAATCCGCTGCTGCCAGTACCCCCAGGCGCCAGCGCGGGACTACATAGTATATAACAAGAAGAATAGACAATAGAAAGATAAACTCGGGGGTATGAAAGAACATCATCGGTTTTTAGCTCCTATTACAAAATTTTCTCCTAACTCACGGGCCAATACCTGATAACCCTCGGCGATAAGGTGTACATGATCAGTGAATAGGTTTTCATCAATCTGACCGTGAAAATCAATATACTGCCAGTCATCATTAGAAAAATAATGTTGAATCTGCTGCAAATTATCTTGATATTCCGGGAGGTTGACCTGCTCCATCAATTCTGGGTTTACAGGGCCCAGAAATACAAGTGCTTTTTTCCCTTCTTGATGTCTGGCAATTTTGTCTAAAAAGCAAATCTGAGGATTGGTTTTGCTCATATCAAAGGCATTGATTGAAAAACCCTTCTGGTAGGCCGGAGTATTTAAAGCCTCCTTCAAACCCTCTTTTTCGTACCAGGGACGGTTATCGCCCAGGGAATCATCTCGCTTTATACCATGAAATGCATCGATTCGATGTATGACATCCGCCTTTATAAAATCCTTATAAGAGAACAATGTCAGATTGTTTGTGACCAAATGGTTTACCTTTTCAGGGAAATTCTTTTCCGTAGTCCACTGATTAGCCTCAAGCGCCGGTTTAATATTCTCAAAGGCAGTGTGATCAAGTCTGGACAGATCATCCTGTAACCAGAAGACGATGGGCGGGTCTGGCTGACGTTCTGCAAAACCGGCATAAATGACATTAAAGATCAGCCTGTCTGTCGAGATGTTGTGCTGATCCAGTTTAAGCAGCATAGTGTAAATATCACCGACTTGCATGGCAGGCATAGCCAGATTAAATACGGTTATAACTTCTCCCTGTTCCTGATAATATTGCTCCAGATAAGGCCCAATGGACTGCTGGGAAGATCCAGGACCGCTGTAGGCAACAGAATCACCTAGTAAAATGATATAATCCCGAACATTGTCATGCTCAATTCTCCGATGAATTTGATCAAGGATAACATCAATATTTGCTGTATTGTTCTTTACCATTGGATACTCCATACGATGGTTATAAGCGACATCCAGGGAGAAAACAATAGGGATCATGAGTTGGAGAATTAAAAGGTATAAAACTAAGTATTTAAACGCTTTCATAGTGACTCCTTGCAGGCTGGTTTTAAAATAGGTCGTCATTTCATTTTGCGCATTTTTCTGAAAATGGGAGCTTTGACCAAATCAATGGTAGCACATCTATGCGAATAATTCACTGTTAAACTGATGGAATGAAAACGAAAAGAAAAAAAGATCTCTCCTCATTATCAAATTGCAATGAGGGGAAATCTCTTGGTTTATATATCATTATATCGTTTTACAGTATACATTCATATCCTCAAAGGACCCTGCTATATGGCAGTTGTTTATCAGGGTTCCGGTGTATTCATAACCCATCTTGATAAATACACGATTCATACCCGGGGATGTGGTGCGAGCAATGGTGTATAGACAGTGGATATTCAATGACTGCATTTCCTTTTCAAGTTCTTGCAGAATGAATCTGGCTAGTCCTTTACCTTGCTCAGTGGGAAGGGTAGCGAAATCAGTCATTTCTGCGTTTTTATAGATGTGGTTCATTTCCGCTGCAGCGGTAGCCACAAGAAGGTCATTTCTAAAGACTAATAGGTAGCGCGTGTTCTCCATAGTGTTTTGTAAAAAAGCTGGATCATATACGGGATAAGGATAGGTGGAGAATACCTGCCGATAGAGTTCAACCATCTGGTAGGTATCCTCTTTGTCGGCAATGCGTATATGATAATCGTGAATAGGATTTACAGTGCAATCGGGAATGATGGTTTCTTGCAGTTTTTTTACCATTTCCTTGTTGGTTTCAGCGTTAACGCTCAGGTTACGGTTATCATGGAAACGGGCACAAACATCTGCGTCCTGGTTCGGGCCAAAATAATCACGAATGGTTGCCTCTTTAAGAAACCCACAGTCAATAAAGTGCCGGGCATCCTGTTGGGGTATTTTACCCCATACCTTATTCAACCCATTCTTAAGGGCTAGTTTATCCAGGAGATCTACAAGCGAAATAATTGCGGGTCGGTCTTTGACCTGATAATTTAGTAGAATGATTCTCTGATTAATAGGAGATAACTCCAATTCTACTGTGAATCCTGGTTTGGTAATTATTTTGTGTATACCCCAATCGGGGATTTGAATGCATTTATCGTCTTCAGTTATCAAAGTGACATTATTCATTTTTATACATTATTGCTCCTTCTATTATAACGGTCATTGTCTTCCGGTATTAAGCTGATCTGATCTATATCATCATTATATAACTTCTGCAAACCGATATCATTAAACCTGGTGTTTTTATCCATTTTACATATGGTGCAGTTTTTCGGACAATTATCATGTTGATCTTCAGGTTCTGTATATACACTGATCACTCCTTCGTAGTTTCTTAAAATCGTTTTACGGTTGGAGTAAGATAGTAAATAATTCGGTTGAAGCGGAATCTTACCTCCGCCACCAGGGGCATCGACAACAAAAGTCGGTACGGCAAAACCTGATGTGTGACCGATTAAATTTTCCAAGATTTCAATGCCCTTAGATACAGGTGTTCTAAAGTGTTCAATCCCACGGGAAAGGTCGCATTGATAAAGATAATACGGTCTCACTCTATTCATCACCAGTTGGTGTACCAGCTCTTTCATAATATAGGGGCAATCATTAATACCTCTTAAAAGAACGGATTGATTTCCAAGAGGTATACCTGCATCACTCAAGGTTGCAAGGGCTTTACGGGATTCGGGGGTGATTTCACGGGGGTGATTAAAGTGTGTATTGATCCATATTGGATGATATTTTTTAAGCATATTGACCAATTCATTGTCAATTCGCATAGGTAAAACTACAGGGGTGCGCGTTCCAATACGAATGACTTCAACATGTGGAATTTTGCGGATCTCTAAAATGATTTTCTCAAGAATTGAGGTCTTTAATAAAAACGGATCACCGCCGGAAATTAAGACGTCTCTGATGTTAGGATGATTGCGTATGTATTCAATTCCTCTCATTATTGTCGAAAGGCTAAGGTCCTCATCATGATCACCGACTTTGCGTTTGCGTGTACAATGCCTGCAGTACATAGAACACTCATTGGTTGCCAGCAACAAAACACGATCAGGATAGCGATGCGTAAGTCCTGGAACGGGGGAATCGTGTTCTTCAGAAAGAGGATCTTCCAGGTCACTGCTGCTCATTTGCAGTTCTTCAACAGATGGAATAGCCTGCATACGAATGGGGCATTGTTCATTGTCTTTTTCCATGAGTGAAGCATAATAAGGCGTAATTGCCATCGGAAAAATATCCATTGCCTTCTTGATCTGCAGTTCTGTTCTCAGGCTAATTTTTACGACTTTTTTTAGGTCATCAAGGGTAGTTATTCGGTTTTGTAACTGCCACTGCCAGTTGTACCAATTATGGGCATAAACAGGCAGGGTATTAATGCTATTAATAGCCAACACCTCCGTAAAATATTTTTTTAGGATTCTAAAGATGGTTGCTCGAGTGATTCAATCAGAAGAGTAATTTGTAGATTATAAGCTGAAATTATTATACTGTTTATTGCGAGTTAGAATGTGCTTGATCCGATATTGATATTGGGTAAAGTTTACTATGAATTTTAATTATAATCAAACGGCATATAACCGCATATGCTGGGGTCACACATTGGAGGAGAGGGTATAAACGTTATTTATGGAGATGCTATATAAATACTTGGAGATGCTCCTTATAATTCGTTTATCCTTCAAGAAATTAACATTAGCATTTTCGTAGTCAAGTGTATTCTTTCAGGAGGATTATAGATGAGAAGAGAAAAAGCTAAAGGGGAATGAACAGCAATTTTTGCGTTTGGGTTGTACGGCTTGTTGAAAAAGTTAGTAAGAGTAGAAGTGGTTACAGGTCTAACGTTAGAGACAATGAGTATGGCTGTGGTAGTGCTGTTTTATCTTGCCCATGTTTCATGCAGTGATGAAAATGAAAAGGATAGACCTATGAAATAGGTCTATCCTTATTAGTATAGTTTTATCATATCTTTTGTTTTTCGGCTTCTCTTTTCTGCAGGACCTTTCGATCCGGTTTTCCGACTGAAGTTCGTGGAACCGCATCGATGAATTCAATCAGCTTGGGGATCTTATAGGGGGCTAATTGCTGTTTGCAGTGCTCAATGATTTCTTCTTCCGTGATGGTTTGGTCCGGTTTGGGAACAACGAAGACCTTCACGGTTTCGCCGCGTTTGGGATCAGGTACACCTACAGTGCAGGCTTCCATAACCTTCGGATGGGCGAATACGACCTCATCAACATCCCGCGGATAGATATTGAATCCGCTGGCGATAATCATATCCTTTTTACGATCAACGATGAACACGAATCCGTCTTCATCCATTCGAACAATGTCTCCTGTATGAAACCAGCCATCACGGACGACAGCTGCTGTTTCCTCGGGATTATTCCAGTAATCTGTGATGACCTGGGGGCCTCTGGCGATCAATTCACCTAACTCACCACGGGGAATCACTTTTGTGCCGGTGTCAATATCAACCACCACCAAGTCCGTATCGGGCCACACGATGCCGCAGCTTCCGTATTTCCGGATTCGATTTACGGGATTTACGGTGATGATGTTTATGGTTTCAGAAAGGCCATATCCCTCAAAAATCTTGCCACCGGATAAGCGCTCAAATTCCTGCATGGTTTCAACGGCCAATGGTGCTGATCCGCAGAAGATGCCCTTAAGGGATGAAATGTCAGAGTTTTTAATATCAGGATGATGATTAAGACCAATGATCATTGCCGGAACGGCTGCCCACATATTAGGTTTGTGTTTATTAATTGCATCGAGGATGTTGTCAGGAGTGGGCTGGGGAACGAGTACGATAGTGCCTCCGGTGTACAGGCACATATTTACATTTGCGTTAAACCCGTAAATATGATTCAGCGGAATAGCAGCCAGGGTACGCATTTCCTCCATGGGAATCAGGGTAAAACCGGATGTAGTCCATGTTGATGTGCGAACTGCCTGTGAATAAACCATTTTATTGGTCAGGACACAGCCTTTGGGAATGCCGGTTGTACCACCGGTGTACTGGAGTTTTGCAATATCAGAACCGGTTACCTCGATGTCCGGTTCGTCCTCCTTCGCTGCACCGATAACTTCATTATAATCGTAAATACCAAGTTCTTTGGGGAGCTCAACCGGAGCAGAGGGGGTTTGAAAGGCGATAACCCTTTTCACGGGAGATTTGGGATTGTTCATGATAGAAATGGCTTTATCTGCATAGGCTGCCATAACAATTACTGTTTCCGTGCCGCTGTCTTTGAACTGCACATCCAGTTCAGGGATGGTATAAAGTATATTTGCCGGGACTTCAATAGCACCGATTTTGAATAAGGCCTGCAGAGAGATGATATATTGCGGAACATTGGGGGCCATAATTGCAACGCGATCTCCTTTTTGAACACCCATATCAAGAAGTGCATTAGCCAGACGGCGGGCCATCTGATTGCAGAGACCATAACCGAGAACGATATCGTTGATGATCAGATAGGGCTTTTCGGGGTGTCTTTCGGCCCAATAGTTGAAATAATCCTTTAACGGGGTTTCAGGGTATTCATAGTGACTCGGGACATCCTCGTCATAGAGTGATTCCCAGCGGGGACGCCATTTGGCAAGATCCTCTTCAAAAGCCTGAAGCCAAGGTTTGTCGGTTTTCATGTACATTCCTCCTTGTCTGTTTAATATGCGTTGTAAAATGGATGTGATTTATAGATATGCAGCAAAAAAAAGTGTTGCTATAATGCGTAGAATATATTGTGTTATATTACGTAAATTGAAGCGCAATCAATTATATGCATAATTATTGCATATATAGAACAAAAGTCAATAAGGCATCCGTGATATATAGCTATTTATGATAAAAAAATTACTTTATGCCGAAGTGTGCAATAGGACAACTACGCTGTTAGGGGGTGATGATTTAGACCGTTGAGAATATTAAAATTAGTAATTTTATCGGCATTTTATAACGGAATGCGATAAATGGGAATGCGAGAGGAAAAGGTGGGGCAGAAGATAGAATGGAGATAGAATAGTTCCTTCATGCACGTCCGGAAAATAAAGAAAGTCGGGTGCAGGACACCCGACTTTCTTTATTCTGTATAATCGTGTTCTTTATCCATTGCTTCATCCTTGATTTCATTTCTCATGCCCGTAAGGGCATCTTGTCTTCTTTCATTTTTTCTTTCAAGATTCTTTCTTGTTTTCCTATCATCAGTTTTTTCGATCACTTCTTCGCCAATTTCTATATTTTGTATGGTGTGATCGATGTTGTTCTGAATACGGTCAACATTATTTCTGCGGTCATCCGGATTGTGTTTTTTCACTTGTTCATTCTCCTTTATCATGTTTAAATTTTCATACATGATTAGTGTTTGAAGAATGAATGTAATCTATTCAAGCAGAATCAGCCCAGCATGATTTCTCCTTTGGGATAACGGATATCAGGGCTCTGCGGGCCGTAGGCCAGTGCATATCCGATTGTAATGGGACCGAGACGGCCGACAAACATGGTGAAAATGATGACCAGCTTTCCGATAAGGCCCAGTTCCTGGGTGAGTCCCAGACTGAGTCCGACGGTACTGGTTGCTGAAACCACCTCAAAAAGCACCTTTATAAAATCATGATGAAAAAAAGAAAGAATAAACACGTCCGTAAAAATCAAAAGAACAGCAGGCAAGACGATGGCGAGTGCCCGCATCGTATCCTTTGGTGACAAACGATGCCTCCAGATCTCAACATCATCTTTGTTGCGGAATACACTTATCATCGCAGCAAAAAGAATGACAAACGTGGTGACTTTGATTCCGCCGGCGGTAGATCCAGGGGCTCCGCCGATAAACATGAGAAGAATCATAAAAATTTGGGTTGGGATACGGGCCTGGCTCATATCGATGGTTGAAAAACCTGCGGTTCGCGTAGCAGAAAGAAGGATGGATGCAGTTCCTTTCTGGCTTGAATTCAGAAGTTGAAATGTATTGTTGTATTCCAGCATGAATACCATCACTGCTCCTGCGAAGATAAGGATAAGTGTACCTGTCAATACCACGCGGGTGTGCAGAGAAAGTGACCGTTCTTTACGCCAGGTGAGCAGTTCGTAAATTACAAGGAACCCAAGGCTTCCAATAATAAATAGCAGAGCAATTGTCAGGTTTACTATGGGATCAGCAATAAAGCCCTGCAGGCTCTGAAAGTTTCCGAAAAGGTCAAAACCCCCGTTGTTGAAAGCCGAGATTGCATGAAATACAGCATACCACGCTGCTTTGCTTACTCCCATAGGAGATATCCAGTGAAGAAAGAGGACTAACGCCCCCAGTGTTTCAGCGATGAGAGAAAAGGCGAGAATGTATTTCAGGATTTTTGCAAGGCTGTCGAAACTGGAGCGGTTTAATGCATTTTTCAGAATAATCTTTTGTTTAAGATTCAGATTGCGCCCCATCAGGACGGCCAAAAAGGTAACAAAGGTCATGACACCCAGTCCGCCAATCTGCATAAGGATCAGCAAAACAACATGTCCGAAGCTTGTCCAGTGCGATGCGGTATCAGCAACAACCAGTCCTGTAACACAGGTGGCGGAAGCAGCGGTAAATAGGGAAGTGATAAAATCAGGCTCACCGCTTTTGACTGCCCAGGGCAAGGTAAGGAGCAGACTGCCGATAAGGATAACAAGAATAAAGCTTGTGATCAGCATAAGGGGCGGATTAAAAATGTTTAGCTTATTCATCATTAAACTTGCCCAGCTTGTCCATAAAAGAATTGCTGCCAAATGCCACCAGAATGTCACCTTCGCTGATAACAAACTTTGCGGGAGGGTTCACTGTAATCTCATCCCCTGATTTAACGGCGAGGATGGTTACATTGAGTTTCTGCGGAAGACGCAGATGAGCTAGGGAGCGATTAATAAAGTTTTTGGGAGCACGAAATTCTGTGATTCCAAACTCCGATGACAGCTCGATCTGTTCAATAACATTGGCGGTTGAAAGTGAACGCGCAAGACGAACGGCTATATCTCGTTCCGGGTACAGAACCGTCTCAATCCCCATTTTCTCAAGCACCTTTCCGTGCATGGCGTTCTGCGCTTTGGCGATAATCTTGCGGACGCCCAGTTCCTGCAGCGTTAAGACAGTCAGAATACTTGCCTGTAAATCCCCGCCTATGGCAACGATTACAGCGTGAAATCCCTGAATATCCAGTGCCCGGAGGGTTTTTTCATCTGTGGAGTCCGCTTGTACTGCATGGGTTGCGATGCCTGCGATATCTTCAATGCGGTCTTCTCTTTCGTCAATCGCCAGTACCTGGTGATGCATATGGCGAAGCTCCCGGATGAGGCTTTCACCAAAACGACCAATCCCGATCACGGCAAATTGTTTGCTCTTCATGAATCCGTCTCCAATCACTGAATAATATATTAATTGCAAAAAAAAGCACTCTCAAAAACCTTGAAAGTGCCTGTCAGTCAAATGGTACGCCCGAGAGGAATCGAACCTCCGCACCTGGCTCCGGAGGCCAGTGCTCTATCCACTGAGCTACGGGCGCTTAACGCAATAATAATTATAACAGATAATAAGCAACAGGTCAAAGCGATTCCTGTTTTATGGGTGGTTTTTTCGAATTTCGACGGTTAATAAGAGAAAACAGGAAAAAGAAAACTCCTATGATGGCAGCAAGGGTATATACAGTATGGATACCTTGAATATATGCCTGCTCAAATGGCATTGTCCGCCCGGCTGTCTGATAAACATAGGTGAAGATGGCTGCCGAAACCGAAATGCCAAGCGAAAATGCCAGGTTGCGTACGGTAGATAGAAATCCCCCCGCATAGCCTACCTTATGCCGAGGAATGGAACCAAGGATAGAACTGTTATTGGGTGAACCAAACAGTCCCATGGCTAACCCAATCATAAATAGACCAATGGCGATATTGATAAGATTGGTGTCTGTTCCCAGTCTGCTGAGGATAACAAAGGCGATGCTTATGAGAAGAATAGAAGCTGATATAATCCTGGATGAGCCTATCTTATCAGACAGGGTTCCTGCCAGAGGTGCGGTTATTGCCATGGTGATAGGCAGGATGGTCATTAACAAGCCTGTCGTAGAAGTCGGCAACTGCAAAAGGGTTTCCATGTAGAACGGCATAAGAAAAAATACAGACATCTGAATGGTGTATATACCCATTGCAATCAGATTACCAGAGAGAAATGGTTTGACTTTAAATAAAGAAAAATCAAGCATGGGATGGGCGGCTCTTCCTTCATATTGCACGAACAGAAGAATAGTAATTAGAGAAGCCAGTAAAATCGGTACATTGACCCCTTGTGCACCTGATAATGAAGCAACCAGTGCAATGACACTTATTGCAAATAAGAATGTTCCCGGCAAATCGTATTCGCGAATCTCCGGATTCTGAGGCTGAGGTTCCAAATTTCTAAAAGCCAGGTAAAAGGCAATAAGCCCGATAGGGAGGTTTATGAGAAAAATTACAGGCCACTGATAACGGGCCAGAATTAGGCCGCCTAAACTGGGACCAGTCATGTTTCCAATGCCGACGATAGCACCCGTCAAACCGAGAGCTTTGCCTCGTTCACTGGCAGGGAAGGTATTAGAAATGATCCCCATGCCTGTGGCCATCATCATGCTGCCTCCCAGGCCCTGAA
This sequence comes from Bacillota bacterium, assembly GCA_034659475.1. Classification (GTDB taxonomy): domain Bacteria; phylum Bacillota; class Syntrophomonadia; order Syntrophomonadales; family Syntrophomonadaceae; genus JAYEHK01. Next base: position 19,874 of record JAYEHK010000167.1, on the reverse strand, counting down.
AGATACGAGCCAAGATCAAAAGGAGCAAGGAAGTAGACAGGCTGCAGAATAATGAACCGACTGTAAAAATTATAAATCCTGTACGATATATTTTTTCACTGCCAATTTTATCGCCCAGACGTCCAAAGAAGATGAGTGAAGCGGTAATCATAAGCATGTAGGCAGTTACGACCCATTTTACTGCATCCATTGAAACATTAAAATCAGCAGCAATGGAGGGATTTGCTATATTTAAAATACTGCCGTCGAGGGTGGTCATAAAGATGCCCAAGGATATGATGATAAAGGTTTTCCATTTTTGATCAAGTTTCAAGCTGCATTTCCTTTCGTTACAATACATTAATATTAAATTCACCCGCATGGCCGTAGGCCACAACCACCGATGAAAATGGGTGAGGGGTGAGGAGTGAGGCGCTATGCGCCAGGCATTGCCCTGACCCCTGACCCCTTACAAAAAAATCCGTGTCAATCCGTTAAATCCGTGTTATCCGTGTCTATTTTCTAATTAACCCACTTCAACGTTCCAACTGACCAACTGACCAACTGTCCAACTGACCAACTGTCCAACTAATAATTCCGCTTATACTCAACCTATTTTCTAATTAACAACAATAAATAAAAGCTTTTTATAAATGTATTATAAGATAGAAATGAAATGAATGCTTGTTTTTTTATGTTATGCTTGCCAGTAGTGAGAAAGACTGCTGCAAAACAAAGTCACCTGCGATCTCTAGTTCAGCAGGTGACATTCTATTCAATTAATCAGCGTAAATCATATAAAATCAGCGTTCGTCAGCGTCTATTTTTATCAACCCTATTTTGATTGCAGCACTTCCACTAATACATCGGCCAGCAGGCGAGTTGATTTTTGAGGAAGATCCAGAGAAAGCGTTTCTGTTCCAATTTCAAAAAGCAGAGCAGTAGGATAAAGGTCCTGATTATAGTCCCCCTTGCCCATAAAAATACCTCGCATTAGACCTGGGTATAGCTCATCTGCTTTTGCTTTGACTTTTTTTGCATATTTCAGGTTGGTTTGCATATTGGGATTGCCCCGTCCGATCACAATCATTGTCCGACTGGTAGTTAGACCATTGATGTTGGTTAAATAGGCATCTGTTGGCGCTGAGTCACGGTGAATGTCGAAAGCAGCATCTGGTTGTTCCTTCAAAAGCTGCACAACTGTTTTTCTGGAGCGATGGTACGCATTGATATCATGCGGATCGTGTTTTTCCAAGCTGTGGCTTACGCTTATGCCAGCCTTTTTAAGAGCATCGGTCATCGTATTCCCAAGCTTATAAACGTCTCCCTTACCGGGTTTTGTTGGAGTTCCAGAGGTTGGAGTAAAGGATTCATCCGTATGGGTGTGATAAATGACCACATGGGAATCCTTTGCAGCCTGAACAGGAATACTTTGGATAGGCAATGGAATGCGTAACCAGCTTGTATCAGTAGATGATTTAACAGGCTTTTGTTCGGGACTTTTAAAAATCTTGGCCACGGCATCTTGCTCGTCAATTTTAATGATAATGTATTCAATGTCATTTTCATTTATATACCGATCATCTACATGAACCGTTAAGCCCGTTTGAAACAGGGTTAGTCCGTTTTGATCACGGATTGTATAGTAGGTTCCTGATGCTGCTTCGTCAGCAGTTGTAGTAGGAACACTAGGCTTAGGGTTGGGAGCTGGACGATAGGCGTTATACAGGTAAGCGCCTGCCATGATCGCGATTAAAACCCCAAAAAATATCCATATATAACGTTTGCTGATCGTTTGCATTATTTCACCTGTCCTTCCTCACAATTCTGAGAGTTTAATCTATTTTGTGAAAAAGGGCAGGTCATTATACGAAGAAAAAAGCTCTGCCTTTAACAGACAGAGCTTTTGAATTAACCAGATTTAATTAGTTGGTATCCCAGTTGGCAAGATAGTCATTCTGTTCATCTGTCAATTCATCAATGGCGATGCCATCTGCTTTGAGTTTTAAATAAGCAACCTTACGATCAATTTCTTCTGGCACATTGTAAACATGATTTTCGAGTTTATCACAATTTTCCATCACATAAAGCAGGGAAAGTGCCTGCAGAGAGAAACTGAGATCCATAACTTCAGCAGGATGACCATCGCCGGCTGCCAGATTAACGAGACGTCCTTCCGCCAGCAGATAAAGTTTTCTTCCATCTGCCATTTCAAATTCTTCAATATTATTTTTTAATACCCTGTTTTTGACAGCCAGTTCATTTAAGTCGGATTTTGAAATTTCAACATCAAAATGACCAGCATTGGCCATTATAGCGTTGCTTTGCATAACCTGCATATGCTCTTTGCGGATTACGTTTAAATTGCCAGTTACGGTTATAAAAAAGTCACCCTTTTTTGCAGCTTCCAGCATAGGCATAACCTTAAAACCATCCATAATTGCTTCATTTGCCTTAATCGGGTCAATTTCCGAAACAATAACATTGGCACCCAGGCCCTTGGCGCGTAAAGAAACGCCTTTGCCACACCATCCATATCCAACGACAACAACATCTTTTCCAGCGACAACCAGATTCGTGGTACGGTTGATTCCATCCCATACTGATTGGCCGGTTCCGTAGCGATTATCAAATAAATATTTCATATATGCGTCATTGACAGCGATCATTGGGAATTTCAAATCCCCATTACTATCCATTGAACGCAGTCGCACAATACCGGTTGTTGTTTCCTCGCAGCCACCGACAATCTTTCCGATCAATTCTGGTCTGTTTTTGTGGACGGTAGAAATGACGTCAGCCCCATCATCAACGACTGCATCGGGATTATAGTCGAGTGCCTTCTGTAAAAAGGTATGATACTGCTCGGTGGTTTCGCCGTGTATAGCAAATACTGTTATGCCAGAATCGACAAGTGCCGCAACAACATCATCCTGCGTTGATAAAGGATTGCTGGCACAGGCAATAATGTTAGCACCTGCTGCCTGAAGGGTTTGTAGAAGATAACCGGTTTTTGCTTCCAGATGCAAACAACATACAACGGTTTTGCCCTTTAGGGGTTTGCTTTGCAGAAAATCTGCTTTAAGCATGTTTAACACGGGCATGTTATTACTTACCCATTCCAGTTTATTATAACCTGAAGGTGCCAAAGCAATATCCTTAATAATGGAAGACTTTACAGACGCCAGCGTGTTGGTTTCTATCATGAAATTACCTCCTGTTTATTTTAGGATTCCTTTTTGAAATAAAAATTATTTCGCATATAAAACATTATAATTAAAAATGCTTACTTTAGAAACAATTATCTGGTAATATTTATATAAACATATGGGAAAAAAGGGGCGAATAAGTGAGGGTATTAATGTTTAGTTGGGAATTCCCCCCTCAAATGGTCGGAGGACTTGGACAGCATGTTTATGACCTCAGCCGTTTCTTGGTGGCTGAAGGAATTGCTGTGCATATCATTAGTCCATGTGTTAAGGATGCGCCCGATCATGAAATGGAAAACGGTGTTGCCATTCATCGAGTGGGGCGGCCCAATACTGAAGGAGATAATTTTAAATCATGGACCTTTATGTTCAACAGTGAGGCCATTCGAGAAGCTATTCGATTGAGTTCCGAGCTGGGTGGATTTGATGTGATTCATGCCCATGACTGGCTGGTTGCCTATGCAGGAAGAGCAGTAGCAAAGATATTTGAGATACCATTGGTATCAACTATTCATGCAACCGAACATGGACGGAACCTAGGTTTGCATAACCGTACCCAGAGAGAGATCAATGAAATTGAAAAGAATCTGGCGCTGGAAGCGGATACAGTAATCTGCTGTAGTCAGTATATGCAAAAAGAGATCTGCTCACTATTTGATGTGAAGCAGAATATTGTTACGATCATTCCTAATGGTGTTGACCCGCAGCAGTTTTTACAGTTGCCTTCCAAACCCCTGATAGAGTTTGACCCGGGTGAAAAGGCCGTGTTTTTTATTGGACGCCTGGTACCGGAAAAAGGCGTTTGGCAGTTGATCAGTTGTTTTCCGAAAGTGCTTGAACGAGTCCCAGAGGCACGACTGTATATCGGAGGACGAGGCCCGCAGTTGAATATACTACAGGAATTGGCAAACGAATTGGGTATTTCGGATGAGGTTGTATTTACAGGCTTTCTTAAACCCCATCAGCGAAATTACGTCTATAAAAATGCTTCTGTGGCAGTTTTTCCCAGTCTTTACGAACCCTTTGGGATTGTTGCGCTGGAGGCGATGGCTACAAAAACCCCGGTTATTGTTGGGAATGTAGGGGGATTATCTGAAATCGTTCAGAATGAGGTTGATGGACTTAAAGTTGCTCCTGGAAATGAAAAAGAATTATCGAATGCCATTATTTCCACTTTAACAGATGGCGATTTGGCGAATAGATTGGTCGAAAACGCATATCAGGAGGTGAAGTCGGTTTATAACTGGGAGCATATTGCAGCCTCAACCATTCGAGTATATGAGACTGTTATAGCGATGGATAAAACCCACCGGAACGTGGGCTGATAGGGGTAAATAGACCTATATGGATAACCTATTGTGGGGGGGATTTATATAGAATCAAAATACCCAGATGATTTCATTTGAAGGAAGTGGCAGAGTGACTTCAAATATCATGCTGGTGCTGCACAGTCATATTCCTTATGTAAAAAGGCAAGGAAGATGGCCGTTTGGGGAAGTTTGGCTTTTTGAAGCTATGGCTGAAACCTATATTCCTTTTTTGCGTTCATGGTATACCTTAAAGGAAGAAAAGATTGATGCGCCAATAACGCTAAGTTTTAGTCCAACCTTGCTTGAACAGTTGAATTCAAAATACATACAACAGGAATTCATAACCTATCTAAAGGAACGTGAGGAAGCAGCGCTGAAAGATGAACGGTATTTCGTTTCTCAATCAGAACTGGAAATGGCTGCTGTAGCAGCTTCTTATAACCGTTTTTATAAAGATGTCCGCAGGGATTTTGTGGGCGAATTTGATTGTAATATCATCCAGGCTGTAAAGGATCTTCAGGATGAAGGCAGGATTGAGGTCATTACAACCGCAGCCAGTCATGCATACCTTCCGCTTCTGGATCAGAGCAGCCTTGAACACCAGATTGTTGGCGGCAAAAAGGCCTATGAAAAGTATTTCGAACGTGAACCGCGTGGCTTTTGGCTGCCAGAGTGCGGCTATTTTCAAGGGATTGAAGATATGCTTCAGGAACAGGGTATACATTACTTTTTTGTGGATAGTCATGGTGTTGAAGGTGGAAAACCATTAGGAGACAGCAGTCCGGGTGTAGAGTGTGAAGGATTTGAATTGGAAAGCTTTAAAAATACTGGACTCTCTACGTATCGTCCATATCGGATTAAGAACAAGGATATTATGGTACTGGGGCGAAATGCGATGGTGAGTCATCAGGTTTGGTCAGCTGATTCAGGTTATCCGGGGGATGGTTATTACAGGGAGTTTCATAAGGAATTCCCGGGATCAGGACTGAAGTATTGGCGGGTTACGGATCGCTATAATTCGCTTGATAAAAAGTTAATCTACAGCCCTGAACAGGCAGATAGAAAAGCCTACCAGCATGCAGTGCATTTCGTAAATAGTCTGGAGACAACCGGCAAAGAAGCAACCCGAATGGGGTATCCGAATCCTCTTATTGTCGGATGCTATGACACGGAGTTGTTTGGTCACTGGTGGTGGGAAGGGGTTAGATGGCTGGAGGAAATGGTTCGGGTCATCACGGATCACAAAGATCTTCAATTTATCTTACCCTCTCAAATCAGTTCTGATCTGGAGGAGGCAGAGGTATTTGAATCCTCATGGGGTATGGGGGGCAAACACTACGTATGGGACAACCAGGAAACCAATTGGATGTGGGAGGTCATACGTGGAGCTAATCAAGAATTCAATGCGATCAATCACAATGAGATCCATAATGAAATAGGGGAAAAGGCCTATTCACAGGCATTAAGAGAGCTTATTTTGATTGAAAGCAGTGACTGGCTGTTTATGGTTAGCAACAATCATACCAGAGATTATGCGATGAAGAGATTCTTTGAACACTATGCAAAATTTTTGAAACTAACGAATGTCATTCACGAGGCGACCTACAGTAAGGGATTTATCGAGTGGCTCGACAGGGTTCAAATGGAAGACGATTTTCTATACGAGTAAGAAAAGTTGGAGGTGTAACATGAAGGGCCATATAGCATTTTGTCCCCATTTTCATCAGCCTCATTTTCAGCTATATAAAACGAGAGAAGAAGCCTATCAGAATTCCTATGTTCCTTGGTTGGAGCTTTTGGAACGGGCGTTTGAAAACGATAGCTTTTTCATAAACCTCCATTTTTCTGGTCCTTTTATCTATTGGATAAGGGATCAGAAGCCGTGGTTTCAGGAAAAACTTCAATCATTGATGGCTTCCAACAAGATTGGTATTATCGGGGGATTAGCCGACGAGCCGTTTATACAGTTAAGCTCGCGTTCGGATGATGTTCTATATCAGCTGCAGAAGTATGATGAGATTTGTTCCGCTTTTACAGGGATTAATGCGCCTGATTGGCAGGGAATCCATCTTGTTGAAAGGGAATGCGGAGAGTTTCTGCTGCGCGAGGTGAGCCGAGCAGCAGGGTTAATGGATGCCTGTCCCCTTTATTATCTGGATGCAGAGACCTTTTATCAATCGCATTTTTCAAGCCCAGGTGGTTCCGCTGATTTTTGTCAGAAGCATTTTGGCTTCAAAGATCCTTTTTCTAAGACAACCATTGCTCATGTACCGCAGGAAATGCTTTATTTTGCGTTGCGGGATGAGATTGGCGGACAGGTGTATTATTCTGTACCTGTACACACAGAGCCGCGGTATCAGTTATTAAAAACCGGGACGTTTACCCCGGAGGATCGTACCAGAATAAAACCTGGTCAGTACCTGTTTTACATAAAGGATGCGCTGGAAAAGGCTAATGAAATAAGTGAACGATGGGGTAAAAAGGTGGAACCCATTCTGGTGATCTTTGAGGATGCAGAAAAGTTTGGACAATGGAGTAAAGACCCACAGGGAGATACTCAATGGTTACTAGAGTTTTTTCAACGGGTTGAGGATGATCCTGAACTGCAGTTTACCGGCTTAAAGGACTATTTCTTAAATCAGGGGATACTGGATACCTACCCGGCAAGAACCAGTCATTCCTATCCGGAATGGGATAACTGGATGGCGAATCGGGGGATCCGTGGGGTAACCTTTGGTGATGAGCGTCTTCGACGTGTGATGTCCAGGTTACGGTTAGCCGAAGAAAAACAAAACGCTTTTGAAGAAAAGGTGTTGGACCAATCTCCTGTGTTCAATGAGGGGGTTAATGGAGATATCATAAAACGGGCAGTGTTGGAGTCAGCAGAGCGGCATCAGCTGGTTTCAAATCTGATTGAAGAACATTTTCAGCCAGAGGTAAAGGCTGATTATGACTTTATACAACGTACACGCAACATGGTTTATCAGGAAGATCCTAAATGGGCGAGCAGGCACCCGTGTTATGGCTCGGCACCCTATTACGATATGCAGGGACTGGCCTATCTCGAAATTGCTGAAAGAATGCTTCGGAAGAGGTTAATAGAGCTGTCTGATAAAACTGAAAAACAGATCATTACCAGAGTCTGCGATTGGGATTTTGATGGTTTAGATGAGGTGCTTGTCGAGACTCCCTGGCAAACCCTTTGCATTGATATGAAAGGCGGCTGCATAGTCTATCATCACGTGTTGGCAGAAGACGTTGAAGGGTGTTCTCCGCTGTTAAGGGAGGATATTCATAAGGTGGTTGCCTATAACGAGGTATACAGATATTCATATCCTATGGTCTTAACGGAAGCGGACAGCAAACTCTGTGCACAGATGTATCCGGAAGGCGGTCGCAGAGAAAGATGCAGAAACGCATTTCGTTGTGAAGTGATGGTTTGGGATGAGGAAAGGTATAAGAAATTAGGCGATTTCGAGATAGGAACCTATGAGTTACAGGGTGTTGAGACTGACGAGAATAATACCACTGTTGTTATATCTGCCAGTCAGAAGATAAGGTTGCCAGACGGACAGATTACGCTCGTCCGTGTGGATAAAAATTTTACAATCATGGAAGCTGGCGTTGAGGTTCAGATGGAAGCAGCCTATGAAAAATCGGGAGATTTTGAACTGTATCTGGTGCCACAGATGGTTAGTTCAGCTGCACCCTCGGACGAGGTTCATTTTCAACCCTGTTCAGCTTTGATTTTTGAAAAAGGTGATGTGCGCATGCCTGTTAGGGCAGATGATATTATGCAAAGGAAAGAGGAAAGTCTCGAATACCTGAATGCAAATAAACACATGGAATATCCTTTTTCAGGGCAGATCGACTACCAATTTCAGATATGTAATGGAAAAGGGGATAAATTTTGGAACGGTATTCGTTACAGTCTTTCTCGGCCTGAAAGCATAAAACAGTTAATTGTTGAACCGGCCGTTAAGCAATACTATCAGGGCATGGTTTTCCCTGATCAGAGTCGTCTGGGCTACCATAGTTCCGGGGTGATGCTGAAGCCGTTTATGCCTTTCCAAAAGGGCAGGGCTGAATTTGGGGTAACGATATCATGGAAACTGAATCAAACGGATCTTTCGTTTCCAGCCGACAATCGATTAGCGTTGATTCAACAGGTTAAAGACATAGACACGAACAACAGGTTTTAGCACAAACCTGATTAGCTTAATAAAAAAGGGAGGTTTTTTCATGATCTTGAAAGAATTTTTTGATTATTACTTTGGGGTTATTGAACCGGAGGTTTTGAGTTTATATCAGGGTTTGATGCCTGGAACCGCAGATTTGTCTTCAGCTTATGAAGAAATGTTTGCAAGAAACGACGAAGAATCTATTGCTTTTTTGCTTGATTTTTATCGAGCTACAGCAGCACTGCGAAGTGAAAAACCAGAACAGGCTATTCTTTTTAATGTACATGAAAATGTGTGCTTCCCTTTCTTTGTGAAATACATCTGGGACGTTATGCAGCCGAATGAAAAGGCAAAAGTGAAAGAACAAGCGGGAACAGATGATATTGATGCAATCTGTAAAGCATTTAACGACAACCGGGATTTAAGAAACTGGTTCAGAGGGGAAATCGGCAGCTCCCTGCGCCAGGAAGATCTATTTACCATGAATGAAATCATTGCACTGCAGAATTTTTCCTCCGGGGGTGAATCATCCTTCCTTCGATTTGCGTACCCGTATTTTCGTGATATGCAGGGTAGAGTATTGGATGCAGGATGTGGGGCAGGCTTTGCAACCCTGGTAATGAGTCAGTACCTCGACGTTTATTCAGTAGATGCTTGCAAGGCCAGGTTGGAACGTGCCACGGCGCTCTCCCATATGATGAAACAGGGCGAGAAAAAGGTATTTCCCGGAGTTATTGACCTGATTCAGGAAGAACTTGGAGGAATGGCAGTTGAATGTGATTTCCCTTCTGCTGAACAGCTTTTATCAGGAGATTCAAGTGAGGTTTTCTTTACGGAAGGAAGTATAGATCAACTGCCCTATGCAGAGGGGTACTTTGATGCGATTAATTGTCTGGATGTGTTGGAACACACCTTCTCACCCCGGGCGATTATTAAGGAGTTCAGTCGTGTTGCCAAAAAAGGCGGACGCGTTTTTGTTACTGCACCGACCCAGTACGGGGAGGTGGAGCAGCGTATCCATGAGAGTATAGAAGGCACCATGTTCCCGGCGATGCTGCACATGCATCATTTTGAACCCTCTTCATTAACCCGGTTGTTCAATGAAAATGGATTCAAAGAAGTAGAGGTGACTCCCTTTGATTTTATGACCTGGGATGACTTTACTAAGATTGCAGATAAATCCCCGGCCAGATCTCTGGCCGAGGAACTCAAGGCCCATCCCTTTGAAAAGGTTGCGCTGCAGCTGTTTGCTGTATATGAAAGGGTTTAACGCCAGGGTTCATACCAGGAATAGGAGATCGGATTCACTCCATAATTCTGGGCACTTTTAATATTGTAGCTGTTTGAACGACCGTAATAGACATCCACCCAGTAAGGGGAGTTCCGCCAGAGTCCATAATATACGTCCCCTGTGTCTTTGATAACCAGTTGGTCGTATTTTTCTCCGAGGATGTCTATAGGTTTTGTCAAAAATATGGTTGTCCCAAAAGGAATGATAGGGGTCAGAGCATTTCCACCTGCGTTTAATGGGTAGAGCGGGTGGACGGCTCCTGACCCTAAAGTATAGGTTTTCCCGCTGGCGGAAACAGGTGCACCGGTTTCTTCTGTATAGGATGTTGACTTTTGATCTTCGACGGAAAATTTCACATACCATGATGTTTTTTGTTTTGTTTCTGTTTTTTCAGGGACTTCTGGCTGGACGATGTCCGGCTTTTTTGTTTCCGGTACAGACAGGTAATAAAACAACAGGAAAGAAAGGAATAATACCAGGGAAAGGGCAGGCACGAGTAACAATTTCCAGTTTCGAACCATGCTGTAACAACCTCCTTGGTTTAATTGTAATTTGAGTTTATTTTGCTCGTCAGAGTGATAATTTAGTCAATGTTGATTAATTAGAAAATAGGTTGAATTTAACGCGGACCTTTTTGGTGAGTCTCGGGGACTGGTCTGCTGACTCGTTTTAGGAAAAACAATCATATTCTCCCACCAGCAATTGCAAAAATGAGTCTGCGGACCTGTCCCAGTGACTCGCCCTCACTCAGCACCAATTTTCATCGGTGGTTGCGTCCTCGGAACATGGGTGGTTAGTACGAAAATATAACAATTGGGGTCTGACCCCAAAGTGTATGACCCCAAAGTGTAACATTGTTTATGTAGGTAGGTTAAATGAGGGCGTTTGAATGTTTTATCATAGGTGGAGAAACGTGAAAAACATGAACTTATGTTATAATGGGTTACACATTTGGGAAAAGGATGTGCGAAGAGCGATGAAACCAGAGAACAAAGGACTGGATGAAACACTATTTGCCTATATTGTTAAGAGCGTGAGTGCAACACCGTTTTATGATTTACTGGGCATTGAATTGCGGGAGATTGCGCCGGGACATGTAAAAATTGCTGTTAAGGCCGAAAAAAAACATACTAATCCAATTGGCCTTTTGCATGGTGGACTGATTATGTCGCTGGCAGATGCAGCCATGGGGAATGCGATTCGAAGTCTGGGGCTTAAAGGTGTAACCGTTGATTGTTCGACCTCTTTTCCCGGGTCTGGCAAGGTAGGCAGTACGATCATCGCAGAAGGATCGGTTCTGCGTGCGGGAAAACAGATGATATTTGCTGAATCCAGAGTATTTTGTGACGAAAAACTGATTGGACATACGAAGGCAACCTTCTTTAATGTGGGAGCCGTTGAACTGTAGGAGGAACAGATGGGTAACGGATTAGTAAAGGCCGCGGAGTATGGTTGTTTAACGTTTATCAATACCTCCAATGCCTTTAAGGCGGAAAAAGTATTAAAAGAAACGGGGACTGAATTCGTTATGATGCCTACCCCCAGGGAAATATCTACGAGCTGCGGACTTGCTGTAAAGGTGTTCCCGGAAGCTGTTGATGCGGTTAGACAAATTCTGGAACAAAACAGGGTATCTGTTGAAGGGATCTATCAGATATGCCGCGAACAAGACGGGAAAAATACCATTCACAAGCTGGCGGTTTAATGCGCCAGGTGAAGAGAATCATCTTCATGATAATGTTATAGAGAACGTGTTAAAAGAAGGGGTACGATGGAGGATAATGAGAACCTGCTTGTCCACTACATGGGGCAGGGAGGGGTTATGGAGGGCCAGATTCCAGGGTTTCGGTTTCGCAGGGAACAGATGAATCTGGCTGAATATGTTTTGCAGGCTTTCACTGATGAAACCTTTTTAGTGGCTGAAGCAGGGACAGGTGTTGGTAAAACCTTTGCTTATCTCTTGCCCGCTGTTTTATGGAGTACAGATCAAAAGGAAAAGGTTGTCATGTCTACCCGAACCAAGGCATTGCAGCAGCAAATCGTGGATCGGGATCTGCCTGATCTGGCCAGGATTTTGGACCGCCGGTTTATGTGGGCTGAAGCCAAAGGTCGGGATAATTTTCTTTGCTGGAACAAATATATGAACATTTTAGCTGGTCGCAAAAACCTCAATGAGGGCGAGCAGCGTTTTGTTGAGTCTATTTTACAATGGGCTGAAAAAACACGCACTGGCGACCGAAAAGAACTACATATTGCCAGTGATTTATTAATGTATTGGCCGCTGGTTGCTGCAGATCGAATGAGTTGTCAAAAGGAGCGCTGTCATTATCGGGATAAGTGTTTTCGGCTCAAGATGTTAAAAAGAATGGAAAAGGCGGATCTTATCATTGTTAACCATTCTCTTTTGCTGTCCGATTTAATGGTTGATAACAGTATTTTACCGTCTTATGAGTATCTGATTGTGGATGAAGTCCATACCTTTTTAAAAGAATCTTTTGATAAGTTGTCCCTGCGGTTTTCCTTATATGAACTCATGGATAGCTATAAAATGCTCTACCAGAGGGACGGGAAAACGCAAAGAGGGTATCTGCTTAAGCTGCAAAACCGTTTTTCACAGATAGGGTTGCTCATCAATGAAGTCAAACAGATTATCGATACCACCGTCAAATTGACTTCGACATTTTTTCGGGGTATTAGTCAAGGAATTAGCTACGGCGAAAATTACAATTACAGCCATATAATTAAGCCGGTAGACAGAGGTCAAGCCTGGTATACAGAGGCCATTGCTATCTATGTAGACTGGCAGTATTCCATGCATTTGCTTATTCTAAAATTAAAAAATATTGAGGAAGAGCTGGGCGATGCTGAGGAATCACTGGAGATTCAGAACTTTTGCAGTTCGCTACAAGAGCTCAGCGATGTTGCTTATTATTTGATGGAAGAAAAGCTAGAAAAAGAAGATCAGATACAGTGGCTTGAATATGAACGGGGAAAAGCAGTTTGTTTGTGTGCATCGGCGATCAACAGCGGTGAGGTGATGAACGAACAGCTTTATAAAAAACTAAAAAGTGCAGTGATGGTATCGGCTACACTGGCCGTCGATGATAGCTTCGATAACTTTATTTCCCGCAGTGGACTCATGGAGTACCAACGGGATGGGAGAATCCTAACTTTGCTGGAGGACTCACCCTTTAATTACCGGGACCAGGCATCGTTGGTTGTGGTTCAGGACCTTCCCGATCCAGCCGATCAGCGTTTCTCAAAGGCCAGTAATGATACGCTGCTGCGCATCATCAATCAGACAAGAGGAAAAACGATGATCCTATTCACCGCGCGCAGGCAATTGGAAGAGGCTTCTTCTTATTTGCGCGACAAGACAAAGCTAATGGGGGTCGAACTGCTTACCCAGTATGAAAACGGTGAATTTGCCGTTTTAATGGAAGCGTTCAAAGCCAACGAACACGCTGTATTAATGGGCTTGGAAACGTTTTGGGAAGGGATTGATCTAAAGGGAGAGCAACTCACCTGTCTGGTTATTGTTAAGATTCCTTTCCGTTCTCCTTCTGATCCTTTTTGCAGTGCATGGGACAAATACTATCGCTTTCATGGCAAGAGTAGTTTTGAACATTTTATGCTGCCGGATGCCGCCGTTCGTTTCAAGCAGGGTGTGGGGCGATTGATTCGCAGCGAAAACGATCACGGTGCTGTCGTGGTGTTGGACACGCGATTGGTTAAAAAAAGATACGGAAAAACATTGATGAGAAGTATTCCAATCCACAATGTTCAGGTAATCGATAGTGAAAATATAGAGGAAACAATAAGCCCCTGGCTATAATAAAGTCGAAGTTAAACCGCCATGACCGTAAGGCATACCCAAAGGACATACGTAACCACCGATGAAAATGGTGAGGAGTGAGGAGTCAGGAGTAAAAGGATAGAAGAAACACAGAAAACCGACCCCTAACCCCTTACAAAAAAAGTCCGCGGAGGTCCTTAAAGGTCTGCGTAGTCCGCGTCTATTCAACCAATTTCCTAATTAACCAAGTGTCAATAAAGTGTAGATGTTTTTTGGAATTGTTAACAGGATGGAGAACCTTTTTGTGAGTCAATACATACTATACATTAGATTGAGATCAACTTTGACAAAGGGGTGAAACCGTGCGCGTATATTATATTCGAATTCCTATTTTTATGAGAAACCTGTTACTGAAAATATGGGGCTAAAAAGGAGTAGGATGACTACTCCTTCTTTTTTACTCAATGCTAATTAGATGGCTCGGAACAAACCGGTTTTATTGGGGGGCGGAAAAGGTGACTGGCATTCGTCTGGTGTTTGCAGGGATTTTTATTATAACCGGTCTTCTGATGCTCCTTTTTTGTCGTTAATTAGAAAATAGAGATGTTGAATAGACGCGGACTAACGCGGACTTTCTGGACATACGCAGACCTTTTTTGTAAGGGGTAAGGGGTGAGGAGTAAGGGCAATGCCTGGCGCACAGCGCCTGACTCCTAACGCCTCACCCCTCACCCCTCACCCCTCACTTATTTTCATTGGTGGTTGTGGGCTGTAGCCATGGGGGGTAGTAAGAAAATAGGAAGTGAAAACGAAGATTAACACTGTTCATTTTTTGTAATAATAAAACAGCGTTCATCTGCGGTAATCAGCGTGAATCAGCGTTATAATTGTTTTTTCACAGTTGCATACAATTTTCGTCGGTGGTTAATTCCCGCTTAGACTGATTCCCAATATACCTCCAACACCTCCGGCGGTGATACAGAGTGCCAGAGTATAGAAAAAGCCTTTCATGTTTAGGGGGGATGCACTGAAGATAAGTGTCAACACTAACAAAAGGGTAAAAAAGACAATACCCAGACTTATCCCCCGCACCAGCCCTTTACTTTGATAGGACTTGCTGACAAAATATCCACCGCTGAAGATGCTGATGATTAAAATGATTGTTCCGGCACTTGTGAACGTTGTTTCTTTCAGGCCAGTAAAATACACCGTTATTGCGTATAGGATGGATAACATCGCTGCAATAATTATGGAGCGAAGACCAGCTTGAATTTCAAAAGGGAGCTTTCCCATAATAAATACACCTCCTCTAATTGAAAAATATGTAAGCAAAAAGTTAATTATGACAGGAAAAAATCATTATAATATAAGCAGTGTAAGAATAATGAGGTGAAAGTATGGTCATTGTCACAGAGGATTTGAGTAAGTATTTTAACGACTTTGCAGCGGTCAATGGAATCAATATTGAGGTGGCTGAACGTGAAATATTTGGATTCCTTGGTCCCAATGGGGCAGGAAAGACTACGACGATAAAAATGCTCTGTACCCTTATGCGCCCCAGTGAGGGACGAGCCGAGGTGGCGGGATATGATATCAGTAAGAATCCTTTTTTAGTAAGAAAAAACATTGGCCTGGTATTTCAGGAACCGACGCTTGATGAAAACCTTACCGCTTATGAAAATCTGTATTTTCATGGCATGATATATGGCTTAACGGGCAAGAAATTACGCCATCGTATTGAGGAAGTCATGGCATTATCCTCGCTATGGAACCGCAGGGATGATCTGGTCAAAACCTTCTCGGGCGGCATGAAACGAAGGTTGGAAATCTCACGAGGGCTTATCCATTTTCCAGTGCTCTTATTCTTAGATGAACCCACGGTGGGTCTAGATCCGCAAACCAGAATGCATGTCTGGGAGTACATCAAACAAATGCGGGAAGAGTTAGGGGTTAGTGTCTTTATGACTACCCATTACATGGATGAAGCGGAGCACTGTGACCGGATCTCTATCATTGATCAGGGCGATATTATTGCCTGCGATTCGCCCTTCAATCTGAAGCGTAGTCTCAAAGGGGAACTGATTAAGATTCATACATCTGATAAAATGAATCTGGGACGTCTTTTGGAAGATAAATTAGGATTGAATCCACAGATTATGGCAGAGGGAATTGTCCTGGAGGTAGAAAACGCAGAGGCAATGCTGCCACGTATTGTGAATTTTGTGGATTTATCCAGTGTAAAGCAGATCAGTTTCGAAAAACCGACGCTTGATGATGTTTTTATTAAATTTACGGGCAAAGCCATTCGTGAAGAAGAAGGAAGCAGTCAGGACTTCTGGAAGGAAAGAGTGAGCATGCACCGTCGGTCAAAATAGAATAGAGACTCCATTGCTGAAAGTCATATTAGTGAGTTTGAATGTATAAATATTCTTACAGCAGCCTCCGCATGAGGTAACACTAACTGCTCGACGAACGGAAAAAGGGGTACAGGGCACATTCACGTCCATGTTCAACTGCCCTCTCGCCCCGTCCATGGGGCTCGCCCCCTTTTTCCGTTCGTCTTCGCAGAGTGTTACTCTCATGCTCCGCCAATGCTTCCAGAATATTTATACATTCAAACAGGATAATTTTAGGGTTTTTGCAGTGGAACCAATAGATAATAAGGAGTTTGAACATGACTGCAAGTGATTGGAATGCAATCTATGTAATATGGTTACGGGAAATTAAGCGATATTGGCGTGAAAAACCGCGGGTGATAACATCGGTTTTCCAACCCATACTATGGCTTTTCATTATGGGGGTTGGGATTGGGAGTTCAATAAATACTGTGAATTCGGAGCAGAGCTATCTGCAATTTATTTTCCCTGGCATTATCTCCATGACGCTCTTATTTAGCGCGATGAATTCTGGGATATCTATTGTCTGGGACAAAGAATTTGGTTTTATGCGGGAAATACTGGTCAGCCCTGTAAGGCGAGGTGCAATCATCGTTGGGAAAATGCTGGCAGGAAGCTCAATCGCTATGGTGCAGGGGATCGTGGTTTTATGTTTTGCCCCCATTATTGGGATTAGTCTGTCTCCCGTCATCGGGTTACTAACGGTTTTAAAAATGTTTGTTGTGGCTTTATCATTATCAACAATAGGGATTTTTATTGGATGTCGCGTGGGCTCATTTCACAGTTATCCATTAATCAGTAATTTTATCATTATGCCTATGTTCTTTTTATCCGGGGCTATGTTTTCTTTGGACATAGTGCCGCTCTGGATGATCTGGTTATCTCGTATAAATCCCATGAGCTATGGGGTTGATTTTATAAGACAGGGCTTGATGCCAACGGGCGGTTCTGTAAAACTTGATTTGGTGATTCTGCTACTGACTGCGTTGATCATGGCGGCGGCAGCCTCTCGTGTACTGAATAAACCAGAATAAGTCTCCTAAATCCTTCTCCACAGTCATAATAATATAAAAACTCAACTTTCCCACTTAAATCAAGTCTCTCCAATTCAGCTGTCAACTGGGAAAGTTGAGAAAAAAACAAATGATGGTGGGGATGTGGGGATGGTATGATGACCAGTGCTTTTTATTGGAGTCTTGTTGCAGGGGCGTGTACGGCTTTAGGAGCATTTTTGCTTTTTTTCAGACGGAGTTGGGGAAACAGAAGTCTGTCATTTTTTCTGGGACTTGCCGCTGGGGTGATGGTTGCGGTTGTCGTTTTTGATATGCTTCCATCTGCTTTCGTATATTCGGGGTTCAGTAAAGCGGTTGTGGGGTTTGTGTGCGGAATGGTGCTGCTGATGGCAGCAGATAAAAAAATCATGGGACCCCGTAATGCAGAGAAAAGTTTAGTTGGTTTGGGCTATCTGGTGATGCTTGGGATTGCCGTGCATGATCTGCCGGAGGGAATGGCGATTGCGTTTGGCAGCGAGATGAAGGCCCGCACCGGGATGGTCATTGCACTAGGGATTGGTATTCATAACATTCCAGAGGGTATGGCGATTGCTGCACCGCTTTTAATGGGCGGCGTTAAAAAACAGAAGGTTCTTTTGCAAATCCTTCTGGTGGGGCTTATCACTCCCCTGGGTACGATACTGGGGGACGGGATGGTTCATCTTCTGCCGGGATTACTGCCTGCCATGCTGGGGTTGGCTTCAGGAATTATGATCTATCTGGTTTTGTTTCAGCTGCTTCCCCAGGCAAAAGCTAGAGACAAAAGCGTTCGCTGGGGGGGCTTCTGGCTCGGCATGCTGATTATTTTGACAGCTACTTATATCTAGATATTGAATAAAACCTAACAATCAGATGGACAATAAAGAAAAATTGTTCAAAGGAGATTGCGGAGCATGCCGAACTTATTTTACCTGGCGATAGCGGCGCTATCAGGGGCTGCAATGGCGCTGCAGGGTACATTGAATTCAGCTCTGGGGAAAATCGTGGGGGTTTGGGAATCAACCTTGATTGTTCATTTGATTGGGACGGTTACTGTGATTCTGATCATTCTGGTTGCAGGGATTGGTATGGGCAACTTTAGTAAACTGCCACAGGTACCCTGGTATGTTTTTCTTGGCGGGGTTTTGAATGTGGTGATCATTTACGCAGTAGTGCGAGCGATGCCTGCCATTGGGGTGAGCAATGCGACCACTGCGATTGTGGCAGCGCAGGTATTAACGGCGGTTTTTATTGATTCTGTCGGCGCATTCGGGATGAAAAAATATGAGTTTCAATATATTGATCTTTTAGGCATTGCCCTTCTGGCAGCAGGAGCACGGATTCTGTTGATGGATTGAACTGGGGATATAATTAGTGTTACATATTGGGGTCTGACCCCAATATGTATTCTCTCTTTAGCCATCTATATCCAGTTTAGTATTGCACCAAATACAATCAGAGCGGAAATATTGACTCCAAATATTATTGCGACTGAAGTAAGCTGTTTCTTTACATTATCCATATCATGTACCCAGTAGCATGCAGCTAAAAATGGGGCATAACCTATGATGAATAATACAAAGGGGAAACCTGCCTGCCACCATGAGTATTCCCAGGTAAGAACGCCTATGCTATTTAGAATGATTTCTACTATAACAAATAGGATGCAATTTATAGTCCCTAAGAACCATCTATTAGGTATCCCCAGTATTTTCATATGTTTGTCCTTGGGCAGCATTTTAGCACATGCAATGCCTGCGATTAAGAACATAAAGGTTATTTCAATATTAAGTCCAATTAGTATTAAATAGGCTGTATGGCCTGACGGCGCTCCCCAAACCGGGGCATACTGTGTGAAGTGAAAAACAAGTGAGTTCCAGATTTCATTAAACCAATCCATACCCCAAAATGCAAGTCCTCCCAACAATACATTCCAGTTTTCTCTTTCAATTTCAACGGAGACTACATATATTACTGTCATTAATAAAGGGATTATATACCACTGAAAGTAAGACGTATCTCTTAGGATTCCCAGGGCTTGTTGCGCGGATTCTGCCATAGAATTCTCCCCCCCAATATAATATTGTAGATTTGTCGATTAGTTAGATATTATGAAATATTTACCTTATTATCTATAATACTCGTCCAATTTATATAATACAAACATTATAATTCGTTATTGAACTCGTATTTGACAGCGCGTGGGTACCCATTGTACGAGCCATTTCTCTCATTTGATCCTGCGGTCCATGAATCATGGAACAACCATGGATTTCTAACTGCTACCCCTTATCCAGGCTACTGCTGCAGGCTGCATTTAAGGATTCTTTGGCAATTCTTAAGTGTAAGGCGACAATTTCAGATTACCAGTAATAACAAAAACACATCAAATTAAAATTCCATAACCCAGGCTTGCACCTAAAAGAATGTGTCGTTGAATACGGCACTTTATTTTTCCGTAAGTGTATTGCAATAATGACTATAATTACATATAGTAGACAAGGTCAGAAAATGAAAAGAGAAAGAGTCCATTTACCTCACCCGTAAACACTCCTTCTCTTTCACACACCTTGCCGGACCAATTCCGCCAAGATTAAGTTAATGAAATGTATTGAATATACATTTCATCACCAACAACAGGTTTATGATAAGAGAATTTACGATATTTTGCAATCTAAATT
>JAYEHK010000166.1:0-8920 GCA_034659475.1 Bacillota bacterium | reverse complement strand
ACCCTATCCATTATTGTATCATATTACCTTTTAGTCTTTTAGACAGATTCCATATCGAGCTGCTTTCCGCACAATGGTTGGTTGACTTACACCCAGTGCTGCGGCGGTTTTTCGGGTGCTTCCACAGCGCTGAAGATATTGTTGAATAAACCGTTTTTCTACCCGTTCCATGGCTTCCTTTAGATTCATCCCTTCTGACAAATCCATCCATAATTCATTCTGAATTTTATGACTTCTATCATTAGGAAGCTTAATTTCTCTAATAACCGTTTCAGAGCTAGTTACAATTGCCCTCTCTATCACATTTTCTAATTCTCTCACATTCCCCGGCCAATCATAATCCATAAGAGAGAGCATAACCGACTCATCAAATACCTTTTGAAACGCATACTTCTGGTTAAACACAGCCAGGAAGTGATTTGCCAGCGCAGGAATCTCCTCTTTTCTTTCTCGCAAAGGCACAACGACTACCGGCACAACATTCAACCGATAAAACAAGTCTTTTCGAAACCTATTTTCTACAACCATCTGCCAGAGATCACGATTTGTGGCAGCAATCAGACGAACGTCCACACTCACAGGATGATTGCCCCCGATACGTGTTATTTCGCGTTCCTGTATAACACGTAGAAGCTTTACCTGCAGGGTCAGGGGCAATTCCCCAATTTCATCCAAGAACAAACTACCCCCACTTGCCATTTCAAAGATACCTATTTTCCCACCCTTTTTGGCTCCCGTAAACGAACCAGATTCATAGCCAAACAATTCTGATTCCAGCAGATTATCTGGAATAGCGCCACAATTGATTCGAATCAGTGGTTTATCTTTCCGTATACTGTTTTTATGAAGAATATCCGCAACCATTTCTTTTCCAACCCCGGATTCTCCCTGTACCAGTACTGTTGAGTCTACATGCCCCAGACGCATCACTAGATCTATCAGTTCTTTCGATTTTTTTGATTTGATCACATATTTATTACAATCCTGAATCTTCATCTTTTTAAGCTGTTCTTTATAATGCCGACTCCATCGCTGGGCTTCGTCAACCTCCTGTTTCAGGCTATTTAATTCAGTTATATCTCGGACATTGGTTACGACTCTGAACAGATTTCCACGTTCATCATAAATAGGATTACCAGTCACCAGAACTGTTTTTCCAGTCTTTACTTCTTGGGTGGTTGTAATGGGCTTTTTGTGTTCCATTACCATCAGGGTTGCCGATCGATCAAAAACCCCTGCTTCTACAAGTTGATGCATCGTACGTCCCATAACCTCGGATGTTTTTATTCCGGTGATACGGCTATAGGCTTCATTAATCATTAATGTCTTCCCACTTCCGTCTGTGACATATATACCGTCAAAGGAAGAATCAATGATTGCATCTGTTTCCGTTTTTAATTGTTTAATGTACTCCAATTCATCCAATACGCTTTGAAGTTCTGCTATTTCCTGCACAACCGCTACCGCCCCAGTCACTTTTCCATCCACCATTATTGGACTTCGGTTAGAAAGAAACGTTCGGTTGTTATGAGAAAAACGTTGACCTGTTTGAATATCCCCTCGTTTAAGAATCTGCAACAAATCCCCGTGAGGTACCACTTCACGAAAGGGCTTTCCAAGTGCTGCTTCCTTTTTGATACCAAACATTTTTTCAGCAGGGCTGTTAAATATAGTAATAATCCCTTCTTGATCAATGCTGACAATCGCATTGTAAGCCGAATCAATCACAGTATTCAGCTTCTGGGTAAGATCATCCAGTATTCTGGTGTACGCTGCAATCAGATCGGATTGAGTAACCATGCCCACCAGTTTATCATCCTCAACTACCGGAACACGTCCAACCTCCAGTTTTTTGACATTATCCATATTCTCATCCATACCTGTAGTGATTAAATCAGTATGCATGTAGTTTGTCACTGGCTGGTTAAAGTCTTCTTCTTCAACAATTGCCCTGTAGAGATTTGATTTGCTGACCAATCCCAGTAGTCTTCCATCAGGATCGACGATCGGTGCTCCGTCGATATGTTTTTCCAAGAATAACTCTGCCGCTTCCTTTAAGGTTTGATCAGGTGTAAGCACAAAGGTTTCCCCGTTGATCAGGTCAGATACTTTCACAGTTTCTCCCCCCATAACCAAATAATCTAAATGTAATTATAGAACACTATCATTGATATTATTACATTTTTTTCGTTTTTTCATTTTTGTTCGATTACCCGACGAGTATGAGACGTAAGTTAAATGTTATATACCCCGGGTATTTGCAGTCTACAAATGATATAATGATACAAATATTTTAAAGCAATTTATTGGGAGTTGAATACTACATGAAACATTTACTATTGCTCACAGATGGTATGGCTGATTATAAGATTCCCTTACTGGGGAATAAAACCCCGCTTCAATATGCGAAGACTCCAAATATGGACGCCATTGCACCCCATTCAAAAGTAGGTATGGTACACACCATACCCGAGGGATATCCTCCCGGAAGCGACGTAGCCAACATGTCAGTCATGGGATACGCACCACAGAATTATTACACCGGACGGTCGCCGCTGGAGGCAGTTAGTCTAGGTGTTGATTTGGGTTCTGCAGATTTAGCGCTTCGCTGTAACCTGGTCACGCTGTCTGAAGAAAAAGATTATTCAGAAAAGACCATGCTCGATTACAGTGCAGGTGAAATCAGTACCGAAGAATCTGCACAGTTGGTTGCTGCCTTACAGGCAGAACTCAACTCTAACCTATTTGCTTTCCATCCGGGGATTAGTTACCGCCATTTAACCGTATGGAAAGATGCCATGGGTAAAACCCCTGTTCTGACACCACCACATGACATTTCCGACAGAAAAATCAAGGACTATTTGCCTTCCGGAGATGATGCGAATCATATTCTTGATTTAATGCAGAGAAGTGAAAAAATACTGCGTAACCATCCGATTAATATCGCCAGAGAAGAAAAAGGATTACATCCAGCCACTTCAATCTGGCTCTGGGGTGAAGGCAGCCGCCCTTCTCTGGATGCTTTTAATGACAAATATGATCTTGATGGGGCTGTTGTATGTGCTGTAGATCTGGTCAGAGGTCTGGGAATCTGCGCCGGATTAACCCCCGTCAGTGTAGAAGGGGGTACCGGGGCGGTAAAAACCAATTTTGCAGGGAAAGCAAAAGCTGCCATAGATCAACTCAAACAGGGTAAGGATTTCGTTTACCTTCACATTGAATCACCAGATGAAGCAGGACACCAGGGTGAACCACAAACCAAGGTCTGGTCTATCGAACAAATTGATCAGGAGGTTCTGGGATATATTTTAACGGAAATGGCCTCGTTTGATGATTTTCGATTGATGATCCTGCCAGATCATCCGACGCCGTTATCATTAAAAACGCATACCTCTGAACCGGTGCCGTTTATGATTTATGATAAAAATCATCCCGAAGAAGGCCCCACACAATACAATGAAGAAACCGCCGCAAATGGACCTTTTATATCAAGCGGTCCGGAACTTCTGCGTAAGTTTCTTTCTGGCAAGTGGTAGGAGACAAGGGGAGACAAGGGGACGTTTCATTTTGTCTCACCCATTGTAACAAATGTGTAACAAATGGGGTCTGACGCCAGCGTATACATCCCGCAGGAGAATCAAATAAGAATAACAAGAAAAGCTCTTCCCAGCTTGTCAGGAAGAGCTTTTCTTTTTTTGATTCCACTGCTAAGCCCAAAAATCTCCTGTTTGAATGTATAAGTGCCCAGTATTACTTTTTGCAGTGGAACCCACCATGGCCGCAGGCCACAACCACCGATGAAAATAAGTGAGGGGTGAGGAGTCAGGCGCTATGTGCCAGGCATTAACCTCACTCCTCACCCCTTACAAAAAAAGTCCGCGTAAGTCAGGAACGTCTGCGTAGTCCGTGTCTATTTTCTAATTAACCCACTTCAACGTTCCAACTGTCCAACTAACCAACTTTCCAACTAATAATTTTGCTTATACTCAACCTATTTTCTAATTAACCATTCTTATAGTCCCAGAAAATCTAAAATAGTTTGTCCCATTTCTTCTTTGGCTGTTTTTGTATGGTGGAGTATCGGTCGTTTTTCCAGATCCCTTATTCCCACGGGAATCGTTGTTCCCGTTTGCTCGGACAGAACGGTTAACACCTCAAATTCATTGCGGCCTTCAAGTCTTTCAGTGGATAATACAGCCTGTGCAACGCTGTTTCCAAACTTGTACGGACTGGCCGTTGAAACGATCACTGCCGGCGTTTCATCTCCTGTTTCCTCTGCATATCGTTCATACACCTTCCTGGCAACAGCTGTATGGGTGTCCATCAGGTAATGATCCTCTGCCCAGGTTTGTTGAATCATTTCTATCGTTTTTTCATCATCAGCAAAATCAGCCCAGAACAGGTTTTGTATTTGTTGCTTCGTGGCCTCATCCACCTCATATCGCCCATCCTGATTCAACGCTTCCATCCATCCCGAAACCTTTTTGTCATCATGCCCGGTTAATTCATAGAGCAGACGTTCCAGATTGGAGGAGATTAAGATATCCATGGAAGGTGATATCGTTTTAGCAAAATTTCTATTTCTATCATAAACGCCAGAATGAATAAAATCAGTAAGGACATTGTTCGCATTGGATGCACAGATCAGCTTTTGGATTGGTACACCCATCTGACGGGCATAAAAGGCTGCCAAAATATTACCAAAGTTGCCTGTAGGGACAACGATATTCATAGGGTCATTGCCTTTCAGCGTTCCTTCTGCTTTCAAATCCATATAGGCAGACACATAGTAAACGATCTGTGGAAGCAAGCGCCCCCAGTTGATAGAATTCGCAGATGACATCTTCATCTGATTTTTCCCTAGAATCTCGGTATAGCTTGAATTGGAGAAGATGCTTTTCACACCTGTCTGTGCATCATCAAAATTGCCATAGACAGCTGCAACATGAACGTTTTCCCCTTCCTGTGTCAGCATCTGACGCTTTTGCACCTCACTGACACCATCTTCAGGGAAAAAGACTATAATACGTGTCCCAGGAACGTCCTTAAATCCTTCCAATGCTGCTTTTCCAGTATCTCCAGAGGTAGCAACAAGGATCACTATTTCACTTTTTTCTTCGATCTTTGCAGCACTGGTGGTTAACAAATGAGGAAGAATCTGCAGAGCCATATCCTTAAAAGCACAGGTAGGTCCATGCCAGAGTTCTTGTATAACTAGGTTCTCCTTAACAAAAACTAAGGGAGCAATCCTTGGATCATCAAATTGATTATCATTGTATGCTCCGTAAACGCAGTCCCGAATTTCTTCCGAACTGAAATCATCCAAATAATAGGCAAGAATTCTACAGGCTCTTTCCTGGTAGGTCTCATTCTCCATGGCAGCCCAGTCTTCTTCACTTAGTCGTGGAATCCTATCGGGTACAAACAACCCTCCATCGCTTGCCAACCCCCTGGTGATGGCTTCTGCTGCTGAAGATACTGACTGCCTTCCTCTGGTACTATGGTATTTCAATGCTTTCCCTCCTAATTAAGTTCTAATAAATATATAATAAAAACAGCTTATCCTTTACAAGTGATTATCAGTCATTTTATACTTCTTTCTGGAGGAAATCCAGTTTTTTGTATATCATATAGATAACCAGAATAATTTTGTGGGAGGTACAGGATTTGGCACAACTTATCGGAGTGGCGATTTTATTTGTTATTGGAAAGGTCATCCTTGATTATGTGAAGGATCAAGGAAATTCTACTAAACGCACAAAAAACAAAAAAAGTGGCGAAGTCATTGATTTAAGTGAAGCATGGATCAATACGGGTACGCTGCCGTATCATCTCCGGGATTACCCGCTAAATAATCGAGAACTAGCCGTTTATGAATTGCTCAATAACCTGTTGGAAGGAAGCAATTATACGATCAATGTTAAGATGAGAATGGCCGATTTATTAACATTGCCGATGCAAACGTCAAACTACCAGGAATATATGAACCGGATCAAAGAACGTACGCTGGACATCGTCATACTAGAAAGCCCTAGACTTAAACCTGTTTTGGTTGTCAATGTAGAAAGTCAGAAGGATCATAAGAAAAAACAACTCGCTGATCAATTCAGGGACAATGCCCTGACAACAGCTGGTCTTGCCAATATATATATAGATCCCAATGGTGATCAGAATGATTCTTCATTGCTTCAAAGTCTTCGTTCAGCCGGCCTCGCTATATAAAAAAGGTATGCAACGCAATTAATTTAAAAGAGGCAGAGAGATACAGTCTCTCTGCCCATTATTCTATCTATGACGTACGAGATTAGCTTCTTCCGAACCCACTTCGTTTACCAAAAATCATGTTATTAACATCGTACACTTTTCTCTTACTATCACGTTCCAACTCTTCGCCGGTTTTATCCCGAATGGTACCACAGATTCGTGTATAAAACCCTTCCCCAAAACCATTATGATCTTGCTCATCACTCATATGGAAAATCTCCAGGTAACGGTCATTTTCCGGCTTATAGTTCATCACATCCATATACGCAAAAAGCCTGGGGTAAAGTACCATTGGATTCATCCCCAGCAGCCTGTTCTCATTAGCAGCATAGGCTACATATCGCTTGGTCAGTGTCGTTACCTCAAATGGTTCTTCCACCTTCGGGATCATTTGATCCCCAATTACCGCTCCGATAACACTGGGAATTTTTTTGTTTTTTGATTTACTAGGATCAGTCATGTAGTAACGAACATAGGTATTGCTCATTAAATCTTTGCTTTTTAGATATTCCTGTATTTCTTTTATTTTTTTCGCTGTTGTCCAGGGAGTACTTAAATCCTTTATATACACGATGGTAAAAGGCCCCAATTCTCCTTCTCCTAATTGTGGTCTTGACAGCGTTTTGTAATAAAACACTACAATAAGAATAAGCAAAAATAATACCGATTCAATAATCACTAATGTCACGTGGTCAACCATCCTTTACGCATTATTACTATTCATTAGTCTATACCAAAAGGAGATAAAAAAACATACTTGTTTCATTATATTTGTCAATAACTGTCGAGGTTATTCTATCATATGATAGCCTATTCCATAATCAATGGCGCGCCTGATCATTGGTTCTGTAACATCATCAGTAACTTTGTACGAACCTATTCCGTTAGGCAAAACAAACCGCAGTTTGCCATTTTTTGCTTTCTTATCGTGTTGCATCGCAAGAAAAATCTGTTCACTATTCAGATCCGAAACGTTACAGGGCAGATGTAAATTCGTTAACAGCTGTTCGATTCGTTTCTTCTCGTCTGTTGACAGTAAACCCATCTCCCAGGCAAGAAAAGAAGCCATGATGATTCCCATCGCTACACTCTGGCCATGCTTAAAGCGCTGGAAATCACCCATTTTCTCTATTGCATGTCCAAAGGTATGCCCCAAATTAAGGATAATGCGAAGTCCCTGCTCTTTTTCATCACTGGCAACAATGCGACTTTTGTTGATACAGGAACGTTCTATAAGCTTTTCAAGTACTTCAGAATCTCGCTTGCTGATGAGTGCAGCGTTTTTTTCCATGTATACAAAGAATTCTTCGTCATAAATAATTCCATACTTAACAACCTCCCCCAGGCCACAAAGATATTCCTCCTCTGGAAGAGTATTAAGTGCATGCGGATCAATAAGCACCCCTTTGGGCTGATGAAAAGCTCCGATCAGGTTTTTGCCGCCTGGATGATTGACCGCTACCTTCCCCCCTATACTGCTATCCACCATAGAAAGCAGGGTCGTCGGGATCTGAAAAAAATCAATCCCCCGCTGATAAATAGCTGCCACAAACCCGACCAGATCCCCGACCACTCCACCGCCCAGGGCCACCACCGCATGTCCTCTTTCCAATTCCCAGTGAAGCCCCTGATCGATCAGCTTAAGCACTTCATCCATGTTCTTGTATATTTCTCCATCCGGCATGAGACCGGTCAGCACTTCAAAACCAGCTTCCTCCAGCGACCTGGCAACCACCTCTCCGTACAGGCCATATACGGTCGGGTTACTGATAAGAAAAATCTTATTCGTATTAATAACCTCTCTGATCAAGGCCCCTGCAGTTTGCAGTCCCTGATTTTGGATATTGATCCAATAGGCTTTTTCAGGTATATCAACCAGGATATTACTCAACGCTCTCACACCTTTTAAAAATTTTTATCTGACTGTTCTCGTCTAAAATACTCTGATAATAGGTCAACCATAAACGAAATCGGAGGTTCTATCCCGGTCAATAGCGAAAAACTCAGTGCCCCCTGGTGTATGAGCATCGATAACCCGCCAATTGTTTTCATTCCTCTGGCTTTTCCCATCTTCATAAACTCGGTTTCCATTGGGTTATAAATTGTATCAAATATGAGTGCATCTGAATTCACCCCATCCATGGATGCA
The DNA here is from genome assembly GCA_034659475.1 of Bacillota bacterium. Lineage (GTDB taxonomy): Bacteria > Bacillota > Syntrophomonadia > Syntrophomonadales > Syntrophomonadaceae > JAYEHK01. Next base: position 507 of record JAYEHK010000166.1, on the reverse strand, counting down.
AGCGGAGCCTTATTTATCCCCGGAAACATCCCCACCGGTGTACAGTTCACAACCATATTCGCAGAGGACAGCTTTTCATCATAAATATCTTCCATAGCAAAAGCATCACTGCTGCAGGACGTGCTATTTGCAATGAAATCAGCCAGCTTTTGTGCATTTGCCCGGTTCCGTGAAACAAACGTAATGACATTTATGTTCGGCTGTTGTGATAATGAATAAGCAACTGCGCGGGCTGCCCCGCCTGCTCCCAGGATAACAGCTTTTCCCTCCGGGTCAACTCCAGCTTCCCGCAGACTTGCCAAAAAACCCTGACCATCCATATTGTGCCCAATCAGTCTCTTTCCATCATTCTCAATCAGATTGACCGCCCCACAAGCTTTAGCCTCTTGAGAACATTCATCCAGATAAGGAATGACCTTTTCTTTGAAGGGAATCGTTACGTTTACCCCCCGCATCCCCAGTGCCCGTATGGAAGCAACCGCCGCTGGCAGGTTCTGTTCTTCAACT
>JAYEHK010000165.1:0-8990 GCA_034659475.1 Bacillota bacterium | reverse complement strand
CTGGATTTGTTGCTCTTACTTCCGGCCGCAGATTTCCAGACGGCCTGTATTCAATGAATTTACCCGATGCTTCATACCGATCATACTTTGTGGTGCCAACACCGTCTCCGTCGGCATCCATAACTGGTCTCTGGATGTGACGGTAAAATTTCAGAATTTCGTAATTGGCTTCGGCAAAGGAACCTTCAATGTCGCTGCCGTAGTTGATGAACTGGTAGAAATACCTTGAAAATGAACTTTCTCCGAGGTTGTCGTATCCTGCATATCCACCCTGATCCAAAGGTTTAGCTGAAGAGGATGTGAGAATTATTCTACCCTCTCCTGAAATGCTTTCAATCCACTCTTCCGATTGTGAACCTTCAAGAACAATGGTCACAGGAAAACCTTTAATGTCGGAATCTGAATTATTTTTTATAAGGGATTCTGCTTCATCCAGATATTGCGCCAGCTCCCCGGATGTCAGTACTTCATTATCGTTAAGTCTGAAAGAACCGTTTTCAACGTTTCCAATAAGATAAAAATTAAGTGGCGTTTTATAGGGATCATCTGTGGAGATCAGGGATACTGCCCACTCTGTCAGTGCATGATGTAAATTGTTCTTATCAGCATACCCGTCAACTTGAATCCCATCACCTGAAAGCCCGAGATACCTGATCCGTTCTTCGGGGATATTTCTGGTTTGAAGTGCATTGTACACATAGGTGCCCAGTGACTTTGAAATGTCCTGAAATTCCGGTGTGCCAGACTCGGACACAACAATAATCCCTTCTCCCGCTGGCTGACCAACGGGAACCAAAAGTTTTGTATTGATACCAAGAAAATCCGGTGTTTCGGAAAGGGAAGCCTTAACATTTATGAAACCGTTTCCTGGTACCACAATATCCTTTGCAAAGACTCCGTTTTCATCTATTGCAACATCACCAACAAATTGTGGTTTCAGGCCTGCTTCCGGGTCAGAAGGATCAAGGTAGCGGATATCAAGGTTTATTTTTGTTTCATACTGGCGTACTGGAGTGATTCTACCCTGAATCCGAAGATTATCGCCCTGGGATATTTCCTGGTTCACATCCGATGTCAATGCAACATGGTTTTTTGTGGGAAGGATAAATATTTCTTCTGTATTGCTAGTTATACCGCTGTACTCTGCTGTCAGTGCAAGCGTACCCGCTTTTGTGGGAATAAACGAACCTTCAAAATTGCCGTCCCCATCTGTAGTCAAAGCAAGTGGAGCAATATTATTTCCTGAAATTATAACCTCCTGCTCCGATTGGGCAGGAATTATGTTCCCTGAAACTGTGATTCCTTCCATTACTCTGGGGCGTGTCCTTGTTCGGGCAATGCTTAAAGCCGCCATGGGGCCTGTGCCTGCACGAACTTTGAGAAGAACTGTTTTATCAGTACTTTGATTTGCTGTTTTGGCAATAATTTTAATATTGGCTTCAGAATCAACCACTTCCTGATCTACTTTAATCTGCAAGCCCAATGATTTAGTTTCTCCGGGAGTCAAGGAAACAGATGCAGGATTAAGTGTTATTTCAAAATCGTTAATGTTATCTGGCTCCATGGCAAGTTCCACTTCTCCAGAAAAAAGGTCAAGAGAGGACAAGAACAGGCTTATCTGTTTTTCACTTCCAGGGAATAAGGCAATGGCAGTTCGATCCAGAGACAGTCCAATCCTTGGATTCTCTTCCACAGCCGGAGCCATGAGGGTGGTTTCGCGGTTCTCGGCCATTGTCACCAGTCTGCCGTCATTGTCTTTAATCACGGCAGCAAGGCGATTATATCTTGGCAGGCCCTCAAGCCATTCTGGATCCATTATCGAAGTATTTAGAGTATATCCTTTTATTTGGGTGTCATTTTCTCCTTTGACGGCTGGAATATGTCCCTCCACAACAGGCCAGCAATCATCTGCCCAAGGATTTGGACAATCTGAATAGTCGGCATGGAAACGAACGGGATTGTCACTGGCATCGTAAACCGTTTCGTAAACGCCATTTTTTGATAGAGATCGCTGAAGTTCGATGTAATGTACTTTTCGGAAATCAAAGGGGGAGCGGTTGAGGAACCAGGTGATGTTGATATCAGGGGAATCAGGGGAAGGGATTTGTTCAGGGTTTCCTATTAAAAGCAGGTGGGCAAGTCCACGGTATGTCCCGATCCATATCCCACCTGAACCGTCTGAAAGAAGAGTTTCCACAGAGTTAGCCGGCAAAGCAGAATTGTCTTCATCGAACACAGACCAAATTCCCTCTGCACTCAAGTGGGCAAGACCACCAAACGTTGTCCCAACCCATATCCCACCTGAACCGTCTGAAAGAAGAGTTTCGACATGGTCTTCCGGCAACTCAGAATTATCTTCATCGAACACAGACCAAATTCCCTCTGAACTCAGGTGGATAAGACCTCCACCATGTGTTCCAACCCATATTCCTCCTGACGCATCCGAGAGAAGGGATTTAACCCAATTCTCCGATGCCCCCCAGTTCTCCGACAACTCAGAATGGTCTTCATCGAACACAGACCAGATGCCCTCTGAATTCAGGTGGACAAGACCACCATATCTTGTCCCGACCCATATCCCACCTAAACCGTCTGAAAGAAGAGTTTCGACATCGTTGACTGGCAACTCAGAATTATCTTCATCAAACATCGACCAGTTGCCCTCTGAACTCAGGTGGAAAAAACCGTTAAACGATGTTCCGCCCCATATCCCGCCTGCCCCATCCGAAAGGAGACAATTGACAGAGTTGATTGGCAACTCAGAATTATTTTGATCGAATACCGACCAGATTTCCTCAGTACTCAGACGGGAAAGACCGCCACCTCTCGCCACCAATATTCCATCTACAGGATGCGGAAAAAGAAATCCAATTTGATTGACTTCGCTATTAAAACTGTATTTATCAAACACCGACCAAATTTCCTCTGAACTCAGGTGGAAAAAACCGTTAAACGCTGTTCCGCCCCATATCCCGCCTGCCCCGTCTGAGATAAGAGAGCTAACATTATTGCCCGGCAAATCAGAATTATCTTTATCGAACACCGACCAAATTCCCTCTGAACTCAAGTGGGCAAGGCCGCCACCGCCTGTTCCGACCCATATTCCACCTGAACCATCTGCAAGAAGGGATAAGATACTGTTATCTGGCAAATCAGAACTGTATCGAGTAAACACCGTCCAGATGCCCTCAGGACTCAGGTGGGCAAGGCCGCCACCGCCTGTCCCGACCCATATCCCACCTGAGCCATCCGAAAGAAGGGATATGACTCCATTACCCATGTCCAGCAAATCAGAATTGCTTTCATCGAAAATAGACCAAGTTCCCTCAGCACTAAGATGGGCAAGACCAACACCACCAGAAAAATTTCCTGTACCAATCCATATTCCGGCTGCCCCGTCTGAGATAAGAGAGTTAACATTATTGCCCGGCAAATCAGAATTGTTTTCATCGAACACCGACCAAATTCCCTCTGAACTCAGGTGGGCAAGACCAACACCACGAGAAGGATTTCCTGTACCAATCCATATTCCGGCTGCCCCGTCTGAGATAAGAGCGTTAACATTATTGCACGGCAAATCAGAATTGTTTTCATCAAACACCGACCAAATTCCCTCTGAACTCAGGTGGGCAAGACCGCCACACGATAATCCCGCCCATATGCCCTCTGAACCGTCTAAGATAAGGCATTCAACATCATTATTCGGCAAACCACTTTGTTTTGTGTAAACACTTTCAAGCTCTCCGTTAATAGCACTTCTTTTCTCAAGACCGCCATTAGTTCCCAACCATAGAGTTTTTTTATCATTTGAAAAAAGAAGAGAACTAATGGTGTTTCTCTCTATATATAAAGCTTCCAGTTGGCGTTTTTCCTTGAAAATATTTCGTCATAATCAGGCTTTTCCATCACAGCAACATCTACTTTTCCTGAATTCCCTGCACTGTCATGTGCCATAACAGAATCTATAGTAACTCTGTCAGGTGCTAAATACTTAACTGAACATTCTTCTCCCTGAATCTGACCATCAAATGCAAACCATCTTACATCCCCGCTTGCATTCGTCACGTTGAGGGTAATGGTTTCCCCCACTGCCACCAGCGGAGATGCCGGGTCGATGAAGAGCTCACCAGCAAAGGCAGATGAGATAATCAAGAGGTTCATACATATAGCGGTTATCCAACGTACTTTGACAAAACTACGAATTTCCATTTTAAACGTCCTTATGGTGATACAAGATATAAATTTAATTTTAAATTCAAAACCTTAGATCCTGTAATGATGAAAGGCAGGTCTGTTTTTTTTCATCAAAGATAGTAGGCGATCTTCTCGCTGCTCCCGATCCAGTTGGCTTTACAAAACAAGATGGCCTCTTCCGTAAAACCACCGGTGGAAAGAAATGCCGGTAAAACGATTTTGTCCGGAAATCGTTCGGAATAGATTTTACACTTTTCCAGAAAATCTTTTACGGTGGCAACCCCGATCCTCTCGTTTCTTTTTTTCACCTCAACCAACACCACCCTGCCGCAATCCGACACCGCCATCACATCGATTTCCATCTCTTTTCCGTCAGGCCGTTGAAATTTGACCCGCTGCTTCACATCTATCATATTCAGTGGCTCGGTATCCCGCACGCCTTTGAAATAGACTGACAAAGAAAATCGCTTGCGGCTGCGAAAATCCGTAGCAAGCTGATATTCGGCAAATTTTCCCACTAGATTATTGAGTTTGCCCTGGAGTGCTTTTTTATCTTTCTGGAGCCTGTCCATTTCCTCATTAAAATCCTTTTTCAAGTCCGGCTCAAAGGAACTTATCTCCTTTTCAAACCGGTTTCTCAGTATAAGATAAAGGGTGCCGTCTTTGAGTCCCCTGTAATCAATATCGGAAATACCTTCGGTTAAAAGATCAGCTTTTACAAGGGTACGGAGTCTGTGCTGAATATCCTTTAAATCCAGATCAAGCTTCAAGGTCTCCTTCAGCTCCTTTGGTGTCCAGTCCCGATCTGCGTATTTGCTCATGTGAAGCAAGATTGTTTTGGCGTAGATATCATTAACTTGTTGCAAAGTCAGCTCAATGTACTCCCCCCAGGTCATGGACATTTCAGATTTTCGATCCGAAATTTCAAAATTCACTGTATCAATTACACCCTGGCGAGTGGTGAGATCCTTGCCATGAAATTCGTTTGCCATGACACAGGATATGAAAAATGGATCTGACTGGCAAAGCTGATTTATTTGTATGGCAGTTTCGGTGGTTATGGGTTCTTCATAATACTCTGAATACTTAAACACGGCCTGTAAGCCCTCATCTGGAGTGAGATAGGGTGACATGAAAAAGCGTTTGAGCCTTCCGGCTTCGAGATATTTATCCAAAATACCCACAAGCCAGCCTACATAGGAACCTGTTACAAGCATTGGGGCAATTTTAGATTCTGACACGCCATGGAAACTGCCAGCCATGGTTTCATCAGGATTGGTCTGACGATCTTTGTCGTGGTAAATAGTATTTGTAATATTCTGAAATTCATCGATTATTACCAGAAAACGCTGGTCATATTCAGCTGCCATACGCTCAGGGGCAGTGTAGGCAGTTTTCCATACCAGATCATAAGCATTTTGTTCTATATGATTAATAATGGAATTAACATCCCTCACCAGTAGCTCATTGCTATTTGCTTTACCATAGGTTTTGATCTCATTTAACGATAAAGGTGTACGAACAAGGGAATCCTGCCTTTCCATGAAAGAGATATACTGGGAAGCAAACAAACAGTAATAGTCAACGGCAAAATGGGGGTACCATTTTTTATTCTCCCCAATCTCAAAGAAAATCGGTATCACCTTACCGTTTGCACTCCAAAGCTGGTTGAAAAGCCTTTGAATGAAAGCTGTTTTGCCGCTTTTCCGGCGGGCAAGTATCACTTTGGATTTGGAAAGGCGTTTGGGTATTTTATCAATCCACTTATGAAACAGGGCAAATTCTTTTTCTCTACCCACCAGAAGGTCAGGCTCTCCGATTCTTTCAGGTAATGGATATTTCAATGGATTTTGCATTATAACTGTTCCTTATGACATGTAAAAATGATTTAGTATTATCATATTGGTATGCTATTTCAAGTCAAAATATTCAATATTGGAAAAATCACTACAGCCCTCATCATTGCAGGCTTTAACTGCAGCATAAAAAGCCATTCCTGAACCATCAAATGTTATTGATCTCTCCATTCCCATATCAGCATGTCCAATATATTCAGCATCAGGAACAGGTGCATAGAACAGAGTATATCCTGTTGCTCCAGGTACATTGTTCCATGATATTATAACTGTACAGCCTTCAATGGAAAGGGTAAATACCGGAGCATTGGGTTTGCTGTCAGAAGATAAAGACTCATCAGACACAACATTCACAAATTTTTCCACAGGCAGGGAAACATTCCCGGCTTTGTCCTTTGCATAATAAACGAGCTGGTGGCATCCCACTGAAGAAGCTATATTGGCAGGGCTTAAATCCGCCAAATACATATCACCTCGATCAAGATTCATTTCCATGTTTACAGTACCCAGATACCTCCTGAACCGTCTGAAACAAAGGCCTTGATAGACTTGGATGACAGCCTGTCCTGATCCGTGTAAACTCTTTTCAATTGTCCGTTATGGGCATTTCTTTCTTCAAGTCCTCCCTCACTCCCCACCCATAAAGTAGTTTGATCATCAGACAAAAGTAAAGCGGTAATCTTACTTTTGCTTGTAAAAATTTCCCTGTTTGCATCTTCATTCAGAACACTGTTAAAAGCAGTAACAGAATTATTTTTCAAAAGTTCATCTGACCATGTAATTCCCGCTATATTCAAAAAAACAATGAGTATTAACAAAAAAATTTTGAAACAATAGTATATACGCATTTTAGTTTACCTTAATCATCAATATTCTAAATATATTTTATTAATTTAATTAAGTCTAAAAATAACAACAGCTTAAATTACCTAAATAACCGTCATTAAGAATTATGATCCACTTCAATCCAACACAACCGCTCAAACCCCAACGCCACCACCACAAAGCATTTAAGGCTCAAATCATGATACTTTTCATTCAAAGCCATGCCATACGCCTTGACCTGCCTTTCTCCATCAACCAAAGCATTTCGTATGGGCGTAAGTGCTTCAACTTCATCTGATGAGAGATTGCGTGCAGATTCGCCTGTAAGTCCGGCATCGGCAAGGCTCACATACTTGAACTCAATGAGAATATCCACAAGCCGGTAATGCCGCATATCAGGTCTTATGATCATTGTGAGATCGGCATAGCCTCTTCCCAGCTCTTTTTCAGAGTCCATGATAAACAGAAAATCATTGTACAAAAGTGTCAGAAAAGCGGTCTTGACGGTGAGCTCATTGGCCCAGCGGTAATCGCGATTGCGGAACACGGAAAAATAGTGCTGGTCCACAAATTGACACAGGTAGGCAATATCCCCACGGGTGTAGAGTTTTTCAGCAGCATCTTTGCCTGCATCCCTTTGCATTGGTTCCGGTATGAGCATCTCGTTTAAACGTTCCACATAAAGCCGCTGCATGATCAGATTGGGTACTTTAAGCCGCTTTTTCCCCTCTCTGGTACGGCCTGCAAAGGTAAGAATGCCAAAATAGGCCAGAAACGAGATCAAAAAGGCTCGATCATGGGTGGCATTGGAGAGCATCCGGCGGATACCGAATTTCTGATTTATCTCGCGGGTCTCCACGGTTTGCCCATTCTGCATCAGATCAATGATCAACTGATTTCCTCCCTTGATTTTGGAGATATAGATCAGCTTTTCCTCATCCATGGCAAGATTCTCATCAAACATATTCTCTGGAAAACGGCCGGATCTTTGAAGTTTTTTGAAAAAATAGAGGGCAAGGGTGGGATTGTAAACACTCTCCGTGGCATCGTATGAAAAGAGATAACCGTCATAGTATAATTTCATGATATCAAGTGCTGCACGTACAGATTTATCTTTTTGATCTTTTTCATTTTTTTGATCATGGCCGGACTTCTGATCATTGGAGCCTGGATTGACATAATCTGGATTAGCATAATAAGGCATTTGAAGCAGTGTATCATGGATTTCTCTTTCGGTGAAACCGCACAAATCATTGTAATCCTGTTCAAAGTAAAGACTTTCTCCAATGTTGAAGCCGCTGGTCATGTCACTCATTACCACTGGAGAGACACCGGTAATGAAAATACGATCAAACATTGAGGCGGATGTTGAGGATTTGACATTTTTGAATACAGTCTTTAAAATTCCCTCTTTTTTTACAAGTGCCTCATAGTGGTCGATGCTGCGATCCACAGACATCATCACCTCGTTGGCAAAATTGTCATATTCATCAATGAGCAAAAAAATGGGGTATTCCATCATTTGAATCGCACTGGCCAGAGATTGAATGGAACTTAAAGCATCGTCATGATTGATCCTTATTTTCGGCAGATCAAATCCGCCATAATAGAGGATAAACCTCTCGATTGAACCGTTGATGTGGTTGAAAAGCGATTGCCGAATATCATCCAACGACCCCGAGGCATCAATACAGGAAAAATCCCATTTCAGAATAAAGTGAGAATTTCGATGCGGTGTAGGATTTTTACCTATTTTCAGATGTCCGAACAGCATTTCAAACTGATCTTGTTTTGCCACGTCATAGTAATTTTCCAGCATGGAAAGCAACATGGATTTACCAAAACGTCTGGGGCGTAAAAAAAGCTGATATTTATCATGCTCCAATTCATTTATTTTGTGGGTTCTGTCACAGTAGAAATATTTATTTAAAATTATTTCTTTAAAATCACTGATGCCATATGGAAATTTCATTTACACCTCATTATATATTTTTATAAAAAACCGGCAAGAAAACCCCTGAGTCTTTAGCTCAGGGGATGAATTGACGGATTATGATGTGCTTTTCAGCCTATGCGTTTTTGAAAAGCACTTAATCGAGAGCAACAGCATAGGTC
>JAYEHK010000164.1:0-32084 GCA_034659475.1 Bacillota bacterium | reverse complement strand
TTTGAAGAGGATGATATATCTCTTGAAGATGATGGAAAGCAACTCAGGCTTCAGCTCAATGTTGATCCTGATAATAACCATTTTCCGTTAATTCGAGGCACTTATTATACACTTACGATTCAACAGGATGGTATTTTGCTTGAAGGTGCTGTCTTAAATAATGCAGTTGAGCTGCATTTTACAACCAGCTGGGAGGGCAGTGCACCGGTGCCTGTTATGTTCAGCTCGGATATTGGCGGCAGTGACGATATCCGAAGGCTTGAAACTTCTCAATTAAATGACAATGATTTAATTTATGTAACTTTCCAATCTCCGATACGCTGGAGCAAAGCGGCGGAGAGTCTGCCGGAGATTGACCGCGTAAAGCTTTACAGGATGCCCCGCGTGGAACAGATAGATGATACGGATAAGTCGAAATTTAAATTAGTAGATTTCGATGCTATTGTACCGGATAGTATTGATTCAGTTAGTCAATTGGAAGATGTCAGTACCATGGATGCTGTACCATTGACGGCAGCAGAGATCAGTACAACCAATAACAGGACAATAAGAATAACCCCAGCTGCAGCACTGAATGGAATGCATAAATATAAATTGACTATAGATAAAAACATGATTGAAGATGTGCATGGCTATATGCTTGACCGGGATGTAGAAACCGGACTGTGGGCCAAAGCTTCCATAACATCTGTTCCGGCAAATTGGATCGGGCCGGAGGGGTTTAATGACGGACAGATCATTGATAACAGTCAGGGCACTGCGAAAAGCTATACCGTTAGTGGTGCACCCTGTTACGACCCGGGAACACCAATAGACTTGATCCTGAATGGAGAGATCGTCTGGAAAGCGCAGGATACGGTTACAGGCAGCGGGGCAGTGAAGACCGCCATCATCAATTATGACAGCTTTAAAACCATTCGTTTAAAACCAAGCTATGACACAGATAGTCAGGTAGCACTGAATAAGTTTGAAGTGGTTTATTACTTTTCAGAGGGCCAAAAGTATACCCGTATTCGAATCTATCCTGATACGACTCTTCAGCCGGGTACCAGCTACACACTTACGATTCCCGCTGATGCATTTATCGATTTGGGAGGAAGAAGTCCAGGTTTGCTTACAGAACAGTTTACGACTGCAGCAAACAGTTCTGCAGATGCAAAGGCAATAAAATTGGAGAAAATCACATTCAGCAGTAAAGACTTTTATGATGGAAACGAAGAAATGTTTATACTTGGCTCAAATTTTACCCAGGAAAACCCGGGCACGGTTAGTTTGCTATCCAATTTTGGTGAAACTCTTGAAGCCGGTCTTTACTTTCATTCCAGCGATCGTCTGCGGTTGAATATCAGCGGAGATACCGCACGCAGTTTCAGCTCGGATGATTATGCAGGAACCTATTCAGTAATGGTCACGTTCAGTAATAATCCAGTTAATAAGATGCCGATGAATATTGGTACTTTTACGATTACCTCCAAAGGGAAACCTGAGTTGATTGCCAGGAACCCGGACAGTTGTAACCTCTGTTTTGACCAGTATACAATTAATCCCATTGCAGATTTATATGGAAAAACTCGTTATTTCATCAAGCTTACTTATAACGATGCAGATGGTACATTGAAAGTTAATGAGAGCAGTGATTTCATCCGAAAACTGCGACAAGGTTCAGTTTGCGCCAGCGGTGGCAGTCAGGCCAGTATGGTCGATTCGAACTTGCTTGATATAATCAGTCAATTGGGTACAGCAGATAAGAAAGCAGCGATTGACAAATACCTGTTTGTAAAGGACAGTGCCAAAAAACAAGCCTGTCTGTATCTTCCGATTAAGCTTCTGCGTTTGCAAACAACCTACGTGGTTACGATAGCGGACAGCACAGTCGCTTATAACGATGAAGACGGGAATGATTCCTTCAATTGGAGTTTTACTACCCTTTCAGTTCCGCAGGTGAGCGGAGTGTCTCCCAGTGCTATCGGGGAAGATTATGGGGCAGACACATTCATAATGATTACGGGTAATGCTTTTTATCAGGGAACCACTGGATTAAGAGTGCGATTCTTTACTGGTAACGAGACAGATACTGTGTCCAATTACAGCTTGATGGCGGATAGAGTAGAGGTTGCAGAAGGGAAAAACTTAAAGGTCTATCTCCCTTACAGCCGCGAAAGGATGAAGGCGGGAACCTATAATATCACCGTACTCAATGGAGATCAACATAAGGACACATTGTATGGGGCTATCACAGTAATTCCTCGTTCATACAGGGAAAAACCGACCGATGGTCAAATTGTAGATACAGATAACCGGCAGGGAGATGTTGTTATCAGCAAAACCAGCAATGCTGCAATACTCGAATTGAGTTCTCGTTATTATGACCGATCCTTTGTTGACTTGGATCTGGATGAATTAATGGGACAGGGGGTTTGGGAGCGAACGATTAAACTGAAACAGAATAAGCGGGATATCATTCGCGAGATTCGAACCACCTCTAGTTATGCTGCAATCAGTTTTTATGGGGTAAGATCGGATGGCAGCCGAGAAAATCAAGCAGAGATTAGAGCAGGCAGAGTAGCGCCGCTGCAGTCCAGGATATTGCAGTCTAAGCTGGGCAGGAGAATGCTTCACTCTGATGTGATTGAAGCAACCGTTAGCGATCTTTTGGTAGAGGCAGTCAGGTTGGACATTCCCTTCCGCAATAGTGATGGACGAAACCTGAAAGCCATGTTCTATGATTCATCTTTACGAAAATGGCAAGAGGTAACCAGCAAAATTAACTGGATAGATGGAAGCTTGATTATACCGAATGCCAGACCGGGTTTTTTTGCAATTGTTGGTGAGGGGGAAAGGTAATGAAAAAAAAGCGTGTCAGCAGAATAATATTAAGTTTACTCTTCGTTTTCTATATAGTGTGCAGTTTCAGAGTGGCACCTGCGATTGCGGCTGACCCGGAATTAACTATCCGTAATATATATGATAATTTTCAAAGGGTTGAAAAAATCGTTGAAATTCACGATAGCCGGATGATTGGGTATAAGACGATTAAAATGAATGTAAAACCTAAAGATGGATCGGTTATTTTGGATTTGCCTGTAAAGGCTGTCAGCAGCACCAGAATTGAAGCAGAGCTTAATAAGGAATGGGATGTAGATTATATTGTTGTTCGTCTGTCTGATGGCGCTATAGGCCAAAACGACTTGGATTTGGAATTCAACAATATTAATGAAGACGGGATTCCTGAAGTTACTTCAATTCAAACACCAGTCGTGCAACAGGGACAGGAAATATTAGTGAGCGGGGCAACAAATTTAAATGATCTAACTGATCCGCTCGGTTATCAATTATTTATTGGGACAAAAACTGCAAAAGCAACAGAAGTAACTGCCAAGCAAGTTAAATTGACACCGGCAGACGCCGATGAATCATTTCAAACCGGTGTACAGGATATTATCGTAACCCGCAGTGTGGATACAGGGTCATTTTCCCTTAACAATACCTTTGTATATAAATCAGCCGTAAATGTTGTCGCAGCAATTAATCTTACTGATATTACCATGTTCCCCACCATGGGAGAACCGGACAGTAAGGTGTGTTTTACCCGCGACAACCTTGAAAACTGGGACATTTATTTTATTAAGGATTTAAATGATCCCAGTCTTTTTAACCAAACAAATCTGGCAAAAAACTATACGCTTAATGCTAAACCCTATGATGAGGATGTTATTACTGTGACAGTACCCCAGGTTGATTCAGGATCCTATAATATTGTTTTTACCAATAAGAATTCAATAAAAGAAGGGATCAAAGCCAGAGCCACGCTGGAGGGTCAGCAGTATACAGTTATTTATGTAAGTCAGCAGCCTATAATTCTGGATAATATTGAACCAGATTCTGCTCCCTGTCAGACAGCTACAAATGTAACCATCAATGGTTACTATTTTGCACCTCACAACATACCTGGTTTTTCGCCGGATGGCAGCCCAAACTGTGTTATAAATAACGGTAAGGCTGTTATTGACTATGGCTCAGGAACGCTTACCATTGGTACTCAAACTTATAATGTCAATGTAACCCGTACAGTAACGTTTGATATTGGCAGATCGTTGGAACTCACTTATACCAACCTCAACGATAGGTTTGATCAGGTTAACGACTTGAACATATTTGAGGTGAAAACAGTGCCGTTTAATGTTGATGAAGTCCAGACCCATGATGTGAAGGTGGTTATGGATACGAAGATAACTGGAGGATTTCAGAGTGATCTGCGTAAGGAGGTTGTTCTTACGCAGGCATTTACTTATCTTCCTTCGACAGAAAAACCCGTGCTGAACTCTATAACACCTGCTATCATTTCTGTGAAGGAATCAGGAGGCAATTATTATATTAATGTAAACCCGGGAATGGACAGAAATGAGCTTTTGGTAGCGCTTAAAGGCCAGAAGTTTCTTGTTACCCGTTATGTGGACGAAGGGGTAGAAAAAACTCGCTATCCGATTGTCAAAATGGGCGGAATAAACATTAATTTTAACGACGGAGCTCTAGCAGGTGACTATCGACCTGAAAAGATGGAAGTGCTAAGTGGTGACAAAATCGTTGATGGGAGTGAAAATAACCAGCTTGGTGATACTATGCTGATATGGCTGAAAACTGGAACGTCCGGTGTGCAGGTTTTGTCCAAGGACAGCCGTGAGGTAATGATTCAGAACCCTATCAGGCAGAGTAACGCTTTTTCAGGTATATATACCTTCCCTGACACGGTGACGTTTACGGAGATTGGAGACAACGAATTTCCGGTTATTGATAATGTGAATCCCAGCCTTGTATCTGTAGACGGGGGGGAGGACGTTATCATCACCGGGAGTAATCTGCGGGTTGGGGCGAAGGTCTATATTGCAGGTGAAGAGTTGCCGGTATCCAGCTATAAAGTGTCTGGAGACAACAAGACCATCAGCCTTAAAACACCCAAAGAACGCGCTGGAGCAACCCTGCTTCAGGTGGAAAACCCGGAAGGCGGGATTGCCAGTCATTCCTTTACCTATACGACAACCTACACAGACCCTAAGATTACGAGCATAAACCCCAATGAAGGCAGTGCCAGGACAATTATAACCACCAAAGGAGAAAATTTCCTCCGATCAGATCCTACTGTGATTATTGAATCTTCATTTACGCCGGATGAGGATATTGTGTTGGATGAGCATCTTGTTTATCGCCTCATCGGCAGTCGGATATTGATGGATGGATATGATATCAATGAATACTATAAAATCGGTGGGCGTATTGCTTTTACCCCTTATGTTAATGGGGTGAACGGGCGCAGCATTGAGGATGATATGTTTATATATGATTGCAATATGGTGGACATGGGAGATGGGTTTAACAGCGTTATCCTTCTGGATCAGACAAACAAGAAGTTCTATAGAATTGCTCGGGATGTCAAAAATCAGCTCTGGATAGAGGATGGACAGGGTGTTCAATATAATGTTATTTATGACAACGGTTTCAAAGTCTTAAAAGAAGGGACCAGTCTTCAACTGAACATGAGTACGAAAGGCCGGGTAACGATTGAGGACACTACCCCGATTACTCTGACTGCCTATACGCCATTCCAAATATCAAAGATCGATGGTAATGATGCAATTACAGGCAATAGGGTGAATTTTGTAGATTCCAAAACGCTCACGTTCGAGGTGCCTGTACTTGCTAATACCCCTTGGACCGGAGATGCTGATCTTTACGATGTAACAGTAATTAATCCTGATACTAAACGCGCAACGTTACAAAGAGTATTTCGCTATTTTACTAATCCGACGATTATACCGGCGGTAACGAATGTGGAGCCAGATCAGGGTCCGGATCAAGGGGGAACCCGGATTATTATTTATGGTTCGGTTGATAATGATATACATACTGGATTTGCGAACACAGGGGCAAGCAAGACCAGGGTATTTTTTGGAGATCAGGAAGCACTGCCGGAAGATATACTCGTATCTGTGGACGGAAGCCGGCTGACGGTTACGGTTCCCAAATATAATGAGAGTATAAAAGATAAAGGAACCGATCGGGTAACTGTTCCCATCGTGCTGGTAAACCCTGATGGGGGAGCCTTCAGTATCAGCACAGATAGACCGCTGGTTGTTTCCACCAAAAAAATTCTGGGGTATACCTATGTAGTACCTACAAGTAACCCCGCGATTCATGAAATCGTTCCAGCCCAGGGTTCTGCAAACGGTGGATATGAAGTGGAGATTTTTGGCAGTGATTTTCGATATGAAGAACCCTTTATAGATCAGAATGGAAATGGGAAATGGGATTTGGGTGAAAGTTATACGGATATTGATGGAGATGAAGATTACAGTGTTGCTGATTTAACTGCAAAACGAACTTCTGTATACAATCCAGAGAAAGAATGTCTTAGTTCTGTTCTGCTGCCTAAAGTATATGTAGGAAATAAAGAAGCTGAAATAATACATATTAGTCTGCAAAGCATGATGATTATTGTACCGCCCGGGAATGAAACGGCTGATGTGTACATCGTCAATAATGATTGTGGCATTTCCAACAAGGTTAAGTTTACCTTTTTAAGTTCAGATCCGAAAATAAGCAGCGTTACCCCTGCTTGCGGACGCAAGCAGGGCGGAGATAAAGCAGAGATCCTGGGCGAGGGTTTTGAGAAAGGCACAGTCAATTTTCTTGATAGTAATGGGATACAGACCGGGGATTTGGTAAAGGTACGATTTGCTAACCGTACGAATAAGGATTTGTCTCGGGAAGATACTAATTCGGGGGTGGTCAAGGCTCCGCCTACAATCGTTAAACTGGATGGAAATCTGGAGGTTAGTTTTGATGGGGAAAACAGTTCTCTGGATTTGAGTATCACGCAGTCAGGGGAGACATACAGTAAGACATTTACCTGGAACGGGGAACAGACTGTATTTATTAATACCAAGGAGCTTCGGCTTTTGCCCCAGGATGTGTTCCCTTATGAAGAACTAATTTGCTGCGAATTGGAAGAGCTATATGGGAGTCATCGCTTACTGGTGGAGGCTGGTTATGCTCCGGCAGTAGACTATCTGGATAGCGGGCATTTGATTGTTACGACCCCGGGGTATTATACCATCGGTCAGGTAGGTTTAACTGTTTTGAATCCCGATGGAGGCATGGCAGAGGAAGAGTTTGAATACAAAAACCCTGCAACCCATCCAATCATTACTAACATTACCTGTAATGGTGAAGACCCAGTAGAAGAAGATGGAAAACGGGTATTAAAAATAAATTATAAAGATGAAAGTGCAATTATCAGTGTATTTGGACAGGACTTTACAAATCTTGCACAGGTTATGATTGGCTCGGCATTTCCCGATGGAGTAAAAGAAATCACGTATTATGTTCCGAACAAATTGAGTTTCAGCCTGCCTGCAGTAAAGGAAACCGAACTTGGAAAATTGCAGCGTGTGGTTGTGACCAACGAAGATGGAGCGAGTGCTGCTTCTGATGAAAGTATTATTCCCATGTATATTCAGTTTATTAAGGGAGAAACGGAGCCTTACGTTACAAAGGTCAATCCCCTTCTGGGACCGAGTACCGGCGGAACGGTTATAACAATTGAAGGAAAAGACTTTAGAGCTTTGATGACGGATTATGGAAATAATAAACTCACAGTCAGCTTTGATGAAAAGCTGGTATCTTATGACAACATTACAGTTGTGGATCGAACCAGCATAAGAGTTATTTCACCGGAAAATTCGCCGGGGATTACAAAAGTAAAGGTCAAAAATCCAGATGGTGCGATTTCGGTACCAGGTGAATTTACTTATATCAGTACACCTAAAATTATTTCTGTTGTTGATCCAGATGACCCCACTGAGAATCAGCGGGTTCGGGATGTATCGGTTGAAGGTGGACAAATAATAAAAATTAAAGGTTCAGGTTTTATGTCAGGTGCAAAGGTGATCTTTGTTCCTGTAACCGAAGCCGTAAATGATGATAGCACTGCAGCTGCCAATATGATCTACCGGGTTGGTACGAAGATGGTTTCTGGATTAAGCAGCACTGTAATCGCAAACTATAACCTTAAAAGCGGAACTGAAACGAACAGTACCTTTATTGATGAAGAAACGTTAAGCGTTGAGGTTCCTGCCGGCAAGCTTGATACTAAAGGGATTATCGTCGTTAACCCTGACCAAGGTGCCAGTGAACTGTATGATGACCTGACCTATACACTAACCGGGCTGAATGCACCTGCAGGAGTAACAGCAGAAATTATTCACGATCAGTATAATAACACGGATTTAGCAGTAAAGGTCTATTGGCAGTCAGTTGAAAATGCCTCCCAGTACGATGTTTATATCAGCATAGATGGAAAAGCTCTTGAATATGTAGGTTCAACACCTCAAGATGCCTTTTTGTACAAGGACTTGAATGAACGGACGAGCTATCGCTTTGTAATAAAAGCAGTCGGACAGTATGTATGCTCTCCTCCTTCATTGATGAGTAATGAGGTTACAACAGGTTCAAGGGTTGGTGCACCGGATACAGATGGGGCTCCTGGAGAGAAAACACAGCAAACCGCATCAGGATCAACTGCAACAATTACCATTGGGACCGATGATTATGATAAGGAGATTTCTGTCGATCTAACGCGCGGAGTTCTTGCAGGCTGCAGGAACGTGGTTATTAGTATGCCTGCTGAGGTTGTTCGCTCCAGCAGAGCGGGGAACATTGAGGTTATCGGCAGTGATTTTGCATTGCGGTTTAACCCCAGGGTATTTAATATTGGCATGATCGAGAACATCTCAAATACCGAGACGGATGGGGTACGTTTCCAAATTGTACCCGTTTTAAAGGCACCAACAGGCAGCAGCAGGGCCCTGGGTTCAATTTATCAAATGGAAGCAAATGCATATGTCGGCAATAATACTGCCCAAATCGATTATTTGCTCGGTAATATCTATCTTGCTGTTGATGAAGATTATATGAAAACTTCTCTGCGGCGAATACGAAAAACTGCATTATATAGATACGATATTGGCAAACAGGCCTGGGATACAACATATAATTGGAGTACCCTGGGCAGCACCAGCCTGGTTCCGGTTAACAGGCTTGGATATTACACGGTGATGGGGATAAGGAGGTAACAAATGAAACGTTTCATAACATTTTTTCTGCTTTGCTGGTTTTTCTTGACACCTCTGGTCAACGCTGCTGTGGTTAGTCCTTTCACACAGGGGTATATTGAAGGTGTTTTGCAAGCGATAATTTTAAGCCCCGGAAACGATTTTGTAGCGGCTTCGTATACTGCACGAATTGAAAGTTTTGATGGAGGGGTGTTTGATTTACGCATTGCTTCTGATACAGTGCTGATAATTGATCAATTACCGGCAAGAGTAACTGCTTTTCGCCCGGGTATGGAGATATATGGGGAATTAAGAGGTTATCGGCTGACCAGCATGGAATCTTATTCTGCCGTAAGCATGGCAGCGATAAAACCGGAATCAAGGGTGTATACGGGTATTATTCGAAATATTTATCCCGGTCAAGTGGATGTTGAGTTGGCAACGGGAGAAAGATGTTCATGGTTTATAGATACAGCTACGCTCATTGAACGTAACAATCAGTCTGCTGAAATAGGCAGTTTGTTAATCGGTGACCGCGTAAAGGGTTATTTTAATGAGTATGATTCTAATTATTTAAGCCGTCTGCAAATTATGGGAGAATCGATCACTATCCGTGAGTTAGTAAGGGCTACCTTCTATCATTACGATAGTCTTTCCGATCGACTTACGATGAATAACGTCCAGAAGATGATAAACGGCACCTGGGATGCTGAAAAGCATACAAGAACAATGCAGCTGCTTCCAGGGGCCCAGGTGTATTTAGGAAGTCGGTTGATTCCTGCCAGCCAACTCAAGAATTACAGCGGACGTGAGGTCTATTTAACTGTACGTCAGGTAATGGGCAGGGATTCAGTGGACAAAATGATTATTAAAAACCAGTATGAATCGATTTTCCGTGAACATATTGCACAAATCAATCAGTATTCAGAGACACTGGAGATGTCAAACCAACAGAATGTAACCTATCATGATGGAACGATTGTTATTAAAGATGGCCGCCTGGTAGATAAGAGCGTGCTCCAGCATCCAATGGATGCGGTTGTTGTAACAGACGGGAGATTAAGCGTTGCTGCAGCAAATGTGATCAGTATTATGAGTGAAGAATTGAATAATACTGCAGGAGAATACCGCATTTATTATGGTGCACTTGATTTAATAAGCGAATATGATATTTATATAGAGCCACATTTCATGCTGGTTGATAATGAATGGCAGTCATTTTCAGATGAAAAACACCTGTATTACAGTGAAAATACCAGCTTATATGATCAGACAGCAGGAACCTATTTATCGATTGAAGATTTTAGAATACAATCAATGAAGGGTAGATATGCTTATCTATTTACGAATGGAGACCAGGTGATCGGATTGGTAATCAGAAGTAACGATCCACTTAGCACTGTCCCCGTGAGCACAGGAAACTATGATCAGAGCATTGCCAATCAATATGGCATATCAGGGGTGTCTCTAAGCAATGTAAGAAACTACACATCCAGAAACAGATGGGTAACAAGTCCAAGTAATATGATATTGAACTTTAATCACTGCTTAATCGTAAAAAATGGAACAGTAATTCAACTTAGTGATTTGCAGCAAGGAGATCAGTTGTTTGTTGTAAGATATGGATCTGATGCGAAAGTTGTTGTGGTAAGATAATGATGTTTTAAGAGGAGCTGTAAATGAAGAAGTCAACAATAGGCATGATTATTATATTGATATTTGTTAGTTTTTCGCAAAACGTACTTGCTGCGCCGCCCGATTATAATGGTGGAGTAAATAATGAATACAACTATGAAGAGATTGTGTTTTTGTCGGGTGAACCCATTAAGTTTGTGGGTGAATATACCGTTTCAGACAAAGAAAGAGGGGACAGTCGTTCTATCTCGTATAATTTTAAATTGGTACCCGAAGATCGTACCCTGGAGGGTTCACTGAGTCGCAGAATAAATTATAAAGTAGTTTATACACAGGATATTAATAGGGGGCAAACCATTGCTCAGACAATATTAAAAGGGAATCCTCGGGAAAGTATTACGATCGGAAATGATAAATATAACCTGGAAGATTTACAGTTTTCCAAATCCGATATTATTGATAACCGTCCTGCTTCAGATTTTTATTCGGGGACGCTGAACGGAAGGAAACTGTACAGTATTAACAAAGATGAAGGAACAGTTCATGTTGATATCAGCGGTGGGACAACCGGTTATGAAAACTTCTGGGGGGTTACTGAAACACAGATTCTGGATTATACTTTTCAATCACAACGATATAATTCAGACGACAACCAAGCGAAAGAATGGGCAGGAAATGTACATGTGATGGTGTCGGACAGCACGGGGAAAAAGCTTCAGTATGCCGACAATGAGGCCAGTTACTCCAGCTTCTCTGGCGGACATATGCGCGTTACTGATCAGGAAATGGTGTCAAAGTATGAATACGATCTGCCGGAAATCCAGGACGGAACCCTGGACGATGATGAACGCAACCGAGGAATTGCAGAGCTTTCGATTAAAATGCTTCCCCGAATAGAGCGGCTGATTGTTCCTAAATTCAGAGATACGGATGGTCACTGGGCACAGGATGAAATTAATCAACTCTATTCTTTGGATGTTTTTGAAGGAGATACCCAATTCTTTATTCCCGATGTGCCGATGACCCGGATTGAATTTGTCAGAGCAGTGATCAAAGGCTGTGACATAAGAGTTCAGGAGGAAAAAACAACCCGAACCAGACAAGCGGAACCCGAAAGCTCTGCTTTTCAGGATATAGAAACCTCTGATCCGGATTACGAATTCATCAAAGAAGCCATAAACAAAGGCGTGATCAGTGGTGTTGCACAAGGGGTCTTTGGACCGCAGCAGGAATTAACCCGTGCTCAGGCTATTACGATTTTGATTCGAGCACTAGGATTTGAAAACAGGGCTCCGAACCCAGGGTATTATACTGTCTTTACGGATGATATGGATATACCGTACTGGAGCCGTGACAGCATCTATGTAGCCCGTGAAATCGGATTGATTCAGGGAGATAATTACAATCGCGTCAATGCAGGAACGGTCATGACCCGAGCCGAAGCATCCGCCATGCTGATTGGTTTCCTGGATTTCCTGCAGCAGGATTTGCAACAGGACTATCGTGAAAATATTATTCTGTATAATTAAGTTACAATTGAAAAGCCAGGTAGGTGAAATCAATGAATAAAAAAATGATAGTTGCTATTATTATTGTGGCGGTGTTCTGCGGAGCGCTTTTGTTTTATCTGGGAGAAAAACAGGTCCCTGCATCGGAGGTGCCAGCCATCAAAAAAATAGATTCAGAGAAGCAGAATGTAAATGTTTTCCCTGCACCAGAGCAGACCGTTTATGCAATGAAATTATATCTGGATGTGGAAGAGAGACTGCTCTACGGTGTCAGCGAAATTACAACCATTAACACGAGTGGATCCGATCTGAAGGAGATCTGGCTTACGGCCTATCCTAATGCTTTCAAAAGTGCTGGAGAAACGCCTGCCCCTCTGTTAGCCTATGAAAAAGGCTTTGATGAAGGGTGGATGGAGATTCGTGAACTCCTCGTTAATGGTGAATCAGCGAATTTTATTCAGGATGGACCTTCTGTAGGGATAACAATGCCCTCTATTGCAACGCAGTCAAATGTAAATATTGAGATTAACTGGGTGGTTCATGTGCCCAATGTGAAGTATCGTTTTGGGTACCATGATCAGGTCTTTATGTTGGGCAACTTTTATCCTGTAATAAATCTTAAAACCGATGCTGGATGGCATAACGCCTATTTGTCCGGTGTGGGAGATCCTTTCTGCCTCACGGTTGGGGATTATATCGTTGAGGTTAACATCCCGGAAAATTATCAGATAGCTTCAACAGGACAAATCGTAGCCAGTGATTATCAGGATGATGGGCGAAGCATCATGGTGGTAAGGGCAGAAGAAGTACGTGATTTTTGCCTTCTGGTCATGTATGATTACGACAAGGCACAGGAAACAATAAATGGAGTTAATATAAACTGTATTTTCCCATCAGAGGGGGAAGAGGAAGCTGAAAAGGTGCTTCAGCAGACAGGACAAATCTTACAGTTCTATTCTGAAACTTTTGGTCCGTATCCACTGGGGGCCTTTACTGTTGCGTATGTTCCGATGGAAGGGTTTCAGGGAATGGAACATGCAGGAATAATTTTCTTGCAGGAAGAATTACTTCAAAATAAGAACGAGGCTAATCATAAGATATTTCTGCTGGCCCATGAAATTGCTCACCAATGGTGGTTTGGGATGGTAGGCAATGATCAGATCCAGGAACCGTGGCTTGATGAAGGACTTGCGAACTGGTCAGCGCATTTGTTTATGAGAGAAATGAAAGAAATAGAAACACATAGCTGGCAAACCAAAAGTAAGAGCATGGTACTTAATCAGGAATTATCAAACATGCAAAACCGTACGCAGTATTATAATACTGCGTATCGCGCAGGGGAAGCATTCTGGGTTGGACTGGAAAAAGAAATTGGTTATGAAAATGTTATTAAGATACTGCGAGCCTATCTTTCCAGATACCGTAACAGCGTGGCAACCACCAGTGATCTGTTACAAATTATACAAGAGTACTCTCCTGGAGACGTTGATCCTTACTTAAATCAATGGTTTTTATAACCATGTTGATGGAGAACAAAACCATATCAGCCAAGGTTGCTTATTTAGAGGGTTGCGTTGTAGGATTTTAGTGTTTGCATGACATTTTGATAGCGCTCTGTTCTGGTGACAACAGTGATTAAGTAGGAAAACGAAGTTGGCTCTTCAGGTGAGGACATTCCGCTACTGCTCGGATTAGCTGCGAGCAGGGGGCCGTACGAACTGTAAAGATCTGGGTCGTTTCCGGCCTCAGTTAGACTGGCAAGAGAGCTGCTTAACGTAGAAGTGCGTCGTGCGGTATTTAACTGATCCAACCTTATCTCGAATTCACCAGACTGCTTGAGCGCATAAAATGCTTCTTGTGCCTTGTTAAGCGAGCTAAAATAAGCTAAAATAGATTTTTCGTTATGTTCAAGCTGCATAAAAAAACCTCCCATAATTTGCAGTATTCGTTTTAAAAATAATGTTGGGGATATCTAACTATTACTAGGATCCCCTTTTTTATGGCATAATATAAGTTGGAAAAATTATAAGGAGGAAGGTTATGAATCCGATTCAAAGCGTGCGCGATGAAATCACAAAACTCACCACTGACGCGCTGCTTAAAGCAAAGACGGATGGGTTGCTTGCGTTTGAGAGCATACCCGATTTTGTTGTAGAGGTGCCGCGCGATTCAGGGCATGGAGATTTTGCTGTCAATGCAGCAATGTTGTTGGCACGGCAAGCTCGGATGGCCCCGCGAAAAATTGCTGAGATCATTGTGGACAATATGGATTTTCAGGCCATGCAGCGGTTAGAGAAAGTGGAAATTGCTGGTGCGGGTTTTATTAATTTTTTTCTTGGTTATTCATGGCTGCTGGAAATCCCGTCTCTGGTTGCGTCCATGGGGGAAAGGTACGGGGAAAATTCGTCCATTGGGACCCGCGTTCAGGTAGAATTTGTTTCCGCCAATCCAACCGGAAATCTACATATGGGGAATGCCCGGGGAGGAGTTCTGGGAGATACGCTGGCCAGTGTTTTGGAAAAGGCAGGCTATGAAGTTCAGCGCGAATTTTATATTAATGATGCAGGAAACCAGATTGATATTTTTGCTGAATCGCTGGAAGCTCGGTATCTACAGCTAATGGGTAAGAGAATAGACTTCCCGGAAAATGGATATGCGGGACAGGATGTTGTAGATACGATGAAGCAAATTATTTCGATCCATCAAGATACATTGCTGGCTTTAAGTCAGGAAGAAAGACGCACCAAAATGGTTGAATATGCTTTGCAGGAAAGAATTAAATATATTAAAAAGACGCTTGCTAATTTTGGTATTCAGTATGATGTCTGGTTTAGTGAAAAAACGTTGCACGAACAGGGAAAAATAGACGAAGTGGTGCAATTCTTAAGAGAACGAGATTATGTTTACGAGAATGAAGGAGCGCTCTGGTTTAAATCAACCCTGTTTGGGGATGAAAAGGATGAAGTGCTCATTCGCGCCAACGGTCTGCCTACTTATTTTGCGGCAGATATTGCCTATCACAAAGACAAATTTGAACGAGGTTTTGACTGGGTTATCAATGTATGGGGAGCAGATCACCATGGACATGTAGCAAGGATGAAAGGGGCCATGGAGGCGATTGGGTATAATCCCGACAAGCTTGACATTATGCTCATGCAGTTGGTGAGACTGTACCGCGGAGGCGTGGTCGTTCGTATGTCAAAACGAACCGGAACGACAGTGTCATTGGATGAGCTTGTTGAGGAAGTTGGAAAAGATGCAGCCAGATTTTTCTTTGTAATGCGCAGCCCGGATAGCCAGATGGATTTTGATATGGAACTGGCCAAACAAAAAAATCAGGACAATCCGGTTTATTATGTTCAATATGCACATGCAAGGATTAAGAGTATTTTCCGTCAGGCAAATACAGCCGGTATACAGATAAAAGATCCGGCTGAAGTAGACTTTTCCGTGTTGGATCAGGAAGAATTGGACATTTTAAGAAAAATTGCAGAATTTCCTGAAGAAATTGCCACAGCTGCCAGAACCATGGCGCCCCATAGAATTGCTAGATATGCACTTGATCTGGCAGGACAATTTCATGCCTTTTATAATCGTCACAGGGTTCTAAACGTTGAACCAACAGTGCAGGATGCCAGATTGTGTTTACTGGAAAGCTGCAGAGTATGTATCAAGAATTCTCTGGATATTCTGGGTGTAAGTGCGCCCGAACAAATGTAGGAGGGATTGCATTGAGGCAGAGCAAAAAGAGTGAAGCAGACTGGGCAATTGACATCATGAAGGAACGGCTGGAACCGGTATTTTATGATGAACTGGTAAGGGAAATTGCCGATAAGATGAGTAAAAAACAGGATACGGCCAATTTAACATCTATTTACACGCGCATTAACCTCGATAATCGTCTGGTTTACCAAGGCGAAGGATTCTGGTATTTTGATGCCAGCAAGATTCATCGGGAGGTTTAGTTAATGAAAATCACCTGGTTTGGACATGCCTGCTTTTCCATTGAAAGTGATGGAAAGAGAATTGTAACTGATCCCTTTGATGCAGATGTCGGATACCCGGTGGTTCCCCGGGAGGCTGATCTGGTGACGATCAGCCATGAACACTGGGATCATAATGCGGTTCAGGTTTTCAACAATGAACCCCGGGTTATTAGAGGAAATGGTGAGTTTAGCGAGAGTAATATAAAGATACAGGGGTTTCCATCGTTTCATGATAAGCAGGAAGGAATAGAACGAGGAACAAACACCATCTATAAGATTACTACAGAAGGAATTGATCTGTTGCACCTGGGTGATTTGGGTCATGTGCTTGGACAGGGGCAGGTACAGCAAATAGGGAAGGTTGATGTCCTTCTGGTACCAGTAGGAGGTACATTTACAATAGATGCAGAGGAAGCATGCCAGATGGTCGAACTGCTGAAACCACGTATCATTATTCCCATGCATTATGGCACACCTGTGCTTTCTTTTTCTCTATTGCCATTAGAGGCGTTTACAATTCATTATGATAAGGTTACAAAAAAAGACAATCTTGAAATAAATTGCGAAGGTCTTCCAGAGAAAACAGAACTTATTGTTTTAGACTATCTTTCTTGTTGACCTATCTGCCAAAATAGATGTAAAATTCATAAGGGTTTGAATAAATTGTTGTGTATCTATGGGAAGGAGAGGGACCAGAAGGTGACAAAATATATCTTTATTACCGGGGGCGTTGTATCCTCATTAGGAAAAGGAATCACAGCTGCTTCTCTGGGCAGGCTGCTCAAAAGCAGAGGGTTTAAGGTTTCCCTGCAAAAATTTGATCCCTATATTAATGTTGACCCCGGCACTATGAGTCCCTATCAACATGGTGAAGTATATGTAACAGAGGATGGTGCAGAAACTGATCTGGATGTTGGACATTATGAGAGATTTGTTGATGAAAATCTTACCAAATATGCGAATGTAACCACTGGACGGATTTACCAATCTGTTTTGGATAAGGAACGAAGAGGAGACTATCTGGGGCAAACGGTTCAAGTTATACCGCATATTACCAATGAAATTAAAGAACGGGTGATGATGGTTGAAAAACTAAACGGAGTCAATCAACCGGAAGTCGTTATTACGGAAATTGGTGGGACGGTCGGAGATATCGAGTCGTTGCCTTTTATAGAGGCCATTCGCCAATTAAAGTTTGATCTGGGTAAAGATCGGGTAATGTATATCCATGTGACATTGATTCCTTACATCAAAGCTGCGGGTGAATTGAAAACCAAACCATCCCAACACAGTGTTAAGGAGTTAAGAAGCATAGGGATTCAGCCGGATGTTCTTGTTTGTCGGACTGAAAAGGATTTATCGGAAGACATAAAAGCTAAACTGGCGCTCTTCTGTGATGTAGCTAAACAAGACGTAATTCAGTTAAAAGATGCTGCATCTATCTATGAAGTACCACTTATGCTGGCTAAAGAAGGACTGGATCAACAGGTGATCAAGCGTCTGGAACTTGAACATAGAGAAGCTGATCTGAATGAATGGAAAGAACTTGTAAACAAAGTTCGTCAGGTAGATCAACAGGTTACAGTTGGCTTGGTGGGTAAATATGTAGAACTTCCTGATGCCTATTTAAGTATTGTTGAATCACTCAATCATGCGGGCTTTGAGTACCATTGTGATGTTAAGATAAAATGGATATTCGCGGAAGACATTGAAAAACAGGGAACAGACACGTTATTAGCTGATGTGGATGCGATCCTGGTTCCGGGCGGATTCGGCGAAAGAGGCATTGAAGGGAAAATTGCCAGCGCAGGATATGCAAGACAAAACAAGGTTCCGTTTTTAGGAATTTGTTTAGGAATGCAGTGTGCGGTTATTGATTTTGCTCGTGATGTATGTCGGTTTGAGGGGGCCAATAGTTCGGAATTTGATTTGGAATCTCCGCACCCCGTTGTTCACCTAATGCCTGATCAGGAAAACATCGCAAAAAAAGGTGGAACCATGCGGCTCGGGCGTTATCCGTGTATGCTAAAAATGGGCTCCGCTGTGCAGAAGGCTTATGGGCAGGAAGAAATAACAGAAAGACATCGACATCGGTATGAGATCAATAATGACTACCGGGAAGAACTCGAAAAAAACGGAATGGTCATAAGTGGTTTATCCCCAGATGGAAGATTGGTTGAAATGATAGAAATACCAGATCATCCCTGGTTTACTGCCTGTCAATTCCATCCCGAATTAAAATCAAGACCCAATCGCCCCCACCCGCTCTTCCTGGGTCTCGTTAAAAACGCGATTGATTTTAAAAAAAAATAACTGAACAAACGACCAACAAAAATCCGACTGTCGAACAAATAAAAGGTTTAACGACAGCCGGATTACTATTTTTCTTATTAACACATCAAAACGGAATTCTATTGGTCCGTGTCCAAATCTTCATTTCCCGGGCAGATTCAATTAAATCATCTCTAAAATCTGGATGAGCCAAGTTGACCAGTGCTTCTGATCGTCCCCATATAGAGAGTGCTTTCAGATGAGCTTTTCCATACTCGGTCACCAGATACTGTACCTGGGTCCTGGGCACCGTTACGACTGCTCCAGGTGTTAACATTGGTCTGATTCGAGAATGAATCTTGCCCTCTTTATCTGTGTAGGTAGAGGAAAAGGCCAGAAAACTCTTTCCTTCATGGGAGTGAAAGGCGCCAACCACAAAATCAAGTTGTCCACCGGTTCCAGAGATTTGACGAAGACCAGATGATTCGGAACAAACCTGTGACAATAGGTCAACCTCTAGAATATTATTAATCGAAATAACCTTATCGTGAAGTGCAACTAATGATGGATCATTAGTATAACCCACATTACATGAAGCACAGCGTGGATTTTCATTAAGAAAATCGTATGTTTCTTGGGTCCCTAAACAAAAAGAGTAGGTGCTTTTGTTGGTATCATAAGCCTTTTTGCTATTTGTGATCTTTCCGGCTTCATACATTTTAACCATCGCATCACAAAACATTTCGCTTTGAATGCCCAGATCTTTTAGGTCAGAGGCCGCAATCATATTGCCAATCAGGTTAGGCAAGGACCCGATACCCAACTGAATACATGCGCCATCCGTAATCTCAGGAACGATATATTCAGCAATTTTGATCTCTTCAGGTGAGTGGTCAGGAGATGGCGGGGTGGCAAAAATCGGAGTGTTGGAACCTTCTATGATGTAATCAACTTCACTAATATGTACGAATTCATCGTTTCCGCCAAGACATCGGGGCATGTTTTCGTTTATTTCTACAATTCTTATTTTGGCCTTTAATGCCAGTGCTCTATTATGGGAATTACCCAGGCCAAAATTAAAACAGCCGGCCTTATCCATGGGCGCTACCTGCGCGACCCAAACATCAGGCCAAATATGAGTGAAATTCGGATCATCAATGATCCCTGTTGCTTCATGATAGTTAAATGGATTGTGGCAGGCCAGACCGAAATCCCCAGCTTTACGATCGATGGCGGTGAAATACCAGCTGAAATACTGAAAGGTTTTTTGTTCCGGATCACTTTTGATGACCTCTGGAACCGGGAGCACTGTTCCTGTTCCCCGGACATTAAGGTTTTCTTTTACCCCAACCATTTTGCTAAGGGCGACATCAAAATCAACCGGTTTTGTTGCAAACATACCATAATCTATGATGCTGTTTGATGGAGTTAAGTGTGCAGCTGCTTCTGCACTGATGAGTTTACTGCGATACTCTTCGTTATAAGTATTCATTTTCTCCCCCTCCTAAATAACACGGTATTTTTCAGAATTATCCAATAATTCGACGAAAATTAGTAGTGTTACAAAAGCGATACAATCTCCTAGCATTCCCTCTCGTGAAATTTGTGCAAGGCGACTACATTAAATATAACGAAATATCATTAGTATTTCAATACGTAATAGATCGAAAATTATGAACTTATTTTGCAAAATTAGCCAAAAGAAAGAAAAGTGATAAAATAGGGAGGCCTTGGAATGTTTCTGTAGAACATTAAGAAATGGATATTCATATGCCAAACAGGTAAAAATACCTTAGAAAGATGATAGGGAGATTGGGATGTATACAACAAGGATAATTGATGTAAACGAAAAAGACCGTTATAACAGATTTGTGAAAAAGCATTGGAAAGGGCATTTCCTGCAAACCTTTGAGTGGGGAGAAGTAAAGCGTTTCATGGGCTGGGAATCCTTACCGCTGGTTCTTGAAAAGGATGGTGAGATTCAGGGGGCTTTATTGATTTTAAAAAGGAAACTGCCCCTGCCCGGGGTAAATAAGAGCATATTTTATGCGCCCCGGGGTCCGGTTGTAAATATTGACAACGAGGAACTCTGTCAGGTTTTGTTTGAAGGCGCGCGAAAAGCAGCCAGGGATCAGGGGGCCATATTTCTAAAGATTGATCCAGATGTAGAGGTGACCAATCAAGGGTTTCAAGAGGTATTACGAAACTGTGGCTTTCAAAAGAATGAAAACGGCCTTGATTTTGAAGGGGTGCAGCCTGCCTTTGTATTCAGGTTAGACATAGAACCATCCGAGATTAAGCTGATGGAAAATATGCATTCAAAAACGCGGTACAATATTCGCCTGGCTAAAAAGAAAGGCGTAACCATTCGCGAAGTCTATGGAAAAGAGGACCTGAAGGTATTCTACGAAATCCTTGAAGAAACTGCCAAAAGGGATCATTTCTTAATTCGAGGCTATGAATATTTTGAAACCATCTGGGATCAGATGGTGGAAACAGGCATGGCCAAGATTTTTATTGCGGAATATGAGGGCCAACCAGTTTCAGGTACCCTCGCTTTTATCCTTGGAGACAAGGCCTGGTATCTGTATGGAGCATCGAGCAACGAACACCGCAAAGTGATGCCGAATTATCTCATACAATGGGAGATGATCTGCTGGGCGAAAGAAAACGGTTGTACCCTTTACGATTTTCGAGGGGTTTCAGGGGATCTGGATGAAAGTAATCCTCTCTATGGGCTTTATCGATTTAAGAAGGGATTCAATGGTGACTTTACAGAATTTGTTGGGGATTGGGACGTGGTCTATTCGCGCTTTTATTATTTCTTATGGAACCGTGCTCTGCCTGTCTATCAGAAGATCACCAGAACCGTACTGCGCAGAAAGCAACAGGAGGCAGAGTAGTGGGGGGAAAAGCTGGACAAAAGTGGATTGAAATAGACCTGGACGCGATTGAACATAACCTTCAATCGGTGCAGGCAAAATTAACTGATCAGGTCACCCTGATTGCGGTTATAAAAGCGGATGCATATGGTCATGGTGCGGTTGAGAGTGCAAGGGTTTTGGAGCAGGCGGGGGTGAGATTTTTCGCGGTAAGCTTTGGCGAAGAGGCCTTTGCTCTTCGCCAAGGGGGCATACAGTCACCGATTTTGGTATTTAGTCCGGTGATTGATAAAGAAAGTCTGATCGAGGCAATCGAGCTTGAGATCCGTCTAACCATTGCCTCCGAATATGATTGGCAATGCTTCAAACAGGTTGAACAAGGCCTCTCGAAAACACCGTATTTTCATCTTAAATTGGACACAGGACTGGGACGATTCGGGCTGCAGACCAATGAGGCCTATGCGCTGCTTCAGGACATGACTGTGGACAGGCAGGTTATCGTTGAAGGGGTATACACACACATGGCGCATGCTGCGTCCTCTCCTGCGTATACGGAAAAACAGTATACGCATTTTTTGCAATTCATTGAACAGCTAGACAGGCAGGGGATACAAATACCGCTAAAACACTGTGCAAACAGTGCGGTAGTTTTGAAATATCCACATATGTACCTGGATGCTGTCAGAGTGGGAACGCTGCTATCAGGGCAACAGCCGGTAGGTCATTTCTCTGAACAACTTTCCCTAAAAGATCCGTATGCTTTTAAATGTAAAATTATTTCCTTAAAATCTCTGCCAAAGGGGTCTTTCCTGGGCTATTATCGGACTTACCGTCTAAAAAAAGAGGCGAAAATTGCGGTGATCCCGGTAGGCTTTTATGATGGATTGGTACTTGAGGTGGGGAATCGACCCAGTGGTTTCATAGATATGTTAAAAATGATGGCGAGGATTTTCTTGGGATATTTGAATGTGTCTCGATTTACGCCCCAGGTGACCTACAAGGGCAAAAACTATCCGATTCGAGGCAAGGTCTTTATGCA
The DNA here is from genome assembly GCA_034659475.1 of Bacillota bacterium. Classification (GTDB taxonomy): domain Bacteria; phylum Bacillota; class Syntrophomonadia; order Syntrophomonadales; family Syntrophomonadaceae; genus JAYEHK01. Next base: position 9,656 of record JAYEHK010000164.1, on the reverse strand, counting down.
GCTGGCCCTGGTTGAATTCCCGGCAGATTTACCGGTTGAAGTCGGGGAGGAATTAGCGTTGCCTGTTCGAAAAACGCTTGCTGCGCATGAGATAGAACGTGTATATGTTCGCAACGGGAAGCAAATACAAATGAATCAAGTCAAAGAACAGGGATAAAGGGTTAAAAAGCGGATCTGCTGTGTTGCAGGGGAACCCTCCATGGCCGCAGGCCACAACCACTGATGAAAAGAGGAGTTAGGAGTTAGGGGTTAGGGGTTAGGAGTTAGGCATTGCTCTTACTCTGACTCCTTACCCCTTACCCCTTACAAAAAGAGGTCCGCGTCTATTTTCCAATTAACCCACTTCAACGTTCCAACTAACCAACTGACCAACTTTCCAACTAAGGCAAAGGTTAGTATTTTTTATAGTAAAAGAGTGATACTATTTAAAAGTAAGAAAATAGAAAAAATGAAAGAAGGAAAATATGGTATTTATAGAGAATAAATCTAAAGAGAAATAGAATATAAAATGACGTTTTCAAAAAAAGGGGGGGCATCGCTGTGAAGGAAAATATCCTGATTGTTGATGATCAAAAAGGTGTGCGGCGTTTGCTGGAAGAGCTTTTTAAACGAGAAGGATGGGATGTAAGGACTGCAACTGATGGAAAAGAAGCTATTGATCGTGTTGATGAAGCGATTCCTGATATCATATTGATGGACGTTAAGATGCCAAAGATGAATGGACTGGAAGCCTCACAGATTATTTTGGAGCGATTTGGGAACATCCCCATTATTATGATGACCGCATATGGTGAGATTGATGTTGTGAAAAAAGCAATGGATGCGGGCGTTAAAAAATGTATTACAAAGCCCTTTGATATCATGGTACTCAGAGACATGGTTAGTAACTTGATGCAGGAGAGTGCATCCTGATTGTTAGGCAAGGTCCATTTTAATTTAACTTTCTCGTTTGACAGCAATAACGGAGAGAACAGAGTCAATCACCCTACGAGTACTACTCTCTTCGGGGGCAGAGGATGTTCCCCATCGGTCACTTTTAAAATGACGCACCCTTTGGGTACAACGGATACTCACTTCGTTCGTGTAAAATAGGATGCTGATACTTCCTGTGTCTGCTATTTTGGACGCAGGTTGCTTTGCTTTGTCGTAACCCCACTTTACAAGTGTAGCTTATACTCCCTTTGGTTGTTAAAATAGGACGAGAATGTTCCCTGCGGGCATTTTAAAAATAGCGCTTGTGCTTTTTCTGGTTGCTAATAATGATGCGATTGCTTTTAGTTTACCAAAAGGTATAAGTCAGTCAAGTGGATAAGTCGGGGCAATAGAAAGCAACGACAATAAAATTGATAAAAATTAGAAGAGGTGGTTATAATGGCATTGGTTCCTGTAACTGAACTACTGCAAAAAGCAGACAAAGAAGGATATGCTGTCGGCGCATTTAATGCCAACAACATGGAGATTGTGCAAGCGATTATGGAGGCCGCAAAAAAAGAAAATTCTCCGGTGATCATGCAGGCCAGTCAGGGCGCGATTAAGTATGCTGGATTAGAGTTTATTACCGGCATGGTAAAAATTGCTACACAGGACAATAATATTCCTGTCGCTCTGCACCTGGACCATGGTACTGATTTTGACCAGGTGGTCAGGTGCATTAGAAGCGGCTTTAGTTCTGTCATGTACGATGGGTCCAAGCTTCCGTTGGAACAGAATATTGCGATAACTAACAAGGTTTTGGACATCGCCAGACCCATTGGGGTATCAGTTGAAGCAGAACTGGGGAAAATAGGTGGTACAGAGGATCAGGTACATGTTGATGAGAAGGATGCGATGTATACCGATCCAGAAGAAGCACGCTACTTTGTAGAAAAAACCGGTATTGAAAGTCTGGCGATTGCGATTGGAACGGCACACGGGCAATACAAAGGGGAACCAAAACTGGATTATGAAAGACTGAAGACGATAAAAGATCTCGTGAAAATTCCGATCGTTCTGCATGGATGTTCAGGTGTTCCCGATGAATCAGTACAAAAGGCAATCTCGCTGGGAATATGTAAAGTCAATATCGATACCAATATTCGAGAAGCCTTTGTATGGGAAATAAGACGGCAAATCGAAAAGAATCCTGCTGAAATTGATCCCCGGAAGATACTGGGACCAGCAAAAGAGGCTGCTGTTGAACTAATTCGCGAAAAAATGAGAATATTTAAGAGCACGGGAAAAGCATAATCATTAAATGCCACACATGAACAGGGTCTTGTAGGCTGATGCTAAAAAAGCAGTCCGAGTTTTCTTCTGGAGTTCCAGGCGCCCAAAATTTGTTATAGTGGACATTGATGTTGTGTGCAGCAAAAGAATTAAAATGACAGGATTAAAGGAGGGAGCCTTTTGCGTATTTTTATTGACTCTGCTAATATAGAAGAGATCAAAGAGATAAATCAAATGGGTATTCTCGATGGGGTAACCACGAACCCCACCTTGGTAGCTAAAGAAAAACGCAACTATAGAGAAGTCATTAAAGAAATCTGTGATATTGTAGATGGACCGATCAGTGCTGAAGTGTTGGGACTGGATCATAATTCTATGCTTACTGAAGCCAGAGAACTGGCTGCCATTCATCCCAATGTGGTCATCAAAATACCAATCTGTGAAGAGGGGCTTATCTCCATCAAGCACCTTAAAGACGAGGGCATTCGAACGAATGCCACGCTTATATTCTCTGCCAATCAAGCATTGCTGGCAGCAAGAGCCGGCGCTTCTTTCGTATCTCCTTTTCTTGGACGGGTCGATGATAATGGAAACGACGGACTGGTGTTGCTTAACGATATCGTAAGTATTTTGGATCAATACATGCTGGAAACAGAGGTGATTGCAGCTAGTATCAGGCATCCGATGCATGTGGTGGATGCTGCGAAGTTAGGTTCGCATATTGCTACCATTCCCTATAAAATAATCAAGCAGATGATTCAACATCCGCTTACAGATGCAGGGATTCAAAAGTTTTTAGACGATTGGAATAAGGCATTTTAAAGAAAATTATAAATCATCAAGCGGTGATAACCAATGATTGTCCTGGTTGTTAAATGGGTAAATTCTAATTAACCACCCATGTTCGCAGGACATACTCAATGAGCACACGCAGCCACCGATAAAAATTAGCGTGTAACCGGGGAAGGGAACGATTTTAACGCAGATTGCCGTTGATTATCGCCCCCTATGGGGACCACTGATACTCCCTGCAGTCGTAATTAAGGTTGCTGATTAACGCTGTTTAAAATATTAAAAAAAGAACAGCGTAAATCAGCGGTAATCAGCGAACATCAGCGTTTTCGGTTTCTATTTTCTAATTAATTTAATCAAAATAACAATAGAATTGATTTATAAATCACAGGGTTAGAAGTGGAGGGTTTAACTGTGGAGAGAGAGCTTGCTCTTGAGTTTGCAAGAGTTACAGAAGCGGCGGCATTAAATGCAGCACGCTGGGTTGGAAGAGGAGATAAAGAAGCAGCTGATGACGCAGCCGTAACCGCAATGCGTGTAATGTTTGATACTGTGTCTATCGATGGAACCGTTGTTATTGGTGAAGGGGAAATGGATGAAGCCCCTATGTTGTATATTGGGGAACAGGTCGGTCAGGGAGGACCAAAGGTGGATATTGCTGTTGATCCTTTGGAGGGAACCAATCTTGTCAGCAAAGGGATGCCAGGCGCTATCGCGGTACTTGCATCTGCGCCCAGAGGCTGTTTATTGCATGCCCCTGATATGTACATGGATAAGATCGCAGTAGGACCAGAATGTAAAGGGCGGGTTTTTCTTGATGCGCCTGTTAAAGAAAACATTCGGCAGATTGCTAAAGCGATGAATAAGTCGATTAGTGAGGTTACGGCAGTCATTTTAGATCGTCCCAGACATCAACAGATTATTGAAGATGTTCGCAGCCTGGGAGCACGTATTCGCTTAATTACAGATGGGGATGTTTCTCCTGCCGTTGCTGCTGCCTATCCGAATTCAGGGGTGGATATTCTGTTGGGCATCGGGGGTGCACCAGAGGGTGTTATAACTGCCGCTGCATTAAAATGTTTGGATGGTGATTTTCAAGCACGTCTGTATCCGGAAGGTGAGGAAGCAGAAGATGAAACGCGCCGTTGTCATGAAATGGGAATCAAAGATGTAGGCGCGTTGCTGACACTTGATGACCTGGTGAAATCAGATGATGTAATCTTTGTAGCTTCGGGCATCACGGGTTCATTTCTGTTAAAGGGCGTTCGTTTCCTGGGTGGACATGTGATTACTCAGACCGTTGTCATGAGAAGCACATCTGGTACTGTGCGAATTATCGAAGCCAATCACAGGATGGACAAAAAGCCATTATTTAAAGACCCACGTATAAAATTTTAAGGGAATAAACGTATAGAATGTAGTGTCTTCCAGTAAGAAGGAAGACGATAATCACCCTTTCATGGGCAAGTATCCCATATCTGAATAATTAGCTGCATAGGAAGATTCGTATACAACTGCAGGTACTATTCCTGCAGTTGCATACTTTCTTTGCATCCTACCATCACAGATCTTTTCACAAAATCATTTTATTGAAATTGAATCTATAGATGTAATGAAATACGATACTTTTACCTGTCACCAGGACAACAGATTCTGGCGGGAAAAAGTATGGATAAAAAACCCAATAAAAGAACAATAAAACACCTATCGGGAGGAGGAACAAATTGAATATCAACGAACTTGAAAACAAAACCATGCTAGAACTCTATCAAATCGCCAGGGATGTTAACCTGGCCGGATACTCAAAATTGCGCAAGAAAGAACTCGTTTTTGAAATTACCAAAGCGGTAACCCGTTCCAATGAACTGCTTCAGGCTTCAGGAGTGCTAGATATAATGTCTGATGGTTATGGTTTCTTAAGACCCTTTGCATACGTACCCAGCCATGAGGACATTTACGTATCTCCCTCCCAGATTAGAAAGTTTGATCTGCGTACGGGAGACAGAGTATCTGGACAGGTGCGGTCTCCGAAAGATAATGAACGATTTTTTGCGCTATTGAAGGTGGAAGGGGTCAATGGGTTTCCTCCTGAGGAATCAGTTAAACGAATTCATTTCGATGCGTTAACCCCTTTGTACCCTACAGAACGGCTTGTGCTGTCAACAGATTCCCAGGAGTACTCTACCCGTATCATTGATCTGGTTGCGCCGATTGGAAAAGGACAAAGAGGCTTGATTGTAGCCCCACCAAAGGCTGGGAAGACGATGCTTTTGCAAAAAATGGCCAAAGGAATTACAATAAATCATCCCGAGGTCGAACTCTTTATTCTGCTGGTGGATGAACGCCCGGAAGAGGTCACAGACATGCAGCGTTCAACTGATGCTGAAGTGGTTGCTTCTACGTTTGATGAACCACCGGAAAATCATGTTAAGGTAACTGACATGGTCTTAGAGAGAGCAAAACGTCTTGTAGAACATAAAAAAGATGTAGTGATCTTGATGGATAGTATTACCCGTCTGGCTCGAGCGCACAATCTTATCATTCCCACTTCTGGTCGTACTCTTTCCGGGGGGATTGATCCGGCTTCTTTGCATAAAACTAAACGTTTTTTTGGGGCTGCCCGTAATATTGAAGAAGGTGGAAGTCTCACTATTATAGCGACTGCCCTGGTCGAAACAGGTTCTCGAATGGATGATGTAATTTTTGAGGAGTTCAAAGGAACAGGTAATATGGAACTGGTTCTGGATCGTAAACTATCTGAAAGACGAATCTTCCCGGCCATTGATCTAAAGCGTTCAGGAACCAGAAAAGAAGAACTGTTATTCAAAGAAGAAGAAATGAAACTCATGTGGAGTCTTCGGAATACGTTCAGTGAACAAAATACGGTAGAAACCATGCAAATGATGATAGATACCATGAAGAAAACGAAGTCAAACGAAGATCTTCTTAGAGCTGCTCCCATCGTCTTTGGCAAAAGAGATTACCGTAGAAGCAATAATTCCCATTAATCACCCAATAAATAAGGTATAAACTCCCTTGGTTCTGTCAAAGATATGGAGCAGTAGCTCTGTGTTTATTGCAGGGCAGAATTGAGGTGAACAAATTGAACAAAAGCAGGTGGTTAGGTTCAGTTACCATTGGCCTGCTATTGCTGACTGAATGCGCCAACCCATCGCTTGCAGCGCTGAACGAGGGGGATTTTGTTCCGTGTTCAATGGTGATCAGTCAAACAGATAATGCAGAACAGGTGGAAAGCTATCGAATTAGAAGAGGAGATACCCTCTGGGATATTTCCAACAAGTATAAGGTGAAATTACAGACTCTTATGCAGATGAACAGGCTGGACAGGAATAGTGTTTTGACGGTGGGGGATATCCTCAAAATTCCGTCCAGGACAAACACGAACACCAAACACATTGTTAAAAGGGGCGAAACAATGTGGGATATTGCAAACCACTATCAAATTAGTGTCCAAACAATGATTGGGGCCAATCCAAATGTTCGACCTAACCGATTGCAGATAGGAGATCAGTTAGTTATCCCTGACAAAGGGGCTGTTTTGGCAGCAGTTTCAATCAAGCAACCCTCTAGGGGTACTTCAACAGGTGACGTATTGTCATGGCCGGTGGTTGGTAGAATTACCTCAGGATATGGATGGAGACAATCTGGTTTTCATCATGGGGTAGATATTGCTGCCGATATTGGAACACCTATTCGTGCAGCAGCTGCGGGCCAGGTAATGTTTGCGGGATACAAAGATATCTATGGCCGAATGGTTGTACTTAAACATCCGGATGGGAAACAAACGGTTTATGCCCATGCACAAAAAATTATGGTGAGAGAAAATCAGCAGGTAAGCTGTGGACAGATTGTCGCAACGATTGGCGTCAGTGGACGAACCACTGGCCCTCATCTGCATTTTGAAGTAAAAACAGGGAACCAAACCCATGATCCGTTAAGCTATTTGAGGCATTAAAAAAAGTTTTGGCGACATAGGTTTAGTTGAATTCGATCAATTAAGATAACTCAAGTCTCTCTAGTTTAGCTGTTTTAGTTGTCAACTGGAAAACTGAGTTACGATAAAAAAAGCCCCATTAAGGGGCTTTTTTTACTGGATGAGTTAAGATAGTCTAATAAGAGTAAAGAAATACGATAAATGAATTGAGGGAAAACGATGTATCTTAGCTTGTATGCAAATGAAAAAGGTGAGATTTTAGAGCATCTGGGTATTCGTATGCTTGGGCGCAGCGGGATGGATTGGGTCGTTTCGGAAGAGGAAGAAATGATTCCTCTTCCGAAAGGGTCTTCGCTGGTATCTATGCCCGGGCACATTCCTGTTGGGGTAAACGCTGAGGAAGCAGTGAGCTACTTCAATATGGATCCGCGGAATAGAAAAGGAACCGTGAAAGCAGTGGCAGCATTACTTCCCCAGGGATTCACCAGGACACTCCTTCCTGCCAGCGTTGCCCCTGCGGAGTGCGGTTCGCTGCCGTTAATGGGGTATGCGGCCGTGGGCCTCAAAGATGATCAGATATATGTTGCCGCTGTTCAGAGTGATGAACACCGCAAGTGGCATCCTACCTACTATAATACCGAGGGGTTACCGCAAAAAATCTCTGTCATGCTTAAAAAGTATCCTGACAATCGGATTTTCAGACAGATCGCGAGATGCTCACTGGAATATGGTTGCTTTACAGCCCAGAATATATTTTATCAGCGATGGGAGGGAGGAATTCCCACTTATAGCGCTTGTAATGCGAACTGTATAGGATGTATATCAGAGTCCCATCTGGATGTTGATTCACCGCAAAACCGCATTGATTTCCTGCCCACGGTGCAGGAAGTTAGCGAAATGGGAATCGAACATCTCCAGCACGCGAGAGATGGCATTATCAGTTTTGGACAGGGCTGTGAAGGGGAACCTTCTTTAAATGCCGACCGTTTAGCACCGGCAATAGAAAAAATACGTCAATCTACAGACAAGGGAACCATCAACATGAACACCAATGCCGGATATACTGCAGGAATCAAACAGGTTTGCGATGCCGGAATGGATGCAATGCGGGTAACCTTGTTCTCGCCTGTTGAAGAGAGCTATAATTACTATCATCGGCCGAAAAATTACCACCTTGCAGATGTGGAAAATTCCATTCGGTATGCCAAAGAGAAAAATCTGCGGGTATCGCTTAACCTGCTTGTTTTTCCTGGGTTCACAGACAGGGAAGACCAACTTGAGACGCTCATTGAGTGGACACAAAAACTACATATCGATATGATACAGATGAGAAATCTGAACATGGATCCTGATTTGCTTTTTGCAGGTCTGCCAGAAGGCGGAGAAAGTCTTGGTATGGTGTCTTTTCTGAACATCTTGCAAGCTGAGATGCCTGAATTAGACATCGGATCGTACACATGGCCAGTACGGTAAACTGGGTTTGAAAACCTGTTGTATTGAGAGAGAATTGGGTAAAAGGAGAGAAATAAAGTGGAGCAAAAGGGACCATTAATTATCAAAGAAGCTAATAATGTTGGACAAGGGCAGCAGTTTCACGGGAAATATCTTATTTTGGATAAAGTGCATCGGCGGACTAAAGATGGCAAAGAAATAGATAACCTCAAACTGGGGGATGCAAGCGGCGAACTGGATGCAATTGTCTGGGAAAATTGCCCGGTAGCGGGAACCCTTGAGGTTGGTGCGGTGATTGCTCTGTTGGGAGATATGGGGAACTTTGGGGGCCGCCTTCAGGTGACTGCCAAAAAAATAAAAGTGCTGGATGAACCTCCCTATCCATACATGAGGCAACCCGACATTCCCATAGAGGAATTAATAAAAAGCTTTGACGAAATGATGGAAAGTATTACAGATCCATACCTTCAGTTGCTGATGGAAAACTTCTTTACCCCTGCTTTTAGAGAAAAGTTTTTCCAATCAACGGCGGCCAAGAGAGTCCACCATAATTATGTGGGAGGATTGCTTGAGCATACCGTCTCGGTTGCCAGACTGTGCCTTAAAGTAGCAGAGAGCTTTCCAGGTTTGAATCGGGATTTGCTTTTATGCGGAGCGCTTTTGCATGACACTGGCAAGGTGGCGGAATATGAAATCAAAGTAGCACCACGTTATACAGTAGAAGGTCGTTTAATGGGACACATTGTGATGGGGAGCGAATGGGTCGGACAACAGATTCATCAGGTGCGGGAACAGGGCTTGGATTTTCCGCAGAAGCTGGAGTGGATGCTAAAACATATGATTCTAAGCCATCACGGCAGTCTGGAATACGGTTCTCCTGTCATCCCGCTCTTCCCAGAAGCCTTTGTTTTGCATGAAATGGATCATATGGATGCCAAATTACACGTCTTTTTCAGCAAAATGGAAGAGACCCAGGGGGATGAAGACCTGTTCACCAACTATGACGCCTTCTTCGGCCAACAATTCTTCACGTATCGCTATCAAGCCGAAGAAAGCGAATAAAGCGTCGCAGAAGACAGATAATGCGTCATAAAGTTGGACAGTTGGTTAGTTGGTTAGTTGGACAGTTGGTTAGTTGGTTAGTTGGAAAACTGAATAGGGTGTAGAATGGGACAAGCGGTGTCTGACCCCAACAATATTGGAACTCTGCGTATCTAGATAATTGGGTGGTAACGCTGCATGAAGGGAGCCA
>JAYEHK010000163.1:0-9116 GCA_034659475.1 Bacillota bacterium | reverse complement strand
TTAATAATGGGAATTAGCAAAGGTGTTGAGGGGGCGGGGGTGTTGACAAGCAAATTCTAATGCACCGGATATATGAGGAAAGGGAGCAGATCCTATTATTTTATTTGTATAACCAATAATGAATGATCGTTATATACCGGCCATAACTTCGGCTTATGAAGTAATTGGCCGGTATTTTATATATATGCAGAATAATTATGATGAATCCAATGAATAACTGATTAAAATAATTATAAATATAAATATTTATTACTTGGAGAAATAAACTGTAACATGTATAATATAACAATGATGGTAATGTGAAAGGGTAGTGACAATTTTGGAATGTCACATAATAAGGAGGTAAAAAATGGTTTTAAAAGCACCGGCATCATATGTGTATCAGGGCCCAGGTAATCCACTATTGGATAATTTTATGCGTGATGTACCCAGTACCGTTCATATGTTTTATAATACGGTAAAATTTGCTGGACATCTTCCTGCACAAAAGTTTGCAAACGGAACTAGTTTTTTAACCCTTACCTATAATGAATTCGCCGAAAGGGTAGAGGCGTTTGGCAACGGTTTCATGGCCCTGGGTTTGCAAAAAGGTGACAGAATTTCGATTATGTGTCATACCAAACCTGTCTGGGATTGGACAGACTATGGTGCACGAGGTGCAGGTTGTTGCGTTTGTACGCTTTATCCAGATGATTCAGGTGAAAATATCATTCTTACAACAAACCATTCCGAAGTAAGCTGTATATGTGTGGAAAATGAAGAATTACTTGCCAAGGTATTAACTGTATGGGACAAGTTACCACAGGTCAAACATATTGTGGTGATGAATTCCAGTTACCAGAGTGAAAATAAGAACATATTAAATATGCAGCAACTATGGGAGATGGGTGAACAGTATCGCCGGCAATATCCCGGTGCGTATAAAGAACGGTGGCAATCTATCACCCAGGATGACCTTTGTACGATCCTGTATACTTCAGGTACTACAGGAAATCAGAAGGGCTGCCCATTGACCCACAAAAACGTATTGAGCGGAAGTTTGGCAACCAGCCAGGTTGGTTTCCGTGGTAATACACCTTTTAACACCTTTGACACTACCTTCTCGATACTTCCTTTAAGCCATAACTGGAATCGGATCAATAATCACAGTGCTTGTATCTCTTATGGAGGAATGATTGGCTATGCCCAAAATCCCAGAACAATTCTGCAGGATTTACAGGAAATCAAACCCACCTTTGTCATGCTGGTTGCCCGCCTGTGGGATCGAATCTGGAATGGGGTTGCTGCACAGATTTGTTCCAGTCCCCAGGGGAAAAAACAATATGATTGGGCCATTAATGTGGGTCAAAAAGTGTTGGACACCAGAATGGATGAGAACGGGGTTGTAGATCTTACCACTGATCCTACGCTCTACCTTGATACAGCTCTTAAAGCGGAGTTCCTTGAAGCAGATAAGACAATCTTTTCTGTTTTCAGGAATGTATTTGGCGGTAGAGTACAAAAAGCCTATTCCGGAGGGGCTGCGTTAGCTGCCGATTTGCAGAAGAATTATTGGGGAATGAACTTCCCGCTTCTGGATGGATGGGGCCTGACTGAAACAGCTTCGGGTTGTAATATGGTACAGGCTAATTGTGTTCGTATAGGCTGGGAGGCACCTGTGATGGCAGGTGCCAATATGGAAGTAATGCTGGATCCGGAAGACAGCGAGATCCTCGTAAGGGGAGACAGCGTAATTAGCGGATACTATAAAAATTCAGAGGATACCGAGATTAGTTTCACCCCGGATGGATGGTTTAAAACTGGCGATATTGGACAGATTGATCATGGCTTCCTGAGACTTGTAGACCGCAAGAAAGCGATTATTGTTTTGGATACTGGTAAAAATGTATCCCCTGCACGGGTCGAAGCAAAATTCACTAACAGTCCGTTTATTGAACAAATCGTTATTATCGGGGATAATCGCAAGTTTATCAGTGCTCTTGTTGTTCCTATGTATGATAATATTATTAAAATATTCAGGGAAAAAGGTATTGATTTTGATGAAACAAAACTGGTACACGTTGTTGTTAACGGTATTACCACCTGTACTGAAGTAGGAGAAGACATTGCCTTTCATCCGGAAGTATATGCGATGGTTAAGGGTGAAATCGACAAGGTCAATGAAGAACTTGCTGATTTTGAGTCTATTAAGAAAATTGCAATTATTCCACGCAAATTTTCTGATGACCGAGGGGAGCTTACTCCACTGCTGAAAATCAAAACCCGGGTAGTTCTGAAAAATTATGCAAACGAAGTGGAAGAAATGTATAAATAGAGCATACGCTGAACTAAAGGCCTCCCTGAAGATATTTCAGGGAGGCCTTTAAAATGTTATTAACCCTGCATTATTGGGTGGCTTTAAGTTTGGTATTAAGGCTTTATTCACGAATAGATTGGGTGACTGGCTTTCCGAAAATATTAAATTGCGCCTGTGTTACACCTGGGAATTCATCTTCCGGCATGAAGTTTCCTTTTATTTCAATATAATACCCGATGTTTTTATATGTTCCGGAACCCCCATCATCAGCACCGTTAGAGCAAAGTGCGAAAACTGGCTTTTCGAAATCATGTGTTGTTTTCCAGTAATCTGTTCCCAGCATTATTACCCAGAATACAATTAAAACACATATAATTCTTACAATTAGTTTCATATTTTTCATGAATTGGTCATCTCCCTGTAAAATTCATCTGATTTAAAGTATAACCTTATAACAAGGTAAGCGTCAAAAACGTCCCCCTGTGTCATCGTTGAGGATTAATTCATAATTTGATCTATTAAAATTCTGATTATAGCATATAATAAAGGTGTTAGAATCAAATGGCAGGATATAGTAATGCTCAGAATTCATAATTGTGAGGAGGTATCTTCGATGAGGATGTTTGAGACTATGTTTCATCTTGGGTTAGGAGCGTTGAGTTTAACCAAAGATAAAATGGAAGAACATTTTGATGAAATGGTTGAACGAGGCGAGCTAAGCAGAGAAGAAGCCAGGAAGACAATGGATGATATGGTGAAACGAGGACAGGAAGAAAAAGAAGAATTTCGTTCTATGATAAGGGATGAGGTTCAGGATTGGAGAAAAGACGTTAGTTCAGTGACGAAAGAACAGTTAGAAAAACTAGAAGCGAGAATTGCTGAATTAGAAAAGAAATTTGAGTAAATGCGTGTTTTAATATAAGGGGCTATCAAGAAATAAACAAGGCAGAATACGCTGAGGATTTTTCTCGCTAGACGAGGCATCAAAGCGCAGTCATACTGGACGTATGGCAAGCTTTGATAACGAAGTATAGCGTGAAAAAGACCAGCGTAAATGACTAGTTTATTTTTTGATAGTCCCTAAGGTTGGTTGCCAATACAGTTATCGACACAGGAATACTGCCGAGTAAGTCCCGGCAGTTCGTTGTTTTCTCTTGTGTGTTGGAGGTGAAAATATGCGCTATTATTTAAAGAAAACACATGTGGGTTATCTTCCTCGTTATCGCGAGGTAGCAAACATTTTAATAAAACATGGTTTCGGGTTCATTTTTGAAAATACAAATCATCGTTATATTCCCTGGAGAAAACGAAAAACTGATGATGACAAAATGTCTGTCTTTACACGACCCCAGCGTTTACGAATGGCGTTGGAAGAACTCGGTCCTGCTTATATAAAACTGGGACAACTTATGAGTATTCGGCCAGATATTCTAGGTCCGGATTACATAAAGGAACTCGAAAAACTACAGAACAATGTACCCGCCATTCCATTTGAACAAGTTCAGGACGTCTGTGAGAAAAACAGTATTTGTTTAGCAGAAGACTTTGCTTGGGTTAATCCAGTTCCGATTGCTGCTGCATCCATCGCACAGGTGCATGAAGGGCAATTGAAAAATGGCAGAAAAGTCGTGATAAAGGTTCAGCGACCCGGTGTTGATCGATTGGTTGAAAGCGATCTTGCTATTCTTGCCGGGTTAGCTGCTCTTTTGGAGAAACGTACTTCCTGGGGACGATTTTATCGTGTGTCGGAGATTGTAGAGGAATTATCAGAGGCTATTTTCAAGGAGTTGGATTTTAATCTGGAGGGCCGCAACGCAGACATCTTTTTGGATAACTTTAAGCGAAACAAGGATCTGTTGGTGCCTCAAATTTACTGGGAGTATTGTACTAAAAAGGTTCTTACGATGGAATATCTGGAAGGAATCAAGATATCAGATTTTGCTGCTTTACGAAAAGCCAATATGGATCTTGCTGGCATTGCGGATAAACTGGTCAAAGTCTTATTTGAACAGATTTATGTACACGGGTTTTTTCATGCTGACCCTCATCCTGGTAATATTGCGATTAACCGATCAGGCCAATTAATATTTTATGATTTTGGTCAGGTTGGCCTGATGGATGATGCTTTGACGGAGAAATGCATGAACCTGATGATTAGTATGATGCGATATGATGTGAACGGTGTAACCAGAGCACTGTTATCCATTGGCATAGCTGATTTACCGGTGAATAAAGAGGCCTTAAGAAGAGACGTATCAGGACTTGAACAAAAATACTATGGATTGCAGATGTCACAAATCAAGCTAGGGGAAGCCTTAGCTGAACTATTGGAATTATCCAGTCGTTATCAGGTGAGAATTCCTTCGGAATTATCGCTATTGGTTAAGATGCTTATGACAGTAGAAAGCATCGTTGCACAACTTGATCCGCAACTGAGTATTGTTGATATTGCGGAGCCTTATGGCCGTAGAATAATGATGAAACGATATTCACCCTCCAATATCAAACACGAAATTACAGATATTGCATTTGACTATTATCGGTTGTTTCGTACCGTTCCACGCGAAATTGATGAAATGTTAAACCTATTGAGCAGTGGTGAATTGAAAATAAAAATGGAACATGAAAATATGGTCCGCATGACTGCTAAGTTTGATGTTATGTCAAACCGTTTGGCGCTAGCTATCATTGTCGCGAGTATTATTATCGGAACAGCTTTAATGGCAGATAAAATGAATGGCTCGCTGATAGAAAAAATACCTATGGTTGATCTTGGTTTTGCTCTGGCTATGATTCTTGGATTATTTCTTGCTTACTCGATCTTAAAAAGCGGCAAATACTGACGTGCTGGTATAATTTAGCTTTCCCCAAAATATAGTTATTTAAGGATGGAATATTGGGGGGGAGTTAGTTGAATCATATGCGTGTTTTGAGTCTCACTTTACTGGTGTTTGTAAGCGTATTACTTTTTTCAGCGGGTATTGCCAATGCAGAAGATCAAAAAATTGAGCGTGTTATATTAATCAGTGTTGCTGGATATAATTACGAAGCATATGTGAGTGTTCCGGCACCAAATATCAGATACCTGATAAGTGACGGAGTTATTAATGAAAAAACACTTGCTGTTCGCTCGGATACTTTAGAAGCTGCCGAAGCATCAATTTTAACCGGTGCTTTGACGGAAAGTCATAAACATTACACGACCAATGATCGAGTGGAAGTGGAATCGATCTGTGAGCTATTAAAAAAGCAGGGTAAGACAATACTGGTTGTTGATGGATCAGGGGGAAAATTACAATCATTTTCACACGGAGATAAAGAGTACATAAAAATGAAAACGGGACTCACTAGCAAAGAAATATTGGAACAGGTCTCACAAACCATTGGAAAATCAAACCCGTTTTTTACCTATATTTACATTGATGATTGTGCAAATGATCTTCTTTCGCTAAAACAAGACGTTTATTATGAATCGATAAAAAATTTTGATTTTCAACTGGGAGAATTTTTAGGACATCTGAAACATAATGGTCTTTATGATAATTCCCTAATTATAGTAACTTCCGCTAGGAGTTCCTCGCCGTCTGATATGGTCCCCCTGATCATTCATGGCCCGGGGTGCCGTTCCAATGGTGGCAAAACACAGGGCGTTATGGTGATTGATGTTGTTCCTACCATATGTGATCTGCTCCATTTAGAAACACCAGTTAGTGCACGTGGTATTCCAGCATTTGGTGCTATGAGCGTCGAAGAAGATGATAAGGCGCGCTTTTTTAATCATTGGATTAATGAACTGCTGGTAGATCGCATTGACAATTGGAACATGAATTACCAGCTAAATGACCAACTGCAACGGACTATACACCAGATGAATTCTATAAAAGAAGAAAAGCAAAGCTTTTTTGACTTTGCTGGTGAGCGCGAACAACTCATTGCTGGTTTACAGAACAAACTAACCAAAGAGAGGTGTTTTTGGGGAGCGTTGATTGTTCTCATGTTAATGGGTTATGTTCTAGAATACGTGTGGCTCAAACGAAGGTTTCTTTTGTTTAAATAGGTCTTCATAATTTATACACTCATTTTTTGCCATATGTTATCCAAAAGGTTTTTGTAGTGTGTAAGACGATTTTTTTCCGCTTCACCGCAGAAGCTGTGAGAATCCAAATCATGCTGGGCAATTAGAATTGCATGATATAATTTATCTTTCATTGACATTTCTGGACATTTAAAATAATGATTGACACGATTTGCGATTAACTGTTCTTCATGAGTAAGAGTAATTGAATTTAACATTACATTCCTCCTAAAAAGATTCTGAAAATATATTATGCTGAGAATCTCAAAATAGTTCTGGAAATGTTTTATAGTTAGTGATGAAATGATACTTGACCGAACATTGTAATAGTGGTAAAATAACTGTTAATTTCATATTAAATTCAATGATCAGAAGAGTAATTTCAATTGCTATTTACAGAGAGCCGGAGGGGTTGAAAACCGGTAATAGGGATTGTTATGAAAGCCACTTGGGAGTACTGGTGAAAAAGCTAGTCGGTTGCCGCCGTTATGTGCACAGAGTTGGGCAAAAGCCAAATTGGGTGGTACCGCGGAAAATACTTCCGTCCCTTTACGGGATGGGAGTTTTTTGTATTTTTATTTAATGAAAAGGAGGAATACTATGGAACTCAAAAGAAAAATATTGGATTTAATTGAGCATGATTCGCACATTAGTTCCAAAACAATTGCTACAATGCTTGATGAAGACGAGGATAATATTCGTGCTCTGATCAAGGAGATGGAAGCCGATAAAACAATTATTGGTTATAACACGATAATCAACTGGGATAAGGTTGGATGTGATCTGGTAACTGCAATGATTGATGTGAAAGTGGTTCCTGAACGGGAAGTTGGGTTTAACGCGATTGCCGAGAGAATCTACCGTTTTCCTGAAGTCAGGTGTGTTTATCTGATGAGTGGAACATATGACTTATCCGTTGTAGTGGAAGGCACAAACATGAAGGATGTGGCTCGTTTTGTATCCTTTAAACTGTCAACCTTAGATCATGTTCAGAGTACTACGACTCATTTTATATTAAAGCGCTATAAACAGGATCAATTCATTCTTGAGGATCCTGATGAAGACAAAAGGTTGGTGGTTAGTCCATGACTTGTATGAATAGTTATCTATCTGATCTGGTGAGGGATTTGCCACCCTCGGGAATCCGTAAATTTTTTGATCTGGTTACCCAAACAGAGGGGGTAATATCTCTGGGTGTGGGTGAACCTGATTATGCAACACCCTGGCACATTAG
The DNA here is from genome assembly GCA_034659475.1 of Bacillota bacterium. Classification (GTDB taxonomy): domain Bacteria; phylum Bacillota; class Syntrophomonadia; order Syntrophomonadales; family Syntrophomonadaceae; genus JAYEHK01. The sequence goes on along the minus strand of JAYEHK010000163.1, from coordinate 1,511 downwards.
AGAGGCCAGCGTTTATTCTCTGGAAAAAGGCTATACCATGTATACGTCTAATCTAGGGCTACTGGAATTAAGAGAAGAGATTGCAGGGTATCAAAAGCGCAAAATAGGAGTTGAGTATTGCCCAAAAGATGAGATCATCGTTACAATCGGTGTGAGTGAAGCCGTTGATATTGCTTTGCGCAGTCTTCTTCAACCAGGAGATGAGGTTTTGATTCCGGAACCTTCTTATGTTTGCTACGCTCCTGGAACAACACTTGCTAATGGTGTGCCTGTTCCGGTTGAAGCCTATGCCAGAGACGAATATCGTTTGCTGCCTGAACTGTTGGAAAGAAAAATTACACCACGCAGTAAGGTGCTTATTCTGGCGTATCCCAATAATCCAACCGGAGCAATTATGGAGGAAGATGATTTACAGGCACTGGTTGATCTGATTATTAAACATGATCTTCTTGTTATATCAGATGAGATTTATTGTGAATTAACCTACGGGAAAAAACATACTTCTATTGCTTCCTTTCCAGGTATGAAAGATCGGACCATTGTGATGAATGGTTTTTCAAAAGCTTATGCAATGACTGGGTGGCGAATTGGTTATGCCTGTGGAAATGCTGATATTATCGCCGCGATGAATAAAGTGCATCAATACACTATTATGTGTGCACCCATTATGGCTCAAAAAGCAGCCATAGAGGCGCTGCGACACGGAGAATTTGAAATGCGGAAAATGGTCGAAGATTATAATAATCGTCGCAAATTAATGGTAAATAGTCTTCGAAGAATTGGATTAACTTGTTTTGAACCGCGCGGAGCGTTTTATTGTTTTCCGTCAATTGAAAGTTCAGGAATGAATAGTGAGGAGTTTTGTGAACGACTCTTAACAGAAGAGAAGGTGGCGGTTGTTCCAGGAAATGCCTTTGGGTCTAACGGAGAAGGGCATATTCGCTGTTGCTACGCGTCCAGTATTAATAGTATTGAAGAAGCAATTGGGCGAATGGGACATTTCCTCCAACGCCATAGAAAAGGGATAGGTACCAAATAACACCAATTGGATAAGGCTAATGCTCGAATAGCCTTGAATAAGAGGAGAATATCTGGATAATTCATAAAAGGAATTTAAGCAACATAGGTGGAACTCTTACAATAACTATCTTTATTCAAAAAAAAGGAGGGTTTCATCTTGTTGGGAGATATTACAAGCCACGAAATTGAACTCCTTATAGCAATTAATACGCTAAACCAGTCGATGCAAAAAGATCTGGAAGATTATTTGAAGTATTTACTTTGCAAGCAGTATAAGCGTGAAATGATGGTGACGATTTTTCACAATCAGTTATTACAAAGTTTACTCCAGAGTTTACTTCATCTAATTGAGCGTGATGATTATGAATTTGAACAGGTTGAAAAAAGAATGAAGCAGATCAATGAGATTTATTTTGGCCTCTTTGAACAGGTACATCAAAAGTACAGCGAAGTGGTTCCTGATCTAGATACCTATGATCTTGTTAAAGAAT
>JAYEHK010000162.1:0-9160 GCA_034659475.1 Bacillota bacterium | reverse complement strand
AGTCATAGATTTGGATCTAAAATCCTACTTTGATAATGTAAGACATCATATACTATTTGAACAAGTAGCCAAACGAGTTGATGATGACAAAATCATGCATTTGCTAAAACAAATCCTCAAAGCCAACGGAAAGAAAGGGGTGCCCCAGGGGGGCGTAATTTCTCCGCTGCTGGCAAATCTCTATCTGAATGAAGTAGATAAGATGCTGGAAAAAGCCAAAGAAGTAACTAGGGATGGAAAGTACACCAATTTGGAGTATGCAAGATTTGCGGACGACCTAGTAATACTGGTATCTGGCCATCCAAGACAGGAAAAGCTACTCGGACAGGTGAACAAAAGGCTAATGGAAGAACTAGAAAAGTTGCAGGTGGAAGTCAACACAGAGAAGACCAGCATAGTAAATCTAACCAAAGACCAAAGCTTTAGCTTTCTTGGCTTCGACTTCATTTCTTCTATCCAGTCCCTCACAAACGAAATAAAGCGTCTGCATGCCGGCGACAATGTGGCAGAACGGTGAACGCCGATGCCGATTGTACGGTAACACGCAGGTGACAACGGTTTTACTATAACCTTCGCATGATGATTTTTCAGAATGAGCTCTGGCAATATCGTGACACCGAGCCCCTTTTCCGCAAGTGCAATTACCGCGTAGTCATCGTCCAGCGCACATTGCACATTCGGGCTGATGTCTGCCTCTCTCAATATACTACTGATTGAATAGTTACTGCCCTCGGAAGGTAGAAGTGAGCTTCCATATTCGGATAAGACGTCTTATGACAGTGGAGATGCGCCTGCGACGGGTGGGAGCAATGAAACTCGCCTCGGTGCAAGGATAATGAACTCCATTCTCGACGGCGGAAAAAACGGAGTAAAGCTGGGTATGGGTATTATTCCCGGAGTTTTGATTATCTGTACACTTGTCATGATGCTTTCAAACGGAGCCGGAGACGACGCTGCTTTTACAGGCGCTGCCTATGAGGGCATTGGACTCCTTCCGTATCTGGCCGGAAAAATTAATTTTATTCTTGAACCGTTGTTTGGATTTTCAAGTGCGGAAGCGATTGCTATTCCGATCACGGCTTTGGGAGCCGCGGGAGCTGCCATCGGTCTGGTTCCAAGTCTGCTCCGCGACGGACTTGTAAACGCACATGATATAGCAGTTTTCGCGGCAATGTGCATGTGCTGGAGCGGTTTCCTTGCAACCCATGTTTCCATGATGGACAGTCTGAACCATAAGGACCTCACAGGCAAAGCAATATTGTCCCACACAATCGGCGGCCTGACAGCCGGAATTGCCGCAAACTGGATTTACCTGGCAATATTATGAGATATAATAAAAAAACCCATTTTTTATCAAAAATTTATATAATAGATAATATGAATAGATAATATCAAAAACACGGAGGCGAACTTTATGAAAAGAGATTATGAAAAACGAATGGAAAATCTTCAGAAGAATATTGTTGCTGAAAGTTTGGATGCAATGTTGATTACGTCGCAGGAATCTATTTATTATCTGACTGGGGCAGATTATGACCCGGTGGAAAGACCATTTTTTATCATAGCTAAAAAAGAGGGAGTTCCCATGCTCGTTGTTCCTAAGATGGAATTTGCGCACATGAGTAAAGTTGGAAATTTTGGGAAGATCGATTATTACGAAGAGTTTCCTACAAGAGAGGGAGCATGCTGGTATGATAAACTTAATTTATTGTTGGCGGATGCAGCTATTAAAGTTTTAGGAATTGAACCATCACTGCCTTCGGGGAATATGCAAAAAATTCAAGCTGATGAAATACGAATCAGCAGTTGTATTGAGGACACAAGAGTTAAGAAACTACCGGATGAAATTGAAGCACTGCGAGAATCTGCAAAGTACTCGGCAGAAGGAATTCGTTTGCTGCACAAGGGTTTGTATGTCGGACAAACAGTATTAGACAGGACATGGCTTTGGAATGAACGGGCATGAACGTCCGTGGTGCAGCCTGGGCGGAACAGAAGTATTAGAAAAGAATATGCTTATCAGTGTTGAACCGGGCATATATATAGATGAAATTGGCGGATTCCGTCATTCAGACACGGTCCTTGTTACCGAAAACGGATACGAGGTATTGACAAAGTATCCCACTGATATAGATTCGCTGATTGTAAAAGAGAACAGGATTATGAAAAAGTTTGTCGGGAAAATTATCAAAAAGAAATATAATTGCTAAATTTCCAAGAAAAGTACGTTAAAGGTATACAAAGCCTATTTCGCTGGGATTCAGGAGCACTATAAGACAGACCCACACTTGAAACATTGTAACAATAATGATAATATTTCCCTATGGTCATTTGCAATGCGTAATAGATATTCTAATAACGCTAATGAATTAAGAACTGTTATATTCATATCGCGCAGTACGAGATATGAATGAACGACATGATAATTGATACTAAACAGGAATACCTGACGCTTATAAAAAGAAACGATATTGCTATGCGAAGAGCACAAGTAAGTAAATCGGGGCGTCCATCTCCTGTGCATGACAAGAAGCGCCCCCTTGTACAAACATGAAGGGGGAGGTGATTACAATGTCAAGAGGCAAAAGTGTAAGCGGGAAAAAAGCGTCAAATGACGCCAATAAAGTTCTCGCTAATCCCAGAAGTACAAGTGCCCAAAAAAAAGCTGCCGAAAGTGCCCTCGCTAAGAAGAAAAAGAAATAAGAAATTATTGTTTTATACCATATACGAGAAACGCGGAGTATTTTAAATTATTTGACAGACCTCTTTTTCTGGTAAAATGGCCACGAAACAGGGTTGACAGGGGGACGGGGTTGTTGTCAACGATCAAATGCAAGTCAAATTATAGTGACTGTAAACATCGTTGACAACAACCCCGTCCCCCTGTCAACCCTGTCAACGTCAAATATCCTTTATTTAATCGGGACACAAAGTTCACAATAATGATTATTAACCATTTCGAATATATACCTTTCAAGGACAGGTCTTGTTTCATCGAATTGATAGCCTTGTTTAAATAATTCCGGAAAAATTTCAAACCAAGCTTTTTGAACTGCTTCCGCCGTATGACTGATCTTTAAAACGGCGTATTTGCCCCCAACAATGTTTCCTTGACTAACACATCCATTATTAACACAATAATCATCCGATACAACTGCACAAGCATCATAACGACAGTTTTCAGGTTTTGTTGTCTCCGGATTATCGTGAGCAATTCCCAATATTATCGATTTATCATGAAGGAGATCGTTAGACTTAGCCCACTTTTTTAATTTTTCCATTGTTTGCACATTGCTGGTTCCATAAGGGCCTATATATCTTAGGTATGCAATTCTATACGGCGGAATTGTTTCAATCTTCATATTCATGGCTTGATTTCCTTTCTTCGTAAAATATAGTTGATTTGTTTTTTCTACAATACAACGCTTTAAAATAGAATTCAAATCCATTTTTAAAAATAGTTAACGGAGAAAAGTGTCAAGGGGACAGCAGTCTGTTTGAAAAGTTCTCAAAAAGCAAGTCGAAAGCAGCAAAATGTGGGGGTATATGTAATGTATACTCCCACATTTTGTACTGAAAAGAAGGCAAAGGCAGGCCAGAAAATCTTGTGTAAAATATAACATCCTTAAAACGAAAATCCGTATGTATTAGGTAGATTTACAGAGTAAATCACAATGTAGGATTTGCCCTTGATAACTAACCCTCCCGGATCGATGGTGGTATGCACGACAGAGTCGTGAATGCAGCATTGGTGGCTTTATTTTGCGAATTAACAATATACTTTTAATTATAATGTGTATACTTTTTTAAAGTTTAGTTGTTATATAAATGTAAGTTGCTTAACTTACAGCAGCTGGCCGGCTTAGAATGCTGAGAAAAGGTGGTGAATTATGAAAAATGAGACCTTAGAAGAGCTCTTTGTGGATGAAATGAAAGTAATTTTTAAATACCTAATAAAAATGGGTGCATCAAAGGAAGATGCTGAGGATATTGTTCAAGAGACTTTATATAAAGCGCTAAAAAATATTGATGCGATACATCAAGACAAAATTCGTGCATGGCTTTTTAAGGTTGCCATTAACAGTTATTATAATTTATACAGCAAAAATAAACGAAGTAACGAGTATATTGATGTCATGCCCAATATGGAGCTTTTTGCTGAAAGTGCAGAAGATAAAATAGTAAGCAAAGAACAAAATAATGAAATTTACAGAGCATTGGATTTATTAAAACCATCTTACAAAAATTTACTGGTTTTAAGGTATTTCTTAGACTTACCTTACAAAGATATTGCAGATATTCTGGAAATGAGTGAATCCAATGTGAAAGTATATCTGTACAGAGCACGAAATAAATTTAAGGCTATTTGGGAGGGATTATCTTGACCGATAATAAAAATAATCAAGAAGAGCTAAAAGATGAAAAGGATCTGGATAGTTTGTTTGATGACTTGAAAAATTCAAAACTAAACAGGGCTGTAAGAAAAGCTAAATGGCATTCTATTTTGCGAAATGTAGTTATTACCTTCTTGGTTCTAGGAGTAGTTATGATTGCTGGGCCTATCGCTAATCAGGGTATAGTAGATAAAATGTGGGTACCGGCACAAATCGCGATGAAAAGTTTTAATGAAATTTCTGCACCGAACCAGTATATTGGTAAGTCCAGCAGATACCAGGGACTTCTAAACGGAAGAACTGAATATTCGACCTTTAAGATAATTGAGGGCAAAGTAGTTTATACGGGTGAGAATGAATATAGCTACGGCCTCTTTAAAGACTATTACGGCAATTGGATTGGTACGAATTCACCTTTAATCCTGGGAAGAAGTTGGGATGCTGAAGACTTGGAACTCCAAAGGTATAATGAACTGGGTCAGAGAGAAATGGTTTTCTTCTACCCCTTCCTTGATTATCCGGATTACAGGAATGATTTGCAATCACTTGATAATATCGCTTCTGCTAAGATAATGGAGATGGCATTGTCATTCGATAAAGATTACACTTTGGAAGAAGTAAATAATATGCTTCCCCATAACGTAACACTATCATGGTATTGGCTGGATGACTTAAATGAACAGGAAAAAGAAGCCAGTAAACCCAGAGTAGCAGAGCAGCAGAGATCTGACGGAACAACCTATACAGTAGACTACCAACCAAGACTACGTTCCGAACGGACTGCCTACGGAATTAAAGCGTATGATTCTAACGGGACATCTCTGGAAGAACCGGAGCAACAGTTTATTTGGGCTTTTAAAAACGGGATGGACTATGACACAAGATTTAAGTATAAGTTTGAACGGGTATTTCAAAACGTAGCAGGCGAGGACAGTGAAATAACTAAAGAGGACTTTCGGATTTTTGGGGTTGTGGTTACGGGTGATGCCGAAAGTCTTCAAAATCTTCGGGACCTGCCATTTATTAGGGCTGCATCGTTAGGGGTTATAACGGATAAATATTAGATTAATTGTATGCTTAGGCCAAGACCCCGCTTTTAACTCAAACTGAACCCCGGAACACGGACAGCGAATAATAATCCCCCCCTATGGTAGAATTCGAACACTATCACAGGGGGGGGATTTGTCATGCGTTGACAGGGGGGGACGGGGTTGTTATCAATGATGAAATGCAAGTCAAACTATAGTAACCGTAAACATTGTTGACAACAACCCCGTCCCCCTGTCAACCTGTTCAACATCGAACGTGTATTAAATATACTATCCGCCGGAAGAGTTAACCAGACTTATAGCACAGGTCGAGGAATAAGGCCTGTGCTATTTGGTTTTCTGCTTAGGATAAAATATGTTGATAGCCATAAAATGGTGTAAAATAGGGATTAGAAAGGTATTGTGCAAACTCGTGCAGTTTGCACAATACCTTTTATGGGTGCACCATTGGTACAAAAATCGTATAAACCTTGCAGAATTGTTTGTGTTTCTGACTAAGTAAAAAATGAAACAAACTGGAGAAGAGGAGAGCAGAGTAATGGAAAAACAACGGATTAATAGTGTTACGGAAAATATGAAAAAAGCGGGGCTTACACAGATCATTGTATCTTCTACCGCCTCGCTTTATTACCTGACTGGTTTTTGGGTTGAGCCTCATGAACGCATGATGGCAATGTATCTTGATGTTTCGGGCAAAGCTATACTGTTTGGCAACGATATTTTCGGGCTTAAAAGCATGCCTGACTTGCCTCTGATTTGCCATAAGGACGGAGACAATGCAGTTGAGGGCCTTGCTGAGGCTGTCAAACCTGGTGAACTGGGAATTGATAAATTCTGGAGCAGCAAATTCCTGATCGAACTGATGCAGCTAAGAAAGGATATTGTTCCTATTCATGGCTCTGCGCCTGTGGATCTGGCAAGAAAGCTGAAAGATGAAACCGAAAAAACGCTCATGCGTAATAGTTCCCGCATCAACGACCGGGTAATCGGATCCGTTATAGCCATGATCAAAGACGGAGTGACCGAGAACTATCTAGCATCACAGGTGAATAAACAGTTTATTCAAAACGGCGCGGATTGTGAGGGGACACAGCTTGTCTGCTTTGGTGCAAATTGCGCTGATCCTCATCACAACAGCAACAACACAACACTAAAGCCAGGCGACAGTGTGCTTTTTGATATTTTCACCCCCATAAACCGCTATTGGTGCGATATGACCAGAACCGTCTTTTATAAAACCGTCACAGATAAGCAGCGCCAGGTTTATAACCTTGTCAAACTTGCCAATGAAACAGCTATTTCCAAAATAAAACCGGGGGTACTGCTTTCGGAAATAGATAAAACGGCCAGGAATATTATTACGCAGGGCGGGTATGGCGAATACTTTAATCACCGTCTGGGTCATGGAATCGGCCTCGATTGCCACGAACCTCCAGATGTAAGCCTTGCCTCGGATACGCCGCTTGAGGTTGGAATGATGTTTTCGGTTGAACCAGGAATTTACCTGCCCGGGGAGTTTGGGGTAAGAATTGAAGACCTCGTGATGGTTACCGAGGATGGTTGCGAGGTCCTGAACCAGTATCCAAAGGAACTGCAGGTAATAGATTAATTAGAAAATAGGTTTAATAGACACGGATTACACGGATTTCCCGGATTAACACGGATTTTATTTATTGGTTAAGGGGTTCCTTACCTCTCACCGATTTTCATCGGTGGTTGTGGCTCGCGGCCATGAGGGGTTAGTATGAAAATAGATTCTTAATAGACGCGGACAACGCGGACTTTTAGGACCTCCGCAGATTTTATTAGAAACATCAACGTCGAGGAGGCTTCAGACTCCGGCGTTACCTTACGCCTAACCCCTAACTCCTAACCATTTTCATGTTTGGTTTCGTGTGCTCATTGAGTATGGCCTACGGACATGGGCGGTTAATTAGAAAAATCACACAACCAAAGGAGCTGCTGCACACAGTGCAACAGCTCCTCGATTCCGTTTCAATCAGACATAGAACAATGAATACTATTTCTTCTCAATAAGCATCCATACAACCTCTGCATCGCTATCACTGTCATTGATGCTGCTGTGTTCTTCTCCTGCCGGAATAAAGCCTGCTGAACCTTCTTTCATTGAAACTATCTTATTCCAGATTTTCATAATCCCACTACGCATACCATGTCCCATGATGCCCGCAGGATGATTGCAGCAGTGGCAAAAGATAAAGGATTAATTGTTATTGAAGATGCCATCAACACCCTGCTGACGAAAAAACCTTTACCCCCGATTGCATCCTACGCACCGGAAAATGTGCTGTATATCTCCAGCCTTTCCAAGATCGTTTCGCCCGGTATTAGACTGGCATTCATCGCCACACCAGATGCATACCGGAAACAAATGGAGATCGCACTGTACAACATGAACATCACTATTTCCCCCTTCATGGCGGAACTGGCCGCAAGAATGATTCACGACGGGGTAGCCGATAAGATCGTGCAAAAGCGCCGCATCTATACACAAGCGCAAAATGCCATAATAGATCGTTACCTAGATGATTATACGGTTTTGGGTGAAGACGAATGCAATTTTCGCTGGCTCATGCTGCCTGTGCGATTTACGGGAGAGAGCTTTGAGCTTTGTGCCTATCATGCAGGAGTGCAGGTCTATGCCGCAGAACGCTTTGCAGTCGGGAATGCAAAACCGGAAAGAGCAGTCCGGCTCGCTGTCACCGCACCGGAAAGCACCGCACAACTCGAAGAAGCAATGAAAATTCTGCGCAATTTGCTTGATCGACATCCGGATGGTGCGACGATGTTTTAGCCGACACCTTCCAACGGGAACTAATAAATTTGGGAAAAGATACCTCCCCCAACAGCAACTACAGCAACGGGAAAGCTTTATAAACGACTCTCCCGTTTAATTTTCAGCAAACAAAAAAGCTCCCTTTGTTGATCATGCTATTTTGGTATTATCAATTAATGTTTTGCAGTACTCCAATATTTCCCTTCGCCTCACTATTCCTACATATATTCCCTGATCATCGATAATAGGGATAAAGTTCTGATCTATTGCATGGGTTATTAAATCCTCAATTTGGGCATTAATAGTGACAGGCTTATTATCCATCCTTAAGGGAACATCTTTTAAAGGAATTTTTTCGGTCGCCTTAAAATCTAATCCGGGAGTGTTTTTAATTTTCCAAAGCAAATCACCTTCGGTAACAGTTCCCTGATACTTTCCGTCTTGACTAATAATAGGTATAGCTGAATAGCGGTGGTATTCCATTTTTTCCAGGGCCTGACGCATCGTTATGTTAGAGACCAAAAATACTGTTTCATTTTTAGGCAAAAGAAACATTGTTACATTCATGTATAGTACTCCTTGTTAAGTATTTTATTACAGCTATTTTCGGGGTTATTGTACATTATATTAATTTAGATTTCAATTGAAAAATACTGGCGAGCCAACAAAGGGACGTCCGTATGTCCAGCAAAGGCTGGTATGTTCAGCAAGAGACAGTCCTGCCAGGGAAAGAAGCAGAAGCCCTGTAGCTTGGTTAGCAGTGGGGAAGGAAACTGAACTACTGGAGTCTAACGACAAAGCCGTCCATAGGACTGCAAGAATTGAGGGAAAAGATATATATCAAGGCGAAGTCTGAACCAAGCTGGCGTTTCTGGGGGCTATATGTGCATGTATGCAAGATTTGCAGATGATATGGTAGT
>JAYEHK010000161.1:0-32621 GCA_034659475.1 Bacillota bacterium | reverse complement strand
GTTCGACCCCAGGTAGGATTATTGGCAATCAATTCGTTGATAAGTGCAATTTGTACTTCTGTTATGGTAGGCCTTACAAATGTTCGTTTATTCATATAACCATGATATCACGGTTCTAACCGAGAGTTCAGTCCTGTTTTTTAGGATGCTGAATAGTTACCTTTTTTCATTATATTCCTCCTTGAAATAGCACCTAAACCCCGTCCCTTTGACATTCCCGATATCAACCTGACCAAAAGAACCGTTCCATGGGCCAATAAATCACTTTAACGAAGAATCAGCTCATCCATTTCTTTAAAGAAAGCCTTGATTTCTTTTTTTACTGATGTAGAAATACTAGGAAGGTTTCCAAGCAGCAGTTGTTCTCTAACCGGGTCGATGCTGAATCCATAGGCATTTCGAAAGATGTGTCTGAATCCCCGCAGTTCATCAATCTTCGCCAGAGTCTTTTTGCTGAGCAGCGCTATACGAACCCCCGGAATGCTGAGGGTCATTTCGTCCAGAAGTTCCTTATGCCACTGATTACCAGTTGGTAAGCTTTCACCGAAACTCTTCGCAATGTGCACAAATACCTTTTCTAAGCCACAATAGTAATCATGCAGATACGATCCGATTACCCTACACGAGATCTCATCACTCAATGGTAAGCCATTTAATAAATCCGTTTTTATAGCTGGGAAAAGCGCCAGTTTCTTCAGTCCTGTTTCCAGGCGGTTAATATTACTGAGTTCTTCATCCACACGAGCTTTCAGGGTAAGGTACTCAACCCTACTGATCATAATAAGACCCCCTTTGTTACCACCTTTTCCTTCAGAGATTCCACGCAATCCTCTTCACACGCCAGACTCACCTCAATTGGCTTCGCGATTGCTTCAGCATCGATGAAAGTCTGCCAGTAGTTCCCTTTAAATCCCACCAAAAATAGATCGATATCCGAATGTCGATCAAATCCGCCCCATGCTAGAGAGCCATAGAGATAGACCTGTTTTACGTCATATTTCTCCTGTAACATCACCGCTATCTCGCTTGCCTTCTGTAACGCCTGCTGGTAATGTTCCTGTTTATCCCTTTTTTCTAAGCACATCAGATGTTCACGCATTGCATGAAACTCCAAAGATACTCCAGCCCCCACTTTCTTCGACATAACACACCACCTCGATCGGTTTAACTACAAATGTTTGTCAGGGCATCTCTATCTGTTACCCCGTCTTTATATAGTATTATACCTCAGAACAATAAGCAGGGCACGGCTGGAAGAATAGTCGTAAATTCTCATCGCATTATTGAGCACTATTAAAAGTCTTCCTACTAATCGTCTTCTTCTGGTTCCCGAAGATCCGTATTCACTTTAAGCTGCTCGCCTATTTCCTTTACGGTCGACGCCAGATCTTCATGGGCTTTCATCATCCTCCAGATGGCGATAAACGTAAAGATTAATCCAATGATTATTACAATAATTAACAGTACATTGATTATACCAATAACTTGCCCCAAAATACGCCACCAAGGTTCAGGTGGTACCGACATGTTTTCATCTCCCTTATGAGTATATTTTATCATTTAACGGAAAGCATTTACATATTTGATCGTATGTTTTAAAATAGCATCACAAAAGAGAAAAATCATTTTCAGGTATAATAGGTAAGTTCTACCTGTTTTTTTACGATATAGAGAAATGTAGAAAAGACCTGTTTTGTTAAAGCAATATAGAAAGGAGGGAAGAGATTTGCAGGAGCATTATCGTAAGCTAGAGAGAATGTACTTGGCCGCACCATGCAATAGCCAGTTCTATGAAAATACCAGGATTAAAATTTCACATGAGAAAGCTGAAATCAGTTGTGAGGTTCTGCCGAAGCATTTTCACGCTGCAGGCGCCATGCATGGGTCCGGCTATTTCAGAATGCTTAATGACGCAGCATATTTTGCAGTTAACTCCATTCTGACAGATAGCTGCGTTTATACTGTATCCTTTAACATTAACCTCACCAGGCCAGTAAATCAGGGATGGATAAAATCAATTGGCCAGTTGAAATTTAAGTCAAACAGACTCTATATAGCAGAAGCCGTGCTGTATGATGATAAAGACCAGGTCCTGAGCTTTGGGACAGGCAACTTTATGAATAGCGGCAGACCTTTGAATGAAAAAATGGGATATGCTTGATTGAGCACAGCATGAAGCCGCTTAGATAGTACGCCTGTGGGATATACCCATAATGCATGACATTTGCGTCTATGATGAGCAGAGCCTGATTAATTGTTTCATACATTGTACGATGTCTATCGTTGATAAAATTACATAAACCTGCGTTATTCAAGTTAAAAAAGAGACGCTTTAGCGATATAGTCTGGAGCTTCTCTTTTTTGTATTTATGATGCAGGTGGTGAAGTTGCGCTGTGGCACTGGGAATGAAAACGAGCTTATCGCGATTGCAGTGTTTGACATCATAAGATTTGTAATACTATTATTAATAGATAATAAAAAAGGGGGAGAAAGAATGAGCCACATGATTTGTACAACATCAATTCTAAATTTCGAATGCATAAACGCTAAATTCCTTTCGGTATACAATGGATAATTCAGAGCAAAAACATCAGCGACGTCCTCGATATATAGGCACTCACCCTAAAGCTTTTAACGAAAAATATAAGGAACTGCAACCGGAAAAATATGCCGATACTGTTGCAAAAGTGATACAAAAGGGCAGTACTCCTGCTGGTATGCATCGTTCAATTTGCGTTAAAGAAATATTAGAATTATTACAAATTACTCCTGGACAAACTGGATTAGACGCAACCCTGGGTTATGGCGGACACACTTTAGAGATGCTTAAATGTTTAAATTCACAGGGACACTTGTATACAATGGATGTAGATCCTATTGAATTAGCGCGCACCCAGAAGCGTTTAGAGAGCTTAGGTTATGGATCTGAAATCTTAACGATCAAGCATATGAATTTTTTCGATATAGATAAAATTATTTTAGAATCAGGGCCATTGAATTTTGTATTGGCAGATTTGGGTGTCTCTTCAATGCAAATAGACAATCCGGAAAGAGGCTTTTCATTTAAGAGTGAAGGACCATTAGACTTACGGCTGAATCCTAAAAGAGGTATATCTGCCGCAGCTCGTTTGAAAACTATTTCGCAAGATGAATTAGAAGGTATGTTGATAGAAAACTCGGACGAACCTAATGCCGCAGTAATCGCCCGCGCCATTATTGCAGCAAATAACAAAGGAATAGAAATCTCAACAACAACCATGCTCCGACAAATTATTACTGATGCACTGAAATGTATTCCGAAAAACGAAAGAAAAGACGAAACTAGAAAATCCTATCAACGATGCTTTCAAGCATTGCGAATTGATGTCAATAATGAATTTGAAGTGTTATATGAATTCTTAGAAAAACTCCCTGACGCTCTTGCTGAAGGTGGGCGCGTTGCTATACTCTCATTTCATTCAGGTGAAGACCGTCTCGTCAAAAAATCTTTTCAGCGTTTTTTCCGTGAAGGCATTTATCGTGAAATTGCTCCCGGTCCTATTCGACCATCATCGGAAGAATGTAATACCAATAGTCGTGCGCGTTCTGCCAAATTGCGTTGGGCAATAAAAGCATAAGCCAACAAAAAGAACGTCCCTGTGTAACATTTGACAATAAACAAAATGAAAGCAGTCTGATGTTCTTATTGTTGCCACCATTTATTAGGCTTCGAATACTATGTTTTGATTCAATCCAAATATTTGCTACCCTCACGCACACTTAAAGCTTGCAGCGGCTGCTTATCGATAAAAGTTTTCACCCATTCTCGATTTGTTTTCAAATATTCCCGAAGCGCCCAGCCAACTGCTTTATTAATGAAGAATTCTTTACTGTGATTGTTTTTTAGAATAATTCTTGCCAACAATTCCGTATCAGTGGCTTCTTTATATTTCAACTGAAATAGAATCGCGGTCCGCCTTAACCATAGATTGTCGCTTTCAGCCCATGTAAGGACATCGCAATCAATCATCTCCGGAAAGGTGGTGCATATTGCAGCTACTAGATTAGACGCAATGAGATCAACGGTATCCCACCAGGATTTTTTTACGATAAGTTGCTTTAGATTTTTAAGATCCTTTTTTTGGAACTTCTTTTTCATTAGAACAAGGTAGTCGAGGGCCAAATATTGAAACTCACGTTCAGGCAGGTTCCATAACAGCATTACAAAATCCCAGTCAATCATTTGCGATGAGGATACACTTTTTAAAAAATCCTTTTGCAGGCTTGACCTGGCTGGCTTTTGAATACTCAAAAAAGGAAAATTGTCTTTCATATAGGCTTCCATACGTAAGGCCTGCTCCGTGTTTTTATTCTGGTATAACAAAAAAGTGAACATACGGATTATGGCGAAGCGCCACCGCGCCGACAATGCTATCCAGCTTCTTTATTTGCTGTGAAGCTGATTTATTCCCCTGAAACAGCGTTGATTGTAAGGCTGACAGGTACGTATCATGAAACTGTTCTTTTTCAATAAGCTCCAGTAAGCGGCGATAAACGCTGACCTTGGTTTTATATGAATTGATGGTTGCCAGCGCATCGTTCATCTGTCTGTATCCCAAAACTAGAATCATGACTTGAAGGCCGAGAAACAAAAAAGGAATCGATAACGAAATTGATCCGCTGAAATACCAGATGATAAACGATAATATCGTAAGCCCCGGCAATCCAAAAAAGATAACCTTAAGCCATCTCCGGCTGAATAACTTTGATTTTTTCTCCGCATACCCCAGGATATCTTCTGGATTTTGCTTCAGACCATGGTTCCCCATCCCTTCACATTGCAGTCCTTGACAAAACGCCAATTTTGGCACCAGTTCTTTCACCGCAACCTGCCTCTGATTGATACTGTGAATTCGCTTATCCGGATTTTCCAGCAAGGTTCTTAAAGCTTCTCTTCCGCAATATGTATTGCTAATGTTTATCCATTGAAACAAGGACGCATGACCAAAGATATCCAGATCATGTGTATAGCTATGGTTTCGATTCACATACGCTGCACCATCGTCGGAGTTACCCGCCCACTGGCCTTCCATTCTCAAAATACAGCTTTCATTTATTTCCGCCATATTACGGGTTCGGTTTGCTTCATTGATTGTTTTATCATGCTTAACGACTAGGTATGCAAATACACTGATAGCTACGATAAGCAGGATATACCCATAGGCTTTATTCTCATAAGCACTAAAAGCCAAAGCAGTCACAGCGGAACCAACCAAAAAGCTAAACAGTCTCCAATTTTTTATTATAAGCTATGCCAAAACATATGATTTCTTTACTTCTAAAAACCACAGTTAAATTTTACCAATATCATTTTTATATGTCAAAGTGTTATTTTAGAGCCAACAGAGGGACGTTCTTTTTGTTGGCTATTTAAACATCCTCGCGTAATCCCCATATCCTGCCTTTTACAAATCTTCTTTGGGAATAAAACGCAGGGAAGCGGAATTGATACAGTAACGCAAACCTCCAAAAAAAGGTCCGTCCGGGAAGACATGTCCCAGGTGGGAGTCAGAACAGGTTGTTCGCACCTCGGTGCGGCGCATGCCATGAGTGCGGTCCTCGTTCTCGTTGATATTGACATCGTCCAAGGAACGTGTAAAACTGGGCCAGCCGCAGCCTGAATCAAATTTATCCAGTGAACTGAAAAGCGGCTCTCCGGAAATGATATACACATAGATTCCCTCCCGGTGATTCTCCCAGTATTCATTACGGAAAGGCGGTTCTGTGGCATTGTTCTGTGTGACGTTAAACTGCAGCGTGGTCAGTCTTTCGGCCAGGTCTTCTTTGACCTTCACATTGATGTCCTCCCACTGCCGTTGTAAAAAATCATCTCTGCCTGAACCACTGCGATACTGCTGATAATGTCCAGAGTTCCTAAGATGGTAATTCTGATGGTATTGTTCCGCCGGATAAAATGGTGCAGCCGGGAGCACAGGGGTTACGATCGGTGACAGAAAACGTTTGCTCTCGCTCAATCTCCGTTTCGAGTCCTCTGCCTTTTGCCTTTGGTCCTCATCATGATAGAAGATTGCAGTTCTATTGGCGCACTGCCAGACACTAACTTATCAAATTGTTGAATATTCTGACAATTATTAAATAAATATTAATAGTTTACCTTATAACTGTTCGTCTACATCTCGTCCGCTATACATTTTACGAAGAACGTGCACCGTACAATCGGAGTTTCTTGTAATGAAAAAAACAAGGAAATTACCAACGGGGAATAATCTAAGTCCTCGAGATAACCAAGGCCCTTTTTTGTACGGTGCATACCTGCCAAGCATCGTGCTCGGTTTTAGGATTTGCTGTTGGATTTTATCACACAGATTAGTTGCTGTTTGCGGTTCCGATGAGGAAGGGGCGGTGATTGACACCAACTTATCATTGATCTACTCATATGTCAGAATACGTATGGAAATACTTATCTCTGCGAATTTCTGCAGGGGCCATGTTATGGACAACCCCGGAAAAAAGCACAGAAAAAGATCGTTAGAGAAGGGCAGGAGAAAAGCGCTGCGTGTTATGACGAGTTCTTTTCAGCTACGCTGTACAAGGGTAACCGCCAGCAGGATTAAGATAATACCTGCGCCCTGCCATGGGGTCAGTATGTCACCCAGGAAAACCATCCCGGTAATAACAGCAACAACTGGCTCAATTGTTGCTGCAATAGAAGCGAGGCTTGATTCAATCATAGCCAGACCATACGTATATAAAAGATACGCAAAAACTGTTGGAATCAAGCCTATGCTCAGACTGGTTAATAGTACGACGGGTTGTGTAAAAAGCGAGGCCTTCTCCCACAGGGAACTCATCGGAACCATTGCAACACTGGCAAAGAGAAAGGTATATGTAATTATCGTCAGCGGATGATATCTATTGCTGGCGATTTTACCGAATATGCTGTATAGGGCATAGCCGAATCCAGCTCCCAACCCAATCAGCAAATAATACCCGGAGGCAGAGGTCTGCATGTTGGGAAGAAAACCGACGACCAGTGAACACCCAATACAGGTTAGCACCAGAGCAGAGACCTTTCCCATTGTAAGCTTTTCTGCAAAGAATATTCGAGACAGCAGGGTTACAAAGGCAGGTCCAGTATACAGCAGCGCCGCCGATACCGACAGAGAAAGCGATTGTATGGAGGTGAAATAACACCAGTTAAAAAAGGCAATACTCAAAACACCTGTACCAATAAACAGGCCGATGTCACCCACTCGAATCTTCAAGAGGTCACGTCTGAATATAACCAGATATGAAACTGCAATAATAAAAGCCGAGAGTGCTCGAATAGCTACCAGCTCAGATGCACTGAACCCCCAGTTATAAAAGGGCTGAACAAAAAGGCCCATCAGGCCCCAGAGTGTGGCACCTGTGGCAATCATATAATAAGGCTTGTTTTTCATTTATTTCGTCCTTTCCGTGCGGTGTTTGTCAAGATAGTTGTCGGCCCCTCAGTGCCTGAACACGAAGTTATCAATTTATTGGTGATGGTAAACTGAAGGACAAAAAGAACCGGTCAATGCAATAAAAATGAAGCAAGCTATTCTGGATTCTTGATTTTACATTGAAACGGTAGAGAATGATAATGTTGTAGTTGCGGTAAAAAATTCTGGTAAAAAATAGTGGGAAACGAGTCACAGACCCCCTGACTTATTTTTGTGTTTTCTATGTGCCCGGGGCCTGACAGTGTGCCAAGATAAGGACGTATCATATAGTGGGTGGGAGCCTTGGCCTAAGTTCCACATGAATCAAAGGGTCGGGGTTGTTGACAACACCCCCGTCCCTTTGTCAATGATCTATAAAAAAGCAGCTTTGACTTCCTGCAAAATAGCAAAAATCAAAACCGCCTTCTATTCATTTAAATACCTGAAAAGCCCTACTTATTTACTCCCACTCTATCATTAAACTTTATCTTGAGGTTAATTCCTTTGATTTCAGCTATTTCTATTATCTCTTATTCTTATATTATTGGCTATTTTTAAGTTTAGCAATTTTTTTGTTGCCATATTGCTGCCACGTTATAAGAGCATTTATGTGCTTCTCTCTCCGGGAATTTCTTATTGTTTATCCTTTGTTTCACCGTCAGGTTCAGCAGTACTATTCTTCTCCTCTTTCAAGGCATCCTTATCCTGATCAGGCTGCTCTATCTCCTCATCAGGCTCATCTTCTTAAATCTCCGACGTATGAATTAGTCCATTTGCAAATAATGTCTGCCTCTGAACCACAGAGATCAGATTGCTCATTCGAGCTATCCGCTGGAGAGATTCATACTGTGGAAAAATGTCCCTCATCATCTGGGCGGCTTGGTTAGCTGCCTGGATTTCTGCTTGCGATGGCAACACGGCATGAATGGCCTCATAATTCCTTTGAATTTCAGCCAGCGGCAAGGATTGTACTACCGAAATCACAGGCTGCAAAGTCGCCATGTGCCTTAATGCTTCTCTTTCTGCCGGCGACGGCATAACTTCCAAAACCCAATACGCCTCTTTTAAGGAATTACCGAGCTCCGACATCACGGGGGATATTTGTCGATTAAATTCAATCGCTTGTGATACCGCCGCTGTCCAGGCATCACCTAACCCAGCAAGAGTTCGGGCAGTTTCATCACGATCATATTCTACAGCCGAAATATCGCATATTGCTTGTTCTATCTGGGGATTTATTTCCTGCAGAATGCTCCTACACTTTGTGAAATCAGCATGTGAGGTTTTGCGTGGGCCACCTGATTTCTGAGCACACGAATTTGTTGCAGCGTCTCCTGTAGTCCATCAATGGATACCTTTTCAGCAAATTGCCGTTCCCACAATGACCTTGGACGTGCCGTGCCAAGCTTATCCACGACTTGCTCCTTTGTCATCTGCTTCAGGTTTTCAGGTGACAAAACAACATCGACCACCTGCTCACAAGAAACGTCGCGCTGGGAAAGGAACAGGTAATTCTCAAGCTCCCTGATGTCCATCTCGTACAGGGCTGCCTCGATGAGCCGCTCGTCCCGGAGTGTTTTTGGCCTTGTTTGTATACTCGCCTTTAGGCCGTTTTTCATTTCTTCCGTTGCGGTTTTATCCAGCCATTTCGCTCCGAATGCCTTCGTGACGATCCGAAACACCAAGTTGCGGACGTTGCGTTCGAATTCATTCAGATCTGGGTATGCTCGGTCGCAGTAATACTTGGACACTCCGTCATAGGCAAGGATTATGTTATATTGTTCTTTTCCCGCAGCGCTTAAATCGATTGGTTGGCCGAGGTGAGAATTTCCGCGCACTTATCTTGCCGCTGCTCTTCTATCGAGATCGATAAATAGTCCATGGGGCTTTTGATATCTATATCCTCACTCTTGCAGTTAGTGTGGTGATAGAAGACAACATAATCCTTCGATTTCAGCTTGACTTTGAAAGAGTCATCTGAAACATCTTGAAACAGACTCTTTAAAAACGGCTTAAATGGAGGCGTCAACGTATATATTTTCTCTGCTACCTTCACGGGCTCATTGCTTTTCCTGATGAATATGTACTCTATCCGCATTGTTCTCACCCACTTAAATTCCGAACTCCCGCCGGTACCAATGATGGAGGTCGTCAGTACTCTTAATTACGGCCGTCAGGGCTTCTCCGCCCTCTACCCTCCTGTAATGATCGCGCCGGAACTCCTCGACTGTCAGCACATCGAACTGCCATTCTCTTGGCATGTATCCTATAGACGTAAATATGAAGCTATTCTCGTCTTCAGCTGTAACCTTGCCAGGTATCTCATGGCCTCTAATGGTGTCGAAGAATCAAAGCGTCTCACCGTGAATATGTACATCAAGAGCCAACCCGGCGCATACAGTCTCACCTGGGAGCGTATAAAAATAAACTGCTCGTCTGTCCATGATCTGGCTCCTCCTATCTCTCAAAATAAAAGCAGGGTACCGTGAAAAGCTCGTATTTTTTCGGTACCCTTTTGGTACCCTTTCAGTGCCCTATACCGTAATCTTATTATACTGCAGCTTTACTCGCCTTTAAACACTTATTGCAATTCCGGTGGTGGTATTTGGCTCTGTTTTCTAAGAAGGATCGTATTGTATTTGCTGAAATTATTAACCTGTATATAGCTGCTGCCACTCGCGCTGTATCGCACGATAAAGAGTTTATCGTGCAGACTCTGCAGCATTTCATCAACCTGGCCGGCGCTCACATCATCGTAGCCCATAATAACCTTTTTGAGCTTCCTTGGTTTGTCCTCTGTCCGCCCTTTGTCGTCCACCAGGCACCAGAGGCCCGCGAATAATAGGCGAGTTAATGGCGGGAGCTCTCCCATGATATCGTCATTGAAAATAAATTGCTTTATGCTGCGCATTTGTTCCATTTGCTCTCTAACTGTCGTGGATAAGCATGCTTTGTTCATTACGTTGCCCTCCTCTCTTATTGTTCTGCAACCTTAATGGTGTCAACGTCCCCGTTGAGCAATCTCATCACTTGAGATCCCATTCGAAGTCCGTCGATATACCCCTGGTCATACACCGATGCAGTGAAAATGTTGAACTTGTCCTCTGCGGCACATTTGCCGACTTTCTCGGTAAGCAAATTCAGGATTTCCTCCTTCGCCAGTTCGGTGTCCTCCTTGAAGTCCTCCATGGATATGGCATAGGTGTTGTTCTCTTCCTGTAAAAAGCAGGCTAACTGATAGATGGTCTTTTTCATCCTTCATTCCTCCTCGTTAATTATTTGCTCCGGAGCGGGCACCAGGGCGGCGATGTTCTCGCATATCGCCCTGGAACGCGCCGGAAGGCCTTACCGTGCTCACATATGTGGTTCATCATCATGGTGCCCTTCACACTATCGTAGTGGCGCTCTGTGGCTTTGTGGTAATCGCATTCCCTGCAGTGGGGGATTGGTTTATCCTGGGGCCGAATCAGGCCAGTGGGGAGCTCCTGTATTAACTCCTCACCCCATACTTCCTCTAGCTCCCTGCTGCGCTTCATAAAGACCGGGATTCCTTTGGCGCGTGCTGTGTTAACTATTTCCTCTATCCATTCCCGCTGCGGCTTCACTTTCCCCCGCCTTATGCCGGTCTCAGCTCCGATGATGATCCAGTCCATGAAGTCTATGTCACTGATGTCTATCTCCTCCAGGACCGGCTCTATACTGATGAATTAGTTGTATTGCTTCCGGGGGAGGTATACTATCCGGTCAAGGTCGGCACACCTGGTAACGGTCGTCCCGTACCAGAAGTTTTCGGAGCGGGGAAGTTGTGCTATAGAACTCATCAGCTCGTATCGCTGCGGGTATCTCGTCATAAAAAGGTAATTGTGCCATGGTGCTGCATCGCAAGCCTTGAATACTTCCTCTATCCAGCTGTCCGGTACCCATGTTCCGAATAGGTCTGCTAAGCTGCAGACGAAAATATTCGCCGGCTTCTTCTTCTGCACCGGATGTGGCAGGCGGTACCTATGCATGATGGGCTCGAAGCCTACCGGATCCGGGATAACCTTTCCAGTCTGATTTATAAATGGTTTGTCCAAGATATAAAGTCCATTTTCGTCCTTCTTTAGCTGGTCTGATCCTTTGTTTATCCTCACGTCTCCGAAGAAGCGCTTCGCCTGTTTCGCTGCGTAGCAGTATTCGCAGCCTGTCCTGCACCCAGTGACCGGGTTAAACGTAAAATCACAAAATTCCATCTTTGACTTGTTCATCATCTCGCAGTTCCTCCGGTAGCCGTAATCTGCTGCTCTTGCTTTGCTATTGCGGTACTTTCCTTACGAAGCGATTCCGCTTCCTCCGGTGTCCTGGCTGTAATCATGATTGTAATTACTCTGGGTTTTAGTTCTCGCGCTACATACGCCGGTGCATCATCTTCATCTATCGTGATTATGTACTTCATCTTCAGCTGCCTTGCCATTGGTGGTTGCAAGTTTATTATTTTTGCCATGTTTAAACATCTCACCCTTCTCCCTTTGCTGCTTTGTTCGCTGTCGCTTCCATAAAGCAATGCAACAAGGCGGTCTTCAAAAGGTCCTTTTTGCCGGTTGTAGCCAGATCAACCAGCCGCAAAAAGCTTTGCTCTGATATATTCGACAATACCTCATCTAGGAATTGGTCTTTTGCGGCCTCCAGCGATGCCTTCTGTTCCTTTTCTTCCAGCCTGGCCTTCAGGGCCTTCAGTTCTAGCACATCAGCCATGCTTATTCACCTCCTGTATTTGATTAGTGTGGTTGGGTCGTTTTCTTGATCCAGTTTCGCCTGCCTGCAGGCTTCCAGCGTTGGCTTTACACAGGAGACCAGTGATTCTCTTGCTTTTGTCTCTGTCATAACGTCCCTCCTCTTTTTTGCATCTGTTTATATTGTAAATGTTTATGTTTATGTAATCAATGTTGTTTTTAACGTTTCTCGATAAAAGCGAAATATCTAAGTTGATTACATAAATAAATTCGTTTATAATGAGAATGTTGAAAGGAGTGGTGGTATGTCAGTATCTGAACAGCTTAAAATCCTTTGCGTAAAGCTGAACATCAGCGTTTCTGAGCTTGCCCGGTTATCCGGGAAAAGCCCACAGGCCTTTAGCCAGAAAATGAAGCGTGAAAGCTTCACAGTTGATGAACTAAAGCAAATCGCCAAGGCGTCAGGCTGTGAATATATAGGATCCTTCGTCATGCCGAGCGGTGAGAAGGTGGAATACTAATCGAGGGTGGTTCTTATATAGGTAATAGCAAAAATTCTTATAGATGCGCTGCATGCGTTGAAAGCTTAAGTCACAATATCAAAAGATAGCTATCCTGAAAGCAAAGGCTGCGGCGGTGCAAAATACAGCAGCGAATGAAAAACAGCATTATAACAACCACTCACAAATTAATTGAGGGAGGTTGATGTTATGTTTATGTTTCTTGGCTTGATGGGAATGGTGGGCTTTGCGGTCTGCTTAGTCGTCTTTGTAATTTCATTGGTGAGGAAGAAATCAAAAAAGCCCGGCGCCATCGGAATGGCGGTGTGCCTCGTCCTATTCGTTGTCGGGCTGGCCATGACTCCTCCAGCTCCAGAGAGGCCAGTTGGCGAGAAGGCAACTCCATCTGTCGCTGAAAGCTCTGCCAATAAAGAAGAATCTTCTGCTTCGAACAGTGGGCCTGCCGAACCGATCTCCACGACAGCCGAGGAGCAATCCGCAGGAGGTTCCGCTTCATCTGAACCGGCAGAAGGTGTGCATTCCGAAGCCTCGGAACCCGTCCTCGCTTTGGGTGAGGATGTAATTCCTGGACTTATTGCGGCTGATATTAAGCTGAACCTGGTTAAATGGGGCTTGAAGGAGGCCTCTCCGAAACGGACAGATGGTTCCGACGAGATATCTTATAGTTCCTCCGCCGTCGATTCTGATACCGGGGCTGAATTGGCCTATTTCTTCGTGACGGACAACGCGCTTCATGTGAAATATGCGACCTTTTCCACCTTGAACCTGTCGGCAATATCTGAGGAGCGTTTCCATGGTGTAGCTACCGGTTATCTTGGATACTGCGCTACGGTTCCCTTCGATGGTGCTGAGCCAGAAAAGTGCAAGCAGTGGGTCACCGACAATATCGCAAAATGTAACGAAGCGGGGAAGATCGAAACGCTAAAGGTCGGCAACGTGGAATTTTCCCTCTACGGTACCGGTACCAATGCGCGTTATCTCGATATAAAGGCTGCAAAAGAATAAGCCTCCTGCGAGCTTCTGGGCGAGCCTGAAACAAATCTGTAAATGGGAGTTGATGAAATGACGATATATGAAAAAATCGACCGCTGCCATGCGGCTATCGGCACCGTGCGTCCCTTCGAGGGGCACATGCTGGAGCAGCTTAAGGACTATTACCGTATCGGCCTCACCTGGTCGAGTAACGCTATTGAGGGGAATACCCTGACCATCAGCGAGACAAAGGTGGTACTTGAAGACGGTCTGACGATTGCCGGTCGGCCACTCCACGATTTCTACGAGACGGTCGGTCATGGCAAGGCTTATAATTTCATGTTCACTTTGATAAAAGAGCGACGCATTTCTACGGCAGATATAAAAGCTATACACCGCCTATTCTACAAGGAAATTGACGAGGAGAACGCTGGCATATGGCGAAAGGATCCGGTCGTGGTTTCCGGGACTGATTATGTATTCCCGCACCCGGAGGAATTGGAGAGACGCATGAAAGAACTCGACGCCTGGATCGCAAACGAGCGGGAGAAGTATCACCCTGTGACCTTTGCTGGTCTGCTCCATCTCAAATTCGTAAGTATCCACCCATTTATTGATGGGAACGGCAGGACGAGCCGCCTCATTATGAACCTTGCGCTCATCCAGGACGGCTACCAACTGGCTATTATACCTCCGGTGCTCCGAACAGAATATAACGATACCATCCGCCAGTATCAGAATAAAGGTAAACCTAAACCATTCTGCAATTTCATTGCTGAGCGGGTGTATGAAACCCAAAAGGAAATTATGCGCCTTTTCCATATTCCGCTTCCGGACCTGAAATAGAAAAGGGCAGGGATCCCTGCAGAGGAATATGACGAGAAAAAGGATGTTTATATAATCCGAAATAAGGATACTCCTATCTGCCCTGTTTGCGGGCAGCTGCTCTCTGGATATGATTCACGGAGGCGTCATGTCGTCGAAAGTTCAGGAGAAGTTCGTTGGTTCAGGCTGCGGCGACTTAAATGCAACAGCTGCATAAAGCTGCATCTTGAACTGCCGGATTTCATGGTGCCTAAAAAACATTATGATGCCAGGGTTATCCAGGATGCTCTCTCCGGCAGCTCTGACACTTGCCCGGCAGACGACTCGACTATCCGACGCTGGAAGCTGGAAAAGTGACCCACCCGGTTTGCCTTTATCCCTCCAGCCAAAACCGTTATGGTTATGTTTATACAAAGTAGGAAAGAGGGAGAGGCTGTATGAGAAGCAACATCATAACAATAGCAGCCGTGGCGGTCATTACTGCTATTGTCGTACTTGCCAGCGTCGCTATAGGTATCAGTCTTACAGGCAGTGACTCTGTACAAAGTGGCAATACCGGAAACGCTTTACCGGCTGTAGGTGAACCGATATCCGTCGAGATTCCAAAAACGATATCCATTCCAGGTTATGCCCAGCTGGTTATGAAGGCCGGGGAAGTCGCTCAAACCGTGACATTACATAATCCGGTGGAAAACCCCTGCTATTTCGTGATCACTATAGCTCTGCCTGACGGCACTGGGATATACCGCTCTGGCATGATTGAACCTGGGCAGGAAACAAGCGAAATCAAACTATTACAGCCGCTGGAAGCAGGTACCTACAAAGAAGCAATACTTCGGTACTCCTGCTATTCCATCAAAGACAAAACGCCGATGAACGGCACCAATATGAAATTCACTTTGGAGGTGGTTAAATGAAAAGGAAATTAACAGCATTTCTTTTGGTCGTGTCCATGTTGGCTATGGTAACGCCAGCCTATGCCGAAGACGCGACCACCGGCAGTATGACAGTGAATTATGAATATACTGCTCCAGAAACCGGTGGCGGTAGCAGTGGGGATACCTCAACATATACCGTAAATATTCCGGCTACAGTAACTAATGAAAATCTGGAGGTTATCCCGATTACGGTTTCAAAGAATGATATTCCGACCGGGAAAATGATTGCTATTTCTGTCGACTGGGACGCCTCATACGACAGCAACGGGTACTTCATTCTTTACAAAAACAAAGGGGCTCCAGATCAAGAATCAATCCGGTGTCGCGTCCTAACGTATGACGATGATACCCTTAAAACGAAATGGTACATAGATGTCTTTGAAGAATCAGCTCGCGGTGTCCCGTTTGCTAAATTTAACTCTGGTAGCACCAGCCCTACTTATGGCGGATTTTTAGAAGTTTTGCCGTTGATCACGGGGCTGAATGTAAGCTCTGGTACCTACACAAGGCCAGTCTCTCTGCAAGATTATCGCCGATATCATCAGTAAACTCTTGCGTGCGTGATTTGATTACGGCTACAATCTCGTCTGGATCTGCACCCGCTCTGATTTCAAAGGTAAAGCTCGGCTCAATCTTATTATTTACGGTAAAATTAATGCCTTCGTTGCTCCTGCTGGCTGTCCCTTGGGGAGCTGCCACTGACATATCTCTCACTATGACTCCATCTTCGTATGGCTGCACTCCGAGAAGCTCTCTTGTTCTTTGCCATAAGTCAATGCCTCGGCTTCTTTTGCTTGGGCTTAATGGGATAATTCCTTCAGCTCCGTCCTCGACTACAAGTCCCATGTGGGGTTTGGTAAGGATTCCACCATCGGCATGGAAAGCAAAACGGTCATAGAGCTTATTTGCCACAGCCTGGCCACCGAAGGCGCCAACTCCAGCTCCGATTGCCGTACCAATTAAAGCCGTCGCAGGGGACAATACCCCTCCACCTACAAGTGCTCCAGTTACTGCTCCTGTTAAAGCTCCTCCTCCAATCGCGCCCAAGGTTGACCCCAATTCTTTAATAATTGCGCTTATTTTGTCTTTTGCACTAATGATTTCAGCAACAGACGAAAATAAGGCTAGGGGTATTGCCGCCTTAGATGCAAATTTCGTTGCCTTGCCAAATTTTTTATTTAGATTTATTGCACCGTGAGCAATTCCGCGAACCTTTTCAGCCTCTGTAATTGAGTTAGTGCTTAAAATCTTTTTTGAGTAGTTATTATAGATAGCGCTAACTGCATTTTCCTGGCCCCTTCTCGAAGACTCAAGACCAATAGCAATTTTTTTCAGCGGTATTGCCGGCAGCAGATGCTTTGTCTGTGGTAAAAGCATTCTTAATCGAGCCCCACGCATTTTTAGTGGTAGCGCCTATGGCCGTGAGCTTGTCTCCGGCAAACTCCTTCACCAAGTTCCCATCACTTTTTAATTTCCCAAAAATACCGCCGTCTGCATGAGGAAAAACTCCCAACATTTGACCGGTTTGTTGCCACAAATCCAATGCCCCGTTTCTCTTGCTCGGGCTTAAGGGAATAATGGCTTCTGGCCCTGCTTCAGCTACGATGCCCATGTGAGGTTTGGTCATTATACCGCCCCACGCATGTTTGAGTACGCTGCTTTTGTTTTGACTTGTTTTTAGGCCTGTCTCAGTGGACCCCTTCTTCCCTAATCCTCCGAGCCAGTCTTTGAAACTCGTCCACTTGTCACCGATCCACTCTCCGATGCCGCCGAGTTTGTCTCCTACCCATTCCTAGGCCGCGCTTGCTCCGGATTTAATTGGTCCCCATACGTTAGTTTCGAACCATCCGGCTACCGCGCTCCAACGCTCACTTACCAATGTTCCTGCGGCCTGAGCTCCTGTCTTAACCGGTCCCCATATGCTCTCTTCGAACCATCCAGAGAAGTCTGACCAGCGATCTCCTATCCATGTCCTGGCTTCACTCCATCTGTCGGTTACCCATTGACTGGCGGTTTGTGCTGCGCTACTTACCGGTGTCCAGATCGTTTCGTCAAACCACCCAGAGAAGTCGCCCCATTTTTCACCTATCCAGTCTTTCGCTTCGCTCCAAGCACCGGCTGTGATGTTGATTGCTGAAATGCCTACGTCCTTTACGGGTTTCCATACCGAAGTTCCGAACCAATCACTGAACCCGCTCCACTTGTCGGCGATCCACGAGCCAGCGTCAGAGGCTCCCATTTTAAGAGCATCCCATGCGCTTCCATCTACCGATGGCAGCGTGTTGCTGAAAAAACCCCCGATGGCGTCTTTCTGGTCGTATAGCCATTCGGCGAAGGCTTCCCCTCCGATCGCTCCGCCAATGCCACCGGCAATGGCACCGACTACAGTTCCTATTGGTCCACCTCCAAGGGTACCCACCAAAGCGCCAGCTCCGGCTCCAGCGCCTATAGCACCTAACCAACTTCCTGCTTCCACGGCAGCTGCTCTACCTCTGTTTTCTGGAGCCGCAGAAGCCACCACCGCTCCGCTTGCCGCCAAACCAAGAAGCGGGCCCAATACAGGTATTCCCTTGATTCCTTTCCCTGCCACTTGGCTTCCTGCTATTAAAGCATTGTCACTGTTTTCTCGGCGGCCTTGATCTTTCCAGATAATCCTTTGGGTATATCGTCCCCGAATTTTGCCGCTTCTTTTTTCAGTTCCTTCAGTAACCTCGCATTCTTTTTATTAAGCCTTTTAATATTCTCTTGCCAAAGTTGTAAAGGTGCTTGCTACCCTTAATTACGGATCCTATTACCTTAGAACCTTTGATTCCCATGAGGGTCAACAGGCCAGCGGATATCCAGCTAGTCGAACTCGCTTCTTTCCCGCCTGGGAACAAGGTTCCTGCGTCTTTGAATACGCCCTTAATGGCGTCCAGGATCCCTTCCCCTACCTTCCTGCCATCAAAGCCTACCTTGAAGCCTTCTGCGAAAGAAGCACCGATGCTTGCTCCATCAGCTGCAGCACCTTTAACGTCAACACCCAATAAAGCAAGAATACCAAAAGTGATGGTACTTCCTATCCCATTTCCGATTTTGCTTGCTTTATCTGCAAACCAGGCCTTCCCGGTTGAATTCCACCACTCATTGAATGGCTGCGCTATAATCTGGTCCCAAGCCATCTTCATTTTGGCTCCGAAAGTCTGAGTGTCCTTGAGGGTTGACATCATCCCTTTGGCGGTCTTTGATTGGTTGGTCATCATGCCGCCAAAGTGTTTGTCCATGCCTCATAACAGTGCGTCGATTACCTTTGCAGCCTCTATGCTCTCTTTGCCGATGTTTGCTACCTGTTCACCGGTTAGGCCGAGCTCCTCCTGTAGTATCTGGTTGGCTGGTACGCCCAGCTCTTGAAGCTGCAGAAGCTCTTCTGCTTGTGCTCGCCCTTTGGCCTGCATCTGGCCGAGCGCTCTGGTTATTCTGTCTATGCCTTCTGCTCCCGCTCCCAGGCCGCTTGATGTATCTCCTATGTCGGTCATTAAATCGAGGATTTTATCTGCCTCAAATCCAAACGCCAAGAGCAATTTACTGTTGTTTATCAGTTCCGGGAACTCAAACGGTGTCTTATTGGCAAATTCAGACGCGTCTTTTAAGAATTGCTCTGCTTTTTCAGCGCTCTTGAGCATGGTCTCAAACGCTATCTGGGTTTGTTCGTAGTCTCCAGCTATGTCCATCGGTTTGTATATTCCCGCGAACGCTCCGGTGGCTCCGAGTATTGCGCCCTGAATGGAGGTAGCAAAATTCCATATTCCCCTCAGTGGTGCGGTTGCCATGTCAATTACTTTCATGGTGAAGCTGAATGTTTTGCCGGCTATGCTTCGTGCTTTCGCCGAAACGGCACCCACAACACCCGACGCCCTATCCAGCGCGTCAAGAACAATCTGGTAGCGGGTTTTGTTCATCTGATTGAGCCGCTCCTGGGTTTTCTGCGCTGCCTTATCAAAACCATTGAGCTTTTCCTTCGCCCTGGACACTCCAGGGTCAGTCTGGTCTTCCACCCTGATGGGTACTTCTATCCGGAATGCTTCTGCCATCTCTTCCTACCTCCTTTCCTAGTTATTGTTCGCGTTTTCACGATCTGTCTACCATCCTTTCCTGATATATTAAGTGCTTATATGGCGCACTCGGCCGCTTAGTCGTAGGGCTTTGAGAATATCTGCCTTATCCTCGGTTTTGCCCTCTCTATAACCGGCTCCCTGATGGGTCTCGGTGCCATCCTGTTAGTGCCTTCATCCAGCGCCGCCGCATATTCTTGCTTGGTCTCTATATAGGCTTTTACCTCTGTGTAAGCGGCCTTGTTTTCAGCGGTTATCTTTTCTTCAAAGCTCCGCCTTAGAGTGTTTGTCCTCTCCGCTGGCGGCTCTCTGGGCGCCGATGCTTGGTATAGTTGGCCTCCTCATAATTTGTGACCATAGAGCGGAAGTAGCTTATTTGTTTGCTTGTTCATCCGCTTGCATTTGGACTATCCCCTCATGGGCAGTTGTATGCGTATGCCAGCTCCGTCTGGGCAATATTCTCTGCCCGGTACCGGTGCTGCTTCGCTGTGTATTTCAGTGCCGCTTCCTGCGCCCTCTTCGCTGCCGTAGTCTCCTTCATATTCGGGTTATTCTTCAGGAGAGTGGCCTTGACATGGTTGTAATAGTTGAAATTGGCGACCGCCTGAGGCTTTGTCAACCTGATTATGGGGCGGATTGCCCTAGCGAGCTCATCCACGTTCATGCCGCCGGCCGAAGCGTGGGAGAGGAGGGCGTTGATTGCTTTTTCCTACTCCAGCGTCACCCTTGTAACGAACTAGGATCCGTGTTCTGCTATCCATGCCTGAACGCTGTCGGAGAAGCTGTCGAAGGCAAAATTATAAGTCGTCGCATTGTATGCGTTTGCCGCCTCCATGGCCTTCAGCCATTCGGGGGCGAGCTTGGTCATTACCATCACAGCGTAGTCCTGTCTCCACTGCTCCAGCGTCGCCGCGTCAAGGTAGCCGTTCTGGATTGCGGTGGCTATCTCTGCGTATGTAATCGCCAGCTTCTGATCGCTTCAGAACCGAGTAAGGAGATATACTGGCTCTTTTTCCGCCTTTTTCAGGTAGTCCTTCAGCCGATCGAGGACATCCTGGCCGGCCGTGCTTTTGGCTCTGGCTTTAAATAGCGGCCGGGGGCTAAATGATTTATTTATCCTGAACATTTTTATTCCTCCCTAGCCGCTTCTGTGCTTGCTTTACGACCTCTTCATTGTCGGTCAGTATCGGTTCCTCTGACCTGATTCCCTTAGCCAGGTCTATACTCTGCTGCGGCATGGTGTCCAGCTTCTTAGGTAGTCCTGCCGCTTCTCTGATGTATTTTTCGAGTTCATTATCCGGTGTCAGCACTCCCACACCAGTCATATCCCTGATATACGCTGCCAGTGCTTGTATGTCAGCTCCTTCAATGTCTCCGTGTTCCAGTGTTGAGTAGTCTGTTATCCCATTGAAGTGCTCACCGTTTAAATCAATCAGGCTGGTATGGCCTTGTTGTTGAATGTCTCACAGATAATGTCCAGGTATGCTCCTATTGCCATTGCGAAGAGCTCTGTCTTATCACTTGACAATGCAAAGCTGCCTACCTGCTGGTGGCCTAATAAAACAAAGTCTGCAAGAACGGTCATTGCTATCCTGGTATCATATCTCTCAATGATGGCATTAGTGTCAAACTGTCGGCAGCCTCCTGTGCTTAACAGTTCCAGTTTCCATCCGGCCGGCATGGATAAGCCTTCGAGGCTGTCTCTTCTTATACTCTGGACGATCTTGTCTGCCGTCACTCTGATGGATGCCATCTCCGGATCGTCGTCGTCCCAGATGTTCATTCCTTCCGATGCTGTCAATGTTGGAAAACCAGCCAGGTCTCTTTCGATACCGATTCCCTCTATCTCCTGTATCCTGCGCTTAAAGTACCAGCTGCGGTAAGCGTTACGGAGAATACTCTTTCCTTCTGGGCTACCCTTCCTGCTCTTCGTCCTGAATATCATCATCTTTTCGATTGGTATCTCGATGATCTCAAACTTTGGAGGCGGCATTTGTGCCATGCCCAGGAGGTTGTCTGCGTCGTCGTACAACCATTCCCACAGGGTCTCCTGTGCTCTGATGGGTATCTTTTGCCACCCTATCATTCCGTCGCTGTATTTACTGTTGAGCTTCGGATCTCAGCTCTTGCCGGCACGGCGTTTATATACGAGCTCGTGTGCGCTCCATCCATATATCAAAAAGGACAGTATTTCAGATATAGTGTCTGTCCACGTGTCCTGCATGTCGTCCATGCACTGATATATAAACTCTGCTGCCTTTATTGCTACAGATGTTCGTTCCTCCTGCTGACGCTTGAGTTCTTGGCGGTGTTTTTGCTTTTCTATGTACTCAGCCCTTTCTTTATTTCTAAACTCTGCGGTTGGAAACATTTTTTTCACCTCCTTCCAATTCTTCAGTGAGCCACTTGCAGATCACTTAAAGTTGCATCGCTTTGGCCGTCAGCGTTAAGGCAAATTCCACCAGTGCCATACATAATGTCAGTTAAATCCTCCACACCTCTGGTTATGTACTTGAAAACTGTCCTCTTGTTGATTCTATATTTATCCGATATTTGAGCAGTTTTCAGTGGATGATCCGCAAAATAGAAATAAAACAATACGTTGTATGCTATGTCCTGCTTTTCATTAACAGAAGCTGTCTTGTACTTCTCCATTGCCAGCATCAACTCTTCCCGCTCCTCCGGTGACGCATTGCCTTTTTTAACCCGCTTTAATTCTTCCCTCACCCGCTGCTGCATGGCTTTTCTTTCGAGATTAGAACTGTCTTCGGGTTTGATTATGTTTGGTTGGTATTCTTTGAAAAACGAGTTAAACTCGTTTATAATATCTTCTCCGAGTTCCTCAGTCAGCTACATTGTGATCGACTCCTGGATCTTCTCTTTAATGGATACTGAACTTCTCTCTTGGGGCAGCAAGTCGAGTCCGCCAACACCATAGATAATAACGGTTAAGTCCTTTACCCCTAAATCTATAAGCTTGTGTACCGTTCTCTTGTTTATATGTAATACCTTCGCTATTTGGCCAGGCTTTAAAGGGCGGCTTGCAAAATTATAATACAGCAGCGCATTATATCTTATGGCCTCTTTTCCCCCAAATGCCAAGCTTTCGTAGCTCTTCATTGCTATTTTAAGAATTTCCTTTTCTTCTGTCTTTGACATTCCATATCTATATCTATAAAGAGCCTGTCTGGTAGCTCGATAACGCTTTTTTACTACAATTTCTGAACAATCCTCCAGTTCAATAAGTTCCTGAATACTAATTTCCATATCGTACCTCCTAAATTGGCTTAAGCCCACTATCATTAAAAAGATCATCAAAATCTGCGAGGTTTAGGTATTCAGGGAAGGTGTCTTTTGATCTCCATGCATATGCCCTCCTTAATTCCTGCATAACCTTTGATCGACGTAAGCATCTATAAGCATGGTGCCTAATTTTTCTTGTAAAATCATAATCCCATCCAAACTCCATGCCTATTTCCTCCTTTGTTTTGTTTTCATAAAATACCGCATAGATCAATTGCTGTTCCTTCGACGGAAGCCTCTCTATTTCTCTTCTGACAATAATTCTCATTTCATTTAGTTCACAATAATCGTATACATCCGCATCAGGGTCACTAATTATATCCTGCAAAGCAAAGTTTTCATCATTGTTAGAAATGGGGGCTTCAAGTGAAATGGTTTTTACCTCCCGATTTAACACCTTGCCGCCGGTCTTGAAATATATCCCCAGTTCCTTCCAGCATTCCCCCGCTACGCAAAAATTAAGATACGATGTGAATTTAAGTTCCTTCTCTGGAGAGTATTGCTTCAGCGCCTCAAGGTATGCAAAATATCCGCACTGCACCAAGTCCTCCGGCCTTAAGCCCTTCCTGTTATTTTTGCAATACTTGAAATACCGGCTCGTAATTTTGTATATCAGCGGGGCCACTGCAAAATAGAGCTTGTGCAGGCTTTCGGTATCACCCTGGGCTGCCATGATCGCCAGCTCTTCATTTGTCACTTAAACGCTCCCCCCTCCCGTAATAGTATGATAGCGGGTGGCTATAATACGGAGCGGGAGCTTTTTAAAGGCTCTCGTTTTTATTTTTGTTTTTTGGCAATTATAGCCTTATGCTTGTTTAAAGCCCGCGAGAGAGTCTTGTCTGGGTTCTGAATTTTACTCCTTCCCTGGTACCCGGCTAATCCTCTCAAAATGCTTTGCATCGTCTCCACCTTACCCCCCTTCCTCGTATTCATCATCCCATCTTCCCTGGTTTAGCCAAGTGGCCGGGTTAGGTATAAATCGACCACATTCCTCCTTCCACTGCCATGTATCTGTCGCTACGGCCACGGCCTCCATGATTTTGGTATGTAGATTAGCGTCTGAATTTTCGCGCTTCCATGACTTAAAGACAGCCTTCTTGCCTACCTTCTTCGGATATGCCGCCCAGAATTCATTAAACCGTTCCACCATGACGGAGTCTTCGTCGCTGTCAGACTATCTCTCTGATTCTTTAGTTGAATTATTAATAATTGATGGATTATTTAATATATTAATCTTTGTTCCGGTATTTTCACCGGATGGGTGCGGTAATACTGCCGCAGGGGGTGCGGTGGTTTCGTCGGAGGGGTGCAGTAATTCCGCCGTACCCTCTAGTAAATTTACCGTAGGGGGGTTGTTTCGAAGATATACCAAGGTCTCATAATTGACTGCATAGCCGTAATACGAGAAACTCCCGCCGCCTTTAATTCCGAGCTCGACCGCCCGAGGTTGTGAAAATCCATGTATACTATATTTCACTCACCTCACCGCCCTGCCCTGCACCGGCGGATAATGCCGAGTTGCCCGGCAGGCGCTCCCTCGGGTGGTTTTTCATAGTGCTTCAAGCGGAGCGGATCACATTCCAAATGCCTCACACATACTGCCATCATTACCGCCTCCTCGCTTCATCGCACCAAGCTCCATTATGGCCTGCCGGACCTTTGCCTTGTCTTCCGGAGATAGCTCATCCCGTAATTTCCGGCAAAACGTTGATTCTGCACAGCCCAGACGCTTTGCAATCTGCCAGTGGGGCACATTAGCTTCCTTGGCTTCTTTCCGGATATCGAAGAAGTGAAGCCTGGCGTGCTTGGAACATCTTATTCTCGTCCACTTATTTTCGAGGAATTATCTGCCCTAGTGCCTAAGCAATCCGAATTGTGGAGCGCCTTTGCTCGTTCTTCACTATCGCTTCCGACAGCATCCGGACTACGCGATAACCTGTTCAGTTCTGTCATGGATACCGTGGACGCCTATTTGGTCGTGGCGCAGTTTCTCCAATCAGGGAAGCCTATAACGGAGTTGATTTCATCCCTTCAGTCTGCCGGCGTATCTGCCGAGCTTTCCCTGTCTCTCCTTGCCCAAGTCGTTGAACTTCAGGAAGATACCGGTGGGAACAATTCGGATGGTGAGAAACAAGCCTAAGGAATAGCCCCTGGCCTTTTCCGGCTGGGGCATTTATGAAAGGAGACGTTGCCTTGCCTGTTTATAAAGACGAAAAACGGAAAACCTGGTATTGTGCTTTCCGGTATAAGGATTGGACTGGAACTACCCACCAGCATAAGAAGCGAGACTTTGCTAAAAAGTCAGAGGCCCAGGAATATGAACGAGATTTTGTAAAAAAGCAAAGCGGCAGCTGTGATATGGCGTTCAGATCCATGGTGGAACTCTACATGGAAGATTGTAAATCGCGGCTCCGCCCCATGACATACGAAGGTAAGAAGTACCTCATTGATTCTAAAATTCTTCCGGCTTTTAAGGATTTGCCTGTCAATGCTATAACAGCAGAGACAGTGCGTAAATGGCAGAATGAGCTCCTGGATGATCAGGCAGAGTATGCTCCCACGTACCTAAAAACGATAAATAATCAGCTGTCTGCCATTTTTAATTATGCCCGCCGGTATTATGGCCTGTATGTTAATCCTGCAGCTGTGGCCGGATCCATAGGTAAAAAGAACGCAGAAACTATGCAGTTCTGGACAACTGATGAATTTCAGCTCTTTGCTGCAGCTGTTTCGGATAAGCCTGCAGCCTATGCTATTTTCAATACTTTATTCTGGACCGGTATGCGCTCCGGAGAGCTCCTGGCTCTTATCCTTAATGATGTGGATTTCGAAGCTAAAATAATCAGCATTACGAAAAGTTTCGCCAGAGTGAACGGTGAAGACGTGATCTCTCCTCCAAAGACACCCAAGAGCCGTCGGGTGATTACGGCTCCTGATTTCCTTCTCGATATCCTGAAGGACTACGCTGGCCGCCTGGTGGATTATGAACCTTCGGACAGGCTCTTTGAATATACAAAGCATTTCCTTCACAACGAGATGAGTCGCGGCTGCAAGAAGTCAGGAGTTAAAAAAATACGTGTTCATGACGTCCGCCACTCCCACGCATCCCTTTTGATTGAACTTGGTTTTTCTCCGCTGCTTATATCAGAGCGTCTTGGCCATGAAAATGTGGAGACC
The DNA here is from genome assembly GCA_034659475.1 of Bacillota bacterium. Classification (GTDB taxonomy): domain Bacteria; phylum Bacillota; class Syntrophomonadia; order Syntrophomonadales; family Syntrophomonadaceae; genus JAYEHK01. Next base: position 6,618 of record JAYEHK010000161.1, on the reverse strand, counting down.
ACTCTGCAAACATATGCCCATTTGTACCCTGACAAGCATGGCGAAGTTTCCGACAAGCTAAACGCTCTCTACGCTCCTAAGAATAACCCAAAAGCAGATAAAAATCCGGGAAATTCAGAATAATGCTGCCATTCTGCTGCCACGGGCAAAAATTAAGCCTCTGAAACCCTTTATTTTACTGGGTTCAGAGGCATTTTAACGTCTATTCCCACTCAATCGTTCCCGGGGGTTTGCTGGTGATGTCATAGGCTACCCGGTTTACGCCCTCGACCTCATTCACTATCCGTCGGGACATGATGTCCAGTACTTCATAAGGAATGTGTGCCCAATCAGCGGTCATGGCATCGTCGCTGGTGACGGCCCTGATGATGATGGGGTGGGCATAGGTACGGCCATCACCCATGACGCCAACGCTGCGTATGGGGGGGAGGACTGCGAAGTACTGCCAGATCTCCCGATCCAGACCGGCCTTTTTTATCTCCTCCCGAACGATGTAGTCTGCCTCCTGGAGCATCTTGACCTTTTCGGGGGTGACTTCCTCCAGTACGCGTACACCTAAGCCGGGACCGGGGAAGGGCTGACGCCAGACAATATCTTTATCGATGCCCAGTTTCTCACCGATGACACGGACCTCATCTTTGAAGAGGAGTCGGAGCGGCTCGATGAGTTGAAATTTCATGTCTTCGGGTAAACCACCGACATTATGATGGCTCTTGATGGTGTGTGCTGTTTTGGTTCCGCTTTCTACAACATCGGGATAGATTGTCCCCTGTACAAGGAAATCAAAGGTCCCTAGCTTGCTTGCTTCATCTTCAAAAACTCGGATGAATTGTTCCCCGATGATTTTGCGTTTCTTCTCTGGGTCGGCAACCCCTGCGAGCTTTGAGAGAAAACGTTCGCCCGAATCAGCAAATACGAGATTCATTTTCATATGATTCTGGAAGGTTTCAATGACCTGCTCTGATTCGCCTTTTCGCATTAAGCCATTATCAACATAAACACAGACGAGCTGATCGCCTATCGCCCTGTGCACCAGTACCGCTGCAACGGAGGAATCAACCCCGCCACTGAGCCCGCATAGGACCTTTCGATCGCCAACCTTGTCCCGTATTTCGGTAACCATTTTTTCAATGAAGTCCGAAAGGTTCCAATCTCCCTTTAGCCCACAGATTTCAAATAAGAAATTGGCAAGCACTTTTTGCCCTTCCAGGGTATGTTTGACCTCGGGATGAAACTGAACCCCATAGAGTTTTCGGTTAGCACAGCTCATGGCTGCAACCGGACAGTTTTCTGTAGAAGCTGTAACTGTAAAGCCCTCCGGAACTCTGTTAATGGAATCTCCATGGCTCATCCACACCTGGGTTGGAGAACTAATTTCCTTAAACAAAGAATCGTTTTCAACGATATCGATGCTGGTACGTCCATATTCACGCAGGTTGCTTGGTTGCACATCGCCACCGAGTTTGTCAGCTATGAGCTGCATCCCATAACAAATACCGAGGATGGGAATACCCATATCGAAAATACGTTCATCACAGGAGGGAGCCCCCTCTCCATGTACAGAAGACGGTCCTCCCGTAAAGATAATCGCACTGGGATTTTTCTCCTGAACTTCTTCAAAGGAAATATCATAAGGAACCATTTCGCTAAAGACGGATAGTTCTCTCACCCTCCGGGCGATCAGTTGATTATATTGCCCACCAAAATCAAATACTAAGACCCGTTCTTTTTCCATTACCGCACCTCTACTTTTCATAAACTGACGGTTTCAATATACAGATGGCTGGATAGTTCCGATACCATTCATCGTAATCCAATCCATAGCCCACAACAAATTTGTCCGGGATGCTATAGCCAACATAATTCGGCTTTACAGGACTGTTTCGCCGGGAAGGCTTATCTAACAAGCAGCAAATCTTCACACTTTTAGGTCCTCTTTTTTTAAGGATTTCCGTAATATAGTGCAAGGTAAGACCGGTATCAACAATGTCTTCAACAATCAGTACGTTCTTACCATCAATGGAGTACTCCAGATCCTTCATAATACGTACTTCTCCAGAAGAAACCGTTGAATGCCCATAGCTGGACACATCCATAAAATCGAGCTGTACCTTACAGTCAATCTCTCTAACGAGATCTGCCATAAATACAAAAGCGCCCTTCAGAATGCCGACTACCAACAGTTCCTCGCCAGCATAATCCGCAGAAATTTCCCTGCCTAAAGATTTTACAACCTGCTTGACTTCATTTTCAGTATATAATACGTCTACTTCTTCCAGATTCAAAGCTAATTCCCTCCTTATATAATAAGGATTATAACAACAAGTACCAACGTGTGCAATGAATGCTTTCTATTATATTATGATTCAATTAGCTGGGTTATCGGCAGAAAAAATGGAAACGCACCAGATTAGTGCGTTTCCTTACGAGGGCTATGCCCCCAATGGATTCAGTTTTGGCTACTTTATTTGCCTACAAAAACAGCTTTACGATTTTCTGCAAAAGCTTTCATGCCTTCCTTCTGATCTTCGGAGGAGAAGAGCATGGACCAACCCAGTTGTTCCATCCGGCATCCGGCTTTAATGTCGAGGTTCATGGACATGTTAATAGCATTTTTCGCTTCACGCAGAGCCAGAGGACTCTTCTTCATGATTTTTCTTGCCATCTTCTGTGCCATTTCCATAACCTTGTCATTAGGAACAACCATATTTACCAGGCCCATTCTGTAGGCATCTTCGGCTTTAAAGAAATCACCGGTAAAGATATACTGCTTGGTGTTACACATACTGGTGTTTCTTGGCATACGCTGAGTAGCTCCACCACCTGGGAAAATACCAACGTTTATTTCTGGTAAACCAAGTGTTGCATCATCAGATACGATACGAATATCGCTGGCGAGTACAAGTTCCATTCCTCCACCCAGAGCGATTCCCTGTACAGCAGCAATAGTAGGTTTGTGATTGTCTTCAACGGCAAACAGACATTTGTGTACCCAATCATCATAATCTCTGGCTTCGAAAGCATTCATGGTGGCAACTGCTTTCAAATCCGCACCAGCAGCAAACACCTTATCATTTCCGCAAATGATAATGGCTCTTACTTCAGGATCATCATTATACATTTGTAAGCATTCGGCTGCTTCCTGAAGCAGCTGTAAGTTAACGGCATTCATTGCCTTGGGACGATTAAATTGCATGTAGCCAATGCCATCTTCCAACCAGGCTTTAATTGTCTCATAGTTATTTCCCTTATATGCTTCTGTCATAAAAATTTCCTCCTTTTGATGTTTCGTAATACGTTATTATTACCATAGATATTCTCCACTCATTTTATTTCTCCTGCTTATTTTTGTCTAATTTTATTATTTGCTAACAAATCATATTGTTTTTTGAGTACTTAAATACGGAAAAGCAAATACTTTTAAAAATGCATTAAGAGGTACAACATGTTTGATCCATCTATACTAGATAAAATCTTCAAAATCATAGTTGCTCTGCTCCTAGTTCTCTTAAACGGGCTGTTTGTTGCGGCAGAATTCGCATTTGTTCGAGTTCGTCCTACCAGAATCGCCCATTTAGCCAATCAGGGAAACAAGAGAGCAGAACGAGCGCGCGATTGTATCACCCATCTGGATGATTATTTATCGGTTTCACAATTAGGGATAACGCTTGCCTCCCTGGGATTGGGTTGGTTAGGTGAACCGGCCATCGCCGAATTAATTCGTCCGTTATTTCAAACGTTTGGGGTCGGATCACCTGCCCTGCTCCATTCTGTATCTTTCGTCATTGCATTTAGCGTTATCACGTTTCTACACGTTGTTTTTGGTGAACTCGCGCCTAAATCATTGGCCATTCAAAAAGCAGAAACTGTTTCATTATATTTGTCAGGCCCCATGAAAGCCTTCTATTATATATTCTATCCCGGGGTCGTAATCTTAAATGGATCTGCCAATAAGGTCTTAAAATTATTTGGTATACAAACCGATAAGAACCCCGACGGAACCCATAGCGAAGAAGAATTAAGGATGTTGATTTCCAATTCCTATAAACAGGGCCAGATTAACAAGAATGAACAGACATTGCTGCAAAATGTATTCAAATTTGAGAAACGAGTCGCTGAAGAAATCATGGTCCCGCGACCTGATGTCATATTTCTAAATGCTTCTCTAACCTTGGAGCAAAACCTGAGCACCGCCCGAAAATCACAGCATACTCGTTACCCGCTGTGTGATGGCAATCCAGATCATGTGTTAGGCATTCTTCACATAAAAGATGTCTTCAATGAAGATAACTCACTCAACCGTCTGGAGGATGTAACCAGAACGACCATTTTTATTCCGGAAAATATGCGCCTTGATGACCTCTTACGAGAATTTCAGCATCATCACCAGCATATGGCCATCGTGATTGATGAATACGGCGGAACCGCGGGAATTGTTACCATGGATAACATTCTGGAAGAACTGGTGGGAGAGATCCAGGATGAATTTGATAAGGAAGATCCTGATTTCAGCCTCCTGGAAGATGGGAGCCTGTCTATTGATGGAAGAATGGATATTGGTGATGCTGTGGAAGAATTTTCTTTACCGATTAACGTAAATAAAGAAGATTATAACACCCTGGCGGGCTTTGTTATGGGACAGTTGGGCAAAATGCCTCGGGAAGGTGACAGGGTTACCGTTGGCCGCTTTCAGTTAGAGGTAGAAAAAATGACGGGCCAAAGAATTGATAGCCTTCGATTAAAGATTCCCGCAGAGAATACTCGCCAAGACGAGTAAATATTCTCCTTACCTCTGACTGGCTTTTACTTCATCCAATAAACTACATGAACCTGACGTTCCGCTGGTTTTGGCTGTGTGAAAATAACTCCATCTGGACCAACAGAAGCAAACCAAAGTTGCCAGAATGATTCTGCCAACTACGATGGGAAGCCAGTTTGCTCCGATAGCTGCAAATAAAAGTGTATCCTCAAACAAGGAATGACAAATCACGAGATATAGATTAATCGTATAAATATCCTCGGTCCTAAGCTTCCCCTCTTGCGCACAATTGATAATGATCCCAGCACCATAACTGATACCGAAAAACAGGCCGGCAAGCAGCGGAAGCATTGCACCAATGGCTAGATATATCGTCAAAAAATACCCCATAACCAGAGGCAGGGCAGCCTCTCCAGGAAGTCCAACCAGATGCATAATTCCTGTCATATGTTTTGATATGAACGGAAGAACGGGAGTATATTTTAAAAAGGTAACAGCAAAATATACCGGTATAACGACCTTGGCCAGTTCCCACATTACGCCAATTCCATTTTTTGTGCCGCGAATAATGGTTGTTTTGGTGATCATATCCTGCCTCAATCTTAAAATTTGATTCAATGTTACTTATTCTAACACACTCTTTTCTTTACATGTACCATAAATCGAGTCTCCAAAACCGGGTTTTTATGTTAAAATCACCTAAAGTAACACCCGATTGGAAGTGGTATCATGAAGATCATAACCTTGGATAGAAAAGCGCTCACTCGAATGCTATTGGTTCTGGTTGGAATCGGACTATTATTGGCACTCTGTTTGTCTTTTAACAATATCCGTTACCTATTTATTCATCATCGCTTTAATGGACTTGAAGAAATGCCCCCTTCGCCGGTGGAACTGATTGCAGCAGAAAACCGAATAACCCCTGATTTCATCCTGCTGGGTGCAAGACAAGAGGCACAGAACCAGACCCGATATGATGGATCTTATCAGGTCATGGCCTACCCTGGTGGTGATGTTTCACAGGATGTCGGTGCCTGTACAGATGTGATTATCCGTGCGTATCGAAATGCAGGCATTGACCTGCAAAAATTCATACATGAGGATATGCAGGAAAACTTTAGCGAGTATCCTGATAAATGGGGACTAACCGCACCCGATCCCAACATCGATCATCGCAGGATTCCGAACCAGATGAAATTTTTCGAACGCAATGGTACGATGTTAACTACAAATGTTGAGCAAAAAACAGAAGAATGGCAATGGGGGGACACTGTGTACTGGAAATTTCCCAATGGAGATGAACACTGCGGAATCATCAGTGACCGCCATGCACCAGATGGCACCCCCCTCGTAATCCACAATGCAGGAATGGCCGTAGAACAAGATTTCCTCCAACGCTGGAAAATCATCGGGCACTTCAGGTATTATGGAGAATAGCATATAAGAGTTTACAAAGAATGGTGGCACAATAGGCAGATAATGCGACGTAAAGTTGGTCAGTTGGTTAGTTGGACAGTTGGTCAGTTGGAAAGTTGGAACGGTTCAGAAGGGATGTCAATATAATTTCCTCCTCTTACACGGCAGACTATTTCAATAAGGAGTAAGGAGTGAGGGGTGAGGGGTGAGGAAAATGTTTGACGCGAAGCGTCTAACCCCCTAACTCTTAACCCCCTAACTCTTAACCCCCTAACTCTTAACCCCTAACCCCTAACCCCTAACCCCTAACCCCTAACCAAAGCTAGGTTAATCCCTGCCTCGGAACGGACCACGTGAGAACGGAAACAGACTCCAAAAGCAAAAAAGGTGCTAGGCTCTTAACTTATTCAGAAAATAAATTAGTTTCCATTACGTATTGCGAA
>JAYEHK010000160.1:0-9454 GCA_034659475.1 Bacillota bacterium | reverse complement strand
GTACGGGTGTGTCCCTGTACATTAAAACTCACTATCCGCTGGACCGTTTGTTCACTTGCTTTCACAAGTTACAAACTTGATTCGCACTTTTCGTTCTCTTTGTTCTGTTTTATCAAGAGCTTTGCTCCGCAGCGGTTCGCCGCGTGCAAGAAGTATATTATCATCCCACATTACATATGTCAACATTTATTTTAACAAACCCTTAAAATTGTGACTTATTTTTGCTTTTTTTATAATTTTACATCGAACTTAACTAAGAATAACGATGATTTCCTTCAAAGCATATTTCCCTTTAAGTTACGTCATTGCACTGCCAATCTTTTAGACTGTATAATTTCATTTCCTTATATCAGCGAGCAATTACGGTATATAGGTTTTTATATTACATTTATAAAATCAAAGAACTTTGCACACAATGCTTACAGAGACCTTCTTAACAAAGGAGTGATAGTCACAATGGGATCGTTTAAACCTTTCATGGGTTCGCTTCTTTTTGCTGGTACAATCGTAGGAGCTGGCATTTTGGGATTGCCTTATGCGCTGGCACAGAGTGGCCTTTTGGGTGGCATATTTTTACTCATCGTCGGTGCTTTCTTTGCGTATTTAACTGCAACTTATATCGGTGTTCTTGTATATCATCAACACCTCCCCCTCCCGCTTCATCTTATTGTTCGTAAATACTTAGGGAAAGACGCATCTTATCTTACCCTTGCTGCTATCATATTTACATCATACGGAGCACTGATTGCTTATCCGTTAGCAGTTGCGTCTATATTAAAAGCACTTTTTTCGTTTCCTCCTTGGATCAGCATGATCCTCTTTCTTGGTCTAATGTTTCTTCTGGTTTCCCAGAACCTTGGTTCCGGTAGTAAAATCAATGCGGGGGTAACTTTGCTGCTTGCCCTTCTTTTAATTGGAATTATGATCAAGGCCATTCCTTACCTGGAAGTTCAGAATTTTCTTTACTTCAGGCCAGGTTCTCTGCTCTCAGGATGGGGTGTCATTATCTTTGCTTTTGCTGGACATATGGTCATTCCCACTGTGCTTTATTATGTTGAAACAACACAGCAGCAAGGAATCAGGGTATTATTATATGGTATCATTGGTGTTTTTTTGTTGTTTCTTGGTTTTTTCATCGTATCCATTGGTGTTATGGGAATTCAGACAACGCCTGTGGCTACCAATGGTCTGGGTGAATACCTCAGTGCAACGGTAGCGGCTGTTGGGCAGATTTTTGCCTTATTGGCAATTGTAACCTCCTTTTTTGGCATAACAATATCGCTTCGTCAGACCTTTGAGAAAAATTCAAACATCCATCCAATGATTAGCCTGGCGACAATCTTCATACCGATTATCATTCTTGATCTTCTGCTCGGCGGTGGTGAAGGAGAATCTTTTTTCCGTGTTCTTAATTATGCTGGAGGTATTGGATCTTCCCTTTTCGCAGGTGTAATCCCTGCTCTTGTTGTCATCTCTATAAGAAACGCCTATCGGTTTCCCTATGGTATGAACGGCGCATATGCCGCTGTCATCTTTTATGGATTAGCAATTATCTATACGATTATCAGCTGATCGGCCTGCTTTTTTTTGACTTACCTTTAATTTACTGAAAATTTATTTGTATATGCGTGCAACGACTGATATAATTTTTATGTTGTACCTTTATAATGATGTTTTCATATGACAAATAAATCGTTCGTCTGAACTAGAAAGGGTTTTCATTCATGGAACAAAGTAATCTCAAAAACATTGCCATTATTGCTCATGTCGATCACGGCAAGACCACCCTAGTGGACCAGCTATTGAAACAAACTGGATATTTTCGTAATAATCAGGTGGTTGCCGAAAGGGTTATGGACAGCAATGACCTGGAACGGGAACGTGGGATCACGATTCTTTCCAAGAACACCAGTATTATCTATAAGGATACGAAAATTAATATTGTCGATACACCGGGTCACGCTGATTTCGGGGGCGAGGTCGAACGAATCGTAAACATGGTTGACGGGGTATTATTGCTGGTAGACGCTTTTGAAGGCCCGATGCCACAGACGCGTTTCGTATTATCGAAAGCTCTTGCTGCTGGTTTGAAGCCAGTGGTCGTGATTAACAAAATTGATCGTCCCGGTGCATCCCCGACAGATGTTCTGGATAAGCTGCTTGATTTATTTATCGATCTGGGGGCTGATGACAAACAGTTAGATTTCCCCATCGCATATGCCTCTGCCAGAGATGGATACGCGATGCTTGAACTAGACGAAAAATCCGATAATATGCAACCCCTGTTAGATTTGATTATCGACCAAATGCCCTCCCCAGAGGCTACTGTTGATGCACCTTTGCAGATGCTGATATCGTCTATTGACTACGATAATTACGTTGGTCGTATTGGTGTGGGAAAAATCCTGTCGGGAAGCCTTAAAAAGAACCAGGAAGTTATCCTTTGTAACTGGGAAGGCAAAGAAGTCCGTGTAAAAATCAATACGCTATATACCTATGAGGGATTACAAAGAACCGAAACACTGACAGCAAATGCCGGTGAAATTGTTGCTGTGTCCGGAATTGAAGATATTAACATTGGGGACACCCTTTGTGCCATCGATGCTGTTCAGCCAATTGAATTTGTTCATATTGATGAACCTACGATGTCCATGAACTTTATCGTCAATACCAGTCCTATGGCCGGATTAGATGGTACCTATGTAACCAGTCGCCACCTTCGCGATCGCTTAGAAAGAGAACTGTTATCCAATGTTTCTCTGCGCGTTGAGGAAATCACCCCTGATTGCTTCCGAGTTTCCGGACGTGGAGAACTGCATTTGTCAATTCTGATTGAGACCATGCGGCGTGAGGGTTATGAATTTGCTGTAACCCGTCCACAGGTTATTCTGAAAAAAATTGATGATGCTGTTCACGAACCTGTTGAACGTTTGTTTGCAGAAGCCCCGGATGAATTCGTTGGAACAATCATTGAAGGGTTAGGAAAACGAAAAGGCGAACTCATCAGTATGCAAAACGGTACCGGCAGCACAACAAAACTTGAGTTTTTAATTCCTTCCCGCGGCTTGTTCGGGTATAGATCCGACTTTTTAACAGATACCAAGGGAAACGGTATTTTAAACCATGTGTTTGAGGCCTACGAGCCGTTTAAAGGAGAAATCATGACCCGATCAAGGGGTTCATTGGTGGCATCCGAAGGGGGTTCCTCCATCACCTATGGTTTATTTAATGCACAGGAAAGAGGCAACCTTTTCATCGATGCTGGAACACCTGTTTATGAAGGAATGATTGTCGGCGAAAATGCCCGCAGCGTAGATATTACCGTTAACGTATGTAAGAAAAAGCATCTGACCAACACACGTTCTTCCGGAGCAGATGAGGCCTTGCGGTTGACTCCTCCAATCAACATGTCATTGGAAAAAAGCCTTGAGTTTATTAAGGATGACGAATTGCTTGAAGTAACACCCAAATCACTTCGGCTTCGCAAAACGGTACTCAATAAAGATGAGCGATTAAAAAGCGAAAAGAATAAGAATCGAGCTTCATAAAAATTCAGGCGAGGTTGTTTTTCAACCTCGCCTTCTTATTATTTTTCCTCTAGTTCCTCAAAGCTTTCATCTTTGGCTTTTTTAAAATTATTAACGGCCTTACCCATCGATTCCGCTACCTGCGGTAATTTTCCGGGCCCTATTACAATCAGCACAATCACCAGAATAAAGCCTACTTCCCACGGTCCGAAATTGCCTATGATTCCAAACATTGTTTCACCTCCCGCGCCTTATTTTCTCCATCCATATATGCATTTGTTATTGATACACGCACCTACGTCGAAGTACGCGCTTTACAAAATTCCATTTTCTTTTTGCACGGGAAACAGAGTTCTTCGTCTGCAGGATAGTGATAAAAGTATTCCTTACAATTTGAACATTGCTGTGCTTCAGCAGATGCCAGGGTAACAGGAGTGTTTTCCAAAAATATTTCAGTTTGTACCGGATCTCCCCAACTCAGCTTACCTGCCATACAAACATCCAGACACAAACCGCATCCAGTACAATCAACAATTGAATGTTGTATGGATCTTCTATTTTCCTCGGTAACTATTTTCAATGCATTTGCAGGACACAATCGGGTACAGATCTCACAAAATATACATTCTTCAATTTTCAAATTGTTAAAAGGCAGCACCTCTTTTAAAGGAGAAGCTATCGTTCCTTGTTGTAATTTTGTTAGTCCGTTAAACAACATCTTCCTTTTGCCTAAATCGCTTCTGCTCTTTTCATTCTCCTGTTGGTTTTGGTCAACAGAATGATTATCAAATTCAGTCAGTTTTTGTTCTATGATTTTTCTAGAAGTAGTCTTCCCGCCCTTAAAAAGAACCTTAAAAAAGTCTCTTCTGCCCATTTGCGAGCCTTCTTCTATTCCTCGATGCTGACCACTATATGCTTCCAGTTCTTCAATCCCCGAGATGACTTTAATTTTTTCCGTAAAATCACCATACATATCAAGTGATTGCAGCAGTTTTAATATGTCGAATTGCATACACCGAGAGCACGTATTCTCTTCGGTATATATGACCAGGTTATTTATCTGTGCAAGCAGGGAAACAACCAATTCAGGATATAATTGATTGAGGCAATGAATGGTGAGTATTTTTCTTTGTATTTCATCAGGCAAATCCTTACTTAATGCAGCACAGGTAATGATTAGCTGTTCCTCTTGCAAAGCTTTCTTAAGCAGGACATCCTCATCAAGTTTGAAAACGCCCGTCGGGCAAACAGACACACATTTTCCGCAATACATACATTCTGCAGCAACCCATTCCCCGTTTTCCCAATGAAGTCCCTGGGTTGGACACACTTCAGCACATTTTTGACAGGTGAACCGATTGGACACATGATAGGGACACATACTATTCACAATATCTAAAGAATCTTCATTTGTTAGTAATGATAGGATCGTGTCAAGCATTACACATTTCTCCCTGACTATTTGTACAGTAACTGCTTGTTATTGGTATAACAGCACACACTTATTTACTCGCTCTCCTCCCTGCCCTTTTTGAAATTATTCATCGCTTGCCCCATGGCTTGACCGACCTGCGGCAGCTTGCCAGGGCCTACCACAATAAGGACAATGACAAGTATTACGCCTATTTCCCATGGGCCAAAATTACCAATGAAACCAAACATTCTATACCCCTTCTCTCCGTTTAGATGGCTTATTTCTCTGTAAGTAAGTCTTATCTATTAATTGGGCAGCTCAATTGTATCTGGTTATTTCTAATTCCTGCAGTTTGCGATACAGTGTTGAACGAGCAACCCCAAGTAATCTAGCTGCTTCAGGTACATTGCCCATCGTAAAGTCAATTGCCTGTTGAATGGCTCGTGTTTCACTTTCCTGCAGTGTAGGGATCATTGACTGCCGTGGTTCATTAGCCCTGATAGGCGGATTGATAATATCCCGGGGAAGATCCGCAAGGGTAATCACTCCATTTTGAGCCATGCTTGCAGCATAAGCCATTGCATTTTCCATCTGACGAATATTTCCCGGCCAATCATAAGACAATATTTTCTCCCACACTTCTTCAGTAAGGGTAAGAGAACTAATCCCCATCTCTTTACAGACTCGACTAATAAAATGTTCAGCCAAATTACGAATATCTTGTCCTCGTTCTTTTAATCGAGGCAGATGAATTGAAAAGGCTGAAAGTCTGTAATACAGATCCTCCCGGAAATGCTTTGTCTGCACCATATTCAATAAATCACGGTTCGTCGCAGCAACGATGCGAATATCAAGCGGAATGTAACCGGCTCCCCCCAGACGCATTACTTGCTTCTCCTCAATCACACGTAAAAGTACCGGTTGCATGGAAAGAGGCATGTCCCCAATCTCATCAAGAAACAACGTCCCTCCATTTGCCTGCTCAAATTTACCCATTCGACCTTTTCGATCCGCTCCTGTAAATGTGCCGCTTTCATAACCAAACATTTCACTCTCAGCCAGATTTCGAGGTAATGCACCGCAATTTACAGGTACAAATGGTCCTTTAGCTCTGCTTAAATCATGGATAGACTGCGCCATCAATTCTTTTCCAGTCCCACTCTCTCCCTGTATAAGCACAGGAACCATCATTTTACTGGCGGCTGCAGCTTGTTTTAATACACTTTGTATTGAACTGTCTGACCCAATAATGTTATCTAGCGTGTATTTCGTGGAGTACCCTTGACGTTGTGGAGTCAATGCTTCTATTCTTCTGGTAGCTATCGGCATTACAGTTCACCTCCTGGGAATATATAAGCGGAAACAATTATTATGTAAATGTATTAATAGTTGATGGAAGCGAAATCGTCCATCAGTCTATGAATCATTATTTATATGTTAACAGGCATTTCTTACTGTATACTTGTCAACAAATATCTTTTGATTAATGAAATATTAGCAAATTATTAACTTTGAATTATATCTGTAGAAAGCTATTATATTGGTTATTACTGATATCTGCTATTGAACAAACTTATATCCCACTCCCCATACGGTAAGAATATACTCCGGCTTTGATGGGTTTTTTTCTACTTTTTCTCTTATTTTTCTTATAAAAACGGTAATGTTACCTGTATCCCCCATATAATCTTCTCCCCAAATCGTATCGAAGAGCTGTTTACGTGTAAAAACCTGTCCCTGATGAGAAGCCATAAAACGAAGCAATTCAAACTCCTTGCAGGTTAACTCAACATTCTCTCCATGCATTTTAACCTCATAGCGCTTAGGATAGATTTCCAAATCTTTAATCCTCATTAAATCAGGCACCTTTTCAATCTTGTCAGCCCCAGCGGATTGAGCAGTCCGTTTTAACAACGCTTTTACTCGCAAAGATAGTTCAACCGGACTAAATGGTTTCGCAAGATAATCATCCGTTCCCATGGTAAATCCTACTGTTTTATCTACAATGTCTCCTTTGGCAGACAGCATAATAATGGGAACAGAGCTTGTTTCTCTTATTCGTCTGCATACTTCAAAGCCATCTATCTCTGGAAGCATAATATCCAGAATAACAAGGTGAGGTTGTTCATCCGAAAACACTTTCAATGCCTCTTCTCCATCGGCAGCAAAACATATTTGATAGCCGTCTTTCGTCATGATACTCTGGACGACATTTTGAACACTCTCCTCATCGTCAACAATCATAATCTTTGCAGTATTCTCCATTGTTTACCTCCTCACTCTATCGTTTCAACTGGAATCCGAACTGTGAAACAACTCCCTTTTCCAAATGTACTTTCTACTGTAATCTGTCCACCATGTAATTCAACTAGCTCCTTGCTTAAGGCCAGCCCCAGACCAGTCCCACCGTATTTTCGTGATATTGAGCTGTCCTCCTGTGTAAATTTATCAAAAATATACTCAAATTTATCTGGCTTAATCCCAATGCCATCGTCTTCTACCTTAATCATCAGTTCATTGATAGATTCGTCAAGCAACACACTAATCCAAACATGACCTCCAATGTTCGTAAACTTAATTGCATTTCCCGCTAGATTTTGAACAATAATTCTTAGATTTTCCGGATCACCCTTTATTAAAGGCACCTCTGGTGAAATATCAATATTCAGTTCAATGTCCTTTTTTCTTGCCAGTGGTTCGATAACTCCCTCAACAGCAGCAATAACATCAGCCAGGTCCATAACTTCAATCTCAATGACGTTATATCCCGCCTCTAACTTGGCATAATTTATAATATTACTGATAAGCCGAAGCAAAATCTGGCTGTTGTTATATATCTCCTCCAGGTAATGTTCTTCTTTTCCGTTTTCAACAAATTCATCAGTAAGCAGCATTTCTGTAAATGCAATAATAGAAGTCAATGGCGTTTTTAATTCATGGCTCATCAATGCATAGAATTCAGATTTATACTTGCTGGCTGACTCCATTTGAGCATTTACTTTTTCAAGTTCTTTGCGCTGGTTTTGCAGAATTTGATTGGCGTTTTCTAATTCAATGGTCCGCTGCTCAACCTTTTGTCCCATATTGTTATACAAATCTCGCAGCTGTTCAACCATGTATTGAAAGTGAACTGCAAGTTCTTTTATTTCTCCCTGGGCATGAATATCAGAAACATCTGTTTCAAGATTGCCCTTACCTACCTCGGCTACCGCTTTTTCCAAACTTGAAAGAGACCGAGTGACCAATCTCGACACCAGCAAATATATAGCAGAAATGATGACACAGATGAGGATAATTAGAAATATTGCACTGAAACTAATATTCTTCTTCATATTGCCGTAGAAAACATCCATAGGCATGATAATGCTAATTGCACCGCCCAATTGACCGAGTTTCCATCCTTCTTTTGGGTATCCGGCAATATCATATTGACCAACCGGGGCACCGTGACACTCCAGACAGTTTTCAGTAACCTCCATCGGGCTCATATAGCGAAAAACTTTTTCTCCTTCGACCGTATCAACCTCCCAGAATTCTTCCATATCGGGATTCTCTTCGAACATGTTCAATACTGTTAATTCAAATTCATCCGGGGTATTTAATTCGTTTCTGGGATTGGCGTTTGTTTCTTTTATACGGTAATCAATAGATTCATTAAAGAGTGCGCTTATCCCCATAACCACTGTGGAGCAATTTAAGCGTTTAAACTCAAAGTTTCCCTTTGAATCATAATTGATTCGATCCTGATTAATATCCATAAAACTCCATACAGCGTCAATATATCTGTTAAGAACGATCGCCTTTTCTTTCATTTCAGCTAATGCCTGTTTTTTTTGTTGATGGTAATTCCACATCATATTAACGCCCATTATTACGATGACCACCATAATAGTTGCGGTCATAAAACGATAGGTCAGACTTTTGTTTTTCATAAGCTCCACCTTAAAAACACATTTATTCCTACTTGAGTCGACTGTGTTTATTTAAGTGTACTAATGCTATTAAATATTGTCAAAATGTAGCTGTTGGGGTCGAATATTGTTTTGATACAATAGACATAAAATCACCCTGACCCAATAGTACTTAGTTAATAATTTATTAAGATTTGTTTAAGCAAAAAACAATTTATTCACCATCAGATATAAAGATATGATTGTTAAGCTAAACTTAACGATCTCGTGATGTAATATACGCGAACGAACATAAGGAGAAAAAATGATTATTGAGTTAAACGAACAAACAATCTCCAAAATTAAAAATCCAACATTCTTTTCATATGCATCCATGTATCTTGACATCTATGATCGCTTTACCACCCAGATACAGAATGTTGGGCTGGACATTGATAACGACTTTAGTGACGAAGTAAACAAATTGGAAGCTAACCTAAAACACAAAGGCGCCGTTTTCAGAAATGATGGAAAGAGTATATATGTAAACCACATTTCTCCTTCATGTATTGCATGTCAAAAGGGAATTGGGAGCATGACATTCTTTATTTCTTTGCAATGCT
>JAYEHK010000159.1:0-9503 GCA_034659475.1 Bacillota bacterium | reverse complement strand
CTTACTCCTTATTGAAATAGTCTGCCGTGTAAGAGGAGGAAATTATATTGACATCCCTTCTGAACCGTTCCAACTAACCAACTGTCCAACTAACCAACTTTATGACGCATAATCTCTCTACTACGACAGTAGAATCTTTCCTCTATTAATATTATTTGAACCCCTTATCAGTAGACTTCTGGAAGGAGAGATTCAACCCTGTCACGGAATAACAGGCAATTGGGTGAGTAAAGCCTTTAACTTGTTCTGCACCCAGCAGGTAGAGAGAATCTTTTAGTTCTCCCTCTGGCAATAGGTTCACCGATCGTTCGCAGATAACGATCAGGACCTCAAAGAGTTTGCTCAAGGCTTCCACCCGGGATGCGAGATTGACGTCTTCCCCGATCAGGGTATAATCCATTCGTTCCGGAGAGCCAACATTTCCCACCACCGCAGGTCCCGTATTGATACCTACCGCGACTTTCAAAGGAACAGCACCATCTGCAAAAGCCTGATCCTGAACAGGGTCCTTTTCCGCCGCGAAGGTAAGATCGAAGCCCACGGCCCGCGCCTCACTGAGCTTATCAAGCAATTCAGCATGTACCGTTCGCGGCCACGCAGGAGGACCAATCCGGTTAATGGAATCCTGATCCTGTGCCACGATGACCACTTGATTACCTGGTTCCTGTGCTCCCTGGAGACGAAACCAGGAATCATACAGGGACATCTCCGGTCGATCAAATATACCCACAATAACGGCCAATTGAACGACCAGAAGGACAAAAAGCGGAAGCAGCCATTGCTTAAAATCATAACGGGAAGAAGATTGTTCTTCAGTAATAAAAGTATGATCTTTCATACGCATTCTCCTCTTACAAAAAAAGTCCGTGTAAGTCCAGAAAGTCTGCGTCGTCCGCGTCTATTAAAAATCTATTTTCTAATTAATCCTTCATCTTGTTTATACGTGTTAAAAGGACGGTCCGAGTCTACTTTTTCAGTAGTCTCGGACCGTCCTTTTAACACGAATAACAAACATGGGTGAGACAAAATGAAACGTCCCCCTGTCTCTTGAATTTGTTAAACGGTGACAAAAGTACCGTCCCGTGTCACCCCAAAGGCGACAAAAGTCCTCGGGTCACCATTAATTCTTGTTTTTTACACAAATAGAAGTTTATTCAGCGGGGAATTTGATTTACAATAAACATGTGTCTATATTTGTATGGGAAAAATTAAAATAAATGGCTGTCTATGTTCGATACTGACGATCAGGGACGGACAAAGCGTATGGGGAGGACCTTGAGATGGAAAAAAGGACGGCAGAATGCCAGGTTTTTGTTGTAACCTCCGGTAAAGGCGGGGTGGGAAAAACAACTACGGTTGCCAATGTCAGCACCGGTCTGGCGCAATTAGGTCACAAAGTGGTTGTCATGGATCTGGATATCGGACTGAAAAAACTAGATCTCATACTGGGTCTGGAGAATCGCGTGATTTATGACATCGTTCAAGTGGTAGAGGGAGAGTGTTCGCTCAAACAGGCCCTGGTTAAGGATAAACGTTTCCCTGAACTGTACATGCTGCCTGCTGCTCAAACGCGCAATAAGGATGACATCAGTTCCGAACAGGTGCAGGTCATTTGCGACGAACTTCGCAAGGATTTTGATTACATATTTATCGATTGCCCCGCAGGGATTGAACAAGGATTCAGGAATGCAGTGGCGGCAGCAGATAAGGCCATTGTCGTTACCAATCCGGAGGTGTCAGCGGTACGGGACGCAGATCGCATTATCGGAATACTGGAATCAGCTCAATTCAAAGATATCAAACTCCTGGTCAACCGAATCCGGCCGGATATGGTCAGAAACGGCGACATGCTGAGCATTGAAGATTTGACGGAACATCTCTGCATTGATCTATTGGGTGTGGTACCCGAGGACAAACATGTGGTCATATCAACCAACCGAGGAGAGCCTATTATTCTGGATGATCATTCCATGGCAGGGCATGCCTTTAAAAATATCGTTCAGCGTCTGCTGGGCGAAACCATTGACATTATGAACCTAGAGGATGATGGGTTCTGGAATCGGCTTAAACGTAACCTTTTTGCCAGAAGGTAAGAGGAGGGAGGACGACTAGTTGGATTTCTTAAGCAAACTGTTTAGCAGAGAGACGTCCAGCCGCAGCCAGGCAAACGACCGCCTGCGGGTGGTACTTACCCACGATCGCATGGGTGCTTCGTCTCAAATACTGGAAACCTTAAAAGAAGAAATTATCGCGGTGATATGCAGCCATGTTGAGGTGGAAGGCAACCCGGAGGTAAACTTTGTCACAGAGGGAAGACATTCCGCGCTGGATATCAGTGTACCTTTAAGAGGAAGGTAGGATATAATTGGCGAAATTAGATGTAAAAGGATTAAACAACAATCTGGTATTCGTATTTTCCCACGGGACAAGGGAAGAACTGCAATATTTATTGCAGGAAAAACTTGACAGCAACCCGATGTTGTTCAAAGGATCGCCGATTCTGTTTCAGGGGGAAGGTTTGCAGCGACTTGCGCCAGAGGAAATCAATGAACTGCAGCGCATCTGTCTTGATTACGGGATGCATTTTGTCAATCCTGGTTCCATAGAAAACAAGCCAGCAAGCCAATCTGTAAAAAGTCAAATGTCAAAACCGTCTGGAAGCAACGGTGATCTGATTGTATACAAGACTCTGCGCAGTGGACAAAAAGTGCACAGCGCAGGTTCCGTCATTGTCTGGGGAGATGTACATGAAAGTGCAGAAATTACAGCAGGCGGAGATGTGATTGTATTGGGTAAACTGGAAGGAATTGCCCATGCAGGTTGCTATGGAAACAACAAAGCCTATATTTTTGCACTCAACCTGCTACCCCGTCAACTCCGAATCAGCGACCGAATATCAAGGTCCTCGGAAGAGTTCGAAAAGACAACCTATCCAGAGATCGCCTATGCGACAGACGACAATATCTGCATCAAGGAATACTCCTCCGATATATCACGAGGACGGTTTTCCTGATCCCCTTACGCAAAAAAAACATGAACCTGTGCGGCTCATGTTGAGAGGGAATGTGATAGTATATTATATACTATCAAGGGGGTGAAGGTTATATTTAGTATCCCATAGTTCGACATTTTACGCAATACAAAGTTAGAAAAACTTTATAAACCATTTAATTACATAAAGGGAAGCAAAAATATTATCTTTTTGCTTCCCTTTTATTATCCGGTTAGATTAGCTGGCCAGACGATCTTTTAGTGCATTGCTGATCGCTATTACTTTCTCTTCAGAGATGTTAAATTCAACCGCCAGATCATCCAAACCCTTTACTAGATCTTCTCCTAATTCATCAATCATGGCAGCAAGATCCACGTCATTGGTTAAATCTTCAATACCCTGGGCAAATGATTCGATCAGTGATTTCATTTCCAGATGAAGGCTTTCTTCCATCCCTTCCTCCAATGTATCAATCATATTGGCGAAAGCAGGGTCTTTTTCTGTTACCGGGCGAGTAGCGATAAATTGTTCAATACGGTTAGCCCAGTCTCCATCCAAAATTTCTTTAACGGGATCCAAATTCAGATCCATTTCATCTACGAATTGTTGTAATGTTTTGTCCATTTTCTTCCAGCACTTTCCTTTCGACTTAGGGGAAACAATAAACTCTTTTGCTTCCTGCTATTTATTTTTTATTGTTCTGGTACGTCTTATATAAGGAAACAATAGGAAGCATCCAACTGCTTTCCAGTAGTTCTTGGTACTTATATAGATATTACTTAAACGAACCATTTAACATTAAGCTATTTTACCATACGCTTCAGTTAAGTCAACATTTCTTTGATAAATAAACTGAGAAATATCTTCCAGAGAATTTCGCATTGCACCTTCTGGGTACAGCAGAGCCAGATGATGGAATAAATCAGCCGCTTCTGTACGCAATTTGAAGCAACCGTTCAGCAAATCCTCTAATGAATGCGCCTCATCAATGATTTGCTCTGCTTCCCTGGTAAAATAAGTCAGCGTCTGATTAATAAGCTTCAGATTGGTGTGTAAATCCTCTGAACTCAGCAGCGTCGCAATTATTATTCCACCGGATTCATAGAAATGACCTACTTCTATGTTAAGTTCATAGGAATGATGTTTCTTCAGGATTTCTGCTTCTTTCATTTGATAGCTAAACAACTGGTTCAACAGCTTCTGGCTTTGAAAATCAGTACGTCGTTTCATTAAATGAAGCAGTCCTTTTAGAATCATGTTTTCTACCGACACGCCCAGTGCATAAACACCACTTAATGATAATGGATAATCAAGATTGGGCGTAAAATCTAATAAAGCAGCTTCTGATAAGTCTGTATGATTTCGCATAAAAATAACCTCCTTTTCTGTTAGGATGCATCAATTTATTAAAATTATTAACTAGCTTTCAATGCGATTGTAATATTGTTCACATGTAATTGCAAGATATTGTCGAAAATAATTCTTCAACAAATATTTATGTTTAATAACGTTTTGCAGTATATTAAAATAAGTTAACAGGAAAGGAAGTGGACGATGAAAAACGAAAAAGCACTAAAAATATTTTTGGCAATTGGCATGATAGCCACGATCATTTATCTTGGTTTCAGTCTCACCCGCATGTGAATGAGTTGCAGATGAGGGGGACGACGGGGGTGACAAGGGGACGGTTCTCCTGACACCTTTTTTTAACCCTTACTACTCTTTTATGATTTATTCCTAATAATGACCTCAATTCAAGCAAGATAGAAAAGATAACTAAAAAAGGTGTCAGGAGAACCGTCCCCTTGTCACCCTTCCTAATAATGACCTCAATTCAAGCAAGATAGAAAAGATAACTAAAAAAGGTGTCAGGAGAACCGTCCCCTTGTCACCCCCGCCCCCCTGTGTCATCTGATATACTATAAAAAAATCAAGGGAATAGGAGAATGAAAAATGAGGTACGAAGGAAATATTTTCAGACCATTTAGCGAAGCGAACAGCTACTTACTGCAGTGCACCATCGGCTGTTCCCACAACCGATGCACCTTTTGCGGAATGTATAAGGATAAGAAATACCGTATTCGCAGCATGGAAGAGATAAAAACCGATATCAAAATGGCCAAAGAACACTATGACGATGTGGAGAAGGTTTTTCTTTGCGATGGAGATGCCATTGCCATGCAAACTGATCAGTTGTTGGAAATCCTTCATGAGCTGTACAGCACCTTTCCATCTCTGCGCCACGTTGGAAGCTATGTCGGACCTGATAGCACACTGCAAAAGAGTTTGTCCGAACTGTCGGCCCTTCGAGCAGCCGGTTTGACCAAAGCTTATCTGGGGGTAGAAACCGGAGATGACCAGCTCCTTAAAGAAGTCAAAAAGGGTGTTAATGCGGCAGAAATGCTGCAGGCAGGACAAAATCTGGTGAACTGTGATATCAATCTTTCCACTATGGTTCTTCTTGGACTGGCCGGTAAAGGACCGAGATCGCGCGAACATGCACTGGCTACTGCAGAAATTACCAATAAGATGAAACCCCAGTACCTAGCGGCACTAACCGTTACCCCGGTGCCCGGTACCGTTCTGTACAAGCAGGTGCAGGAAGGGAAGTTCCAGGTCCTGGATGCTTTCGAGACCCTTGAGGAGATGAAGATCATATTTGAAAACATCACCATCGATAATCTGAAATTCGTAGGCAGTCATGCGTCTAATTATTTACCCATCAAAGGAACCCTGCAAAAGGACCGCGAACAGATGATTCAAACCGTGGATAAAGTTTTACAAAGCCATGATTCCAGATATTTAAGAAGTGACAAGATGCGAGGCTTATAGGGTAAAAGAGTAACAGGTGAAATGTGCATAGGCATTGTGAGTAACACGTCACACGTAAGAAGCGTTACAGTTTATCCCACCAGTCATCATGATTAAAAAGGAAAACGCCGATTACCGATGCCACAATCCCGACTCCCATGACCATCAATAACGTTGAAATAAAAACCGTTTCCATAATAATCACCTCAAGCATATAATCCATATATATAATAACACGATCAAAATCAAATAGATACAATTTATGTAAAAATATGTAATAATTTAATATTTTAAATATTCTGAAATGAGATATCGGGAAATCACTCTCCGGTGTCTCATTTCTATTTTCTTACTAACCACCCATGGCCGCGAGCCATACTCAATGAGCACATGCAACCACGGATGAAAATTGGTGCCTGGTGCGGGCGAGTCACTGGGACAGGTCCGAGACCGCTGAAAAAGTCGGTCTGGGTGCAGGGGTATGCATAAGTACCCAGTGGGTGAAATATACTTGCGCCCAGTCTACGCATGGACAACATTAACTGCTTGTCGATTGGTTCCAGGGGGACCGGGCAAATTCACGTCCATGTTCAGCAACCCCAAACGTGAGCGTAGCGAACATCAGTGGTACCCGCAGGGTGATGCCCTCTCGCGACATCCATGTCGCTCGCCCCCTTCCGCCAATCGCCTTCGCAGGATGTTGCAACCTTAACCGTGAGCGCAGCGAACATCAGTTGTACCCGTAGGGTGTTACCATGCTCCGACAAACGGTCGCCAGTATATTTCACCCACGGGGCACTTATGCATACCCCAGTGAAATCTAGCTACTTTTTTAGTGCTCTCGGACAGGTCCGCAGACTCATTTTTGTACATTTTGGGGTCAGACCCCATTTGTTACACAGACCCCATTTGTTACATTAAAAAATCCGTGTGAATCCGTGCCTATTAAACCTATTTTCTAATTAACATACTTCAACGTTCCAACTGTCCAACTAACCAACTGTCCAACTAATAATTCAGCTTATATTAAACCTATTTTCTAATTAACCCTATCTCAAACATCTCCCCAAATGGCACATTTTTGTCACCGCCTGCTTAGTATGAACCAGGGAGGTGCGAAAGCAATGAATATATTTGATAATACCATTTTGGGCATCTATAAACGAACACTGAGTTCAGAGCCCTGGAGTCCCCCGGGAGTTTCCCTCATCGCAGCCAGAAAAATGTGGCCAACCACGAGGGGAGCGGGTGCAGTTGTTGCTGTCCTGGATACAGGAATCGATTATAATCATTCTGACTTGAAGAATAATGTCATTGACGGTAAAAGCTTTATCTCTTCAGAGAAAGACTATATGGATGAACACGGGCACGGAACCCATGTGGCCGGAACCATTGCTGCGAATGGAAAACTTTTGGGCGTTGCGCCTGAGGCTAAACTGCTGGCGGTAAAAGTGCTTGACCGTAACGGTTCTGGCTCTTATACAGGAATCGCCCAGGGATTAGACTGGGTCCGCACATGGCGAGGGCCAAACCATGAAAAAGTTCAGGTTGTTAATATGAGCCTGGGGGGGACCATGCCAGAAGCGACCTTACACAGAGCCATCACAAAGGCTGTACAAGCAGGTATTACTATTGTTTGTGCGGCTGGAAACAGCGGGGACGGTAATAAACAGACCCGAGAAATCTCGTATCCAGCCTATTATCCGGAAACCCTAGCTGTGGGCGCAGTTGATCTACAGAGCGGAGCAGCAAATTTCAGTAACTCCAATGATCGAATTGATGTGGTTGCCCCCGGAGTTGATACCTATTCTACCTATCCGAAAAATCGGTACGTGAAGCTCTCGGGCACATCCATGGCCACGCCTCACCTTTCCGGTGCTGCAGCACTTATTCGCGCCCGCTGGCATAAACGATTTCAAACCAATCCATTGGAGGCGGATGTGCGTAATCTAGTTCAGTACATGAGCATCGACCTGGGGGATGCTGGTTATGATGAACTGTACGGATACGGTCTATTTAGTTTTAATCTCAATGGGGGCAAAGATATTGTCCTGATTGTAGGAAGTAACCAGTATTACGTAAACGGCAAGCTCAAAATGCTCCAAAATGCCCCGTTGCGGTACAACGAGGCAGTCTATGCTCCCGTTGCTGAAATAAGCTCGGTTATGAATTGTGATTGTACCCTTATCCCCCCAGATGGAAGTCCAGAAAACAAGCAAGGACAGGTACAGATTTGGAATTAAAAATTGATTAGTTAGAAAATAGGTTTAATAGACGCTGACTAACGGAGACTTTTTTTTGTAAGGGGTTAGGAGTTAGTCGCTATGCGCCAGGCATTGCCCTTACTCCTCACCCCTGACCCCTTACAAAAAAGTCTGCGTCTATTAAAAAGCTATTTTCTTACTAACCCACTTCAACGTTCCAACTGTCCAACTAACCAACTTTCCAACTTTCCAACTAATAATTCCGCTTATACTCAACCTATTTTCTAATTAATCAAACGTATTATGTTAGTGATTTAAACCTTATATAAAAAAAGGAAAAATTAACATGCTGATAGAATAACATAGATAACAAGTATTGTACGTAGGATAGAAGTGAGAAAATTTGAAAAAGGGGGACGATCTCATGTCTGATAAGTTGCATCTTTTTGCCGTATCTGATTCGGTTGGAGAAACTGCAGAAAAAATTGCAGTTGCTTCCATGCTGCAGTTTGACATCGACAGGACAATTACAAGATTTTCCAGGGTTACGAAGGAAGATCAGGTAGTAAAAATTATTGACCAAGCTGTTGAGGAAGATGCTGTTATTGTATTCACTATCGTAAAACCAGAACTAGCAGATTTTCTGGAAAGTACAGCGGAGAGTAAAGGAATTGTGGCATTGAATATAATGGCATCTTTGTTTAACGCCATTCAGAAAAAAACAGGGATGGAACCCGCATATATTAGGGGCTTAACACACAAAATGGATGACTCATATTTCAACCGGGTCAAAGCGATTGAATTCACAATCGATCATGATAACGGACAGAATCTGGAAAATATTCATGAAGCTGATTTAATTATTTTGGGATTGCCCAGAACCTCCAAAACCCCTCTTTCAATGCATCTAGCCAGTGTTGGTATTAAGGTTGCTAATTTCCCAATTATCCGAGAAACGGAAATTCCTGAAGAGATTATGGCCTTGAAGGGGAAACTGCCGATGGTAGGGTTGACAATTGATATGGAAACGCTGCTGGAACTCCGAAAAGAACGAGCACGTAGCTTTGAATGCTCACAAAGCAGTGACAGTCTTGATGATCTGGTAGCAGAAGAACTGGATAATGCGTATCGAATTTATGCCAAATTGAAATGTCTGGTTATTGATGTAACCCTGGACGACATCGAAGAAGTAGCCAATACCATTACGCACAAATTTAAACTGCCATTAAAAGTAAGCCATTATCGATTCAAATAAATGAGTGATTATTTAAAAATGCGGGTAAAGCCCGCATTTTTCATATATAAGCAAAGCATAATAGTGGAATTAATAGGAATATTATACATAGGGTGTAGTAATGAACAAAAAGGTGAATATTAAATAAAGACAATTTATTGTGGAAAAATATACAACACAGCCAACACAATTTGTTATAATAATAATGAAACATGTTGACGAAAGTAGTCGAATGAATAGGGTAAAGGCTTAAAGGAAGTTG
>JAYEHK010000158.1:0-9520 GCA_034659475.1 Bacillota bacterium | reverse complement strand
CGGTTCGACAATCTCTAGCTAATTCCGTGGCTAGGGTTTGTGAGCTTGTATTTACTTTCTCTCGCATATATGGCACTCCTTTTTATTGGTGATTTTTGCCATTTACACGTTTTTTTAAACAATCTCGCAGTATCCATTTCTCGTTCGCTCTTAAATGAGAATAAGTTAGTAAACTCGTGTTTTAACGTATTGTAATAACGTTCCATTGGTGCATTGTCATATGGACAGCCAGCTCTACTCATGCTCTGCTGGACAAATGATTTTTCGCAAAAGTGGTTAAATTCTTTGGAAGTATACTGACTTCCCTGATCGCTGTGAAGGATAATTCCCTTTTGTGGTTTATGTCTACGTATTGCGATTTCTAACGTTTCAATTGCCAGTTCTGCAGTGATATGGTTACCATTTAAGGATGCAACAACCGATCGGTCAAACAAGTCTATTATGGTGCAGTTGTAACGGGTGGCCCCGTCATTCAGGTAAAGGTAAGTGAAATCAGTACACCAAACTTGATTTGCTTTTTCTGTATTGAAATTTTGATTTAATAGGTTAGGAAACACCTTGTTTACTTTCCCTTTACGATAATCAGGCCTTTTTCTGCGAACGATCGAGCGCAATCCTAGATCTTGCATATATTTATAAATGGTTTTATTGCAATAAATAAAGCCGTATGGAACTAATAAATCACGCATCATGCGATAACCTGGAACTCCGTTTGTTTTATGATATACTTCAACAATTTTTCGTTGCGTTTTGGATTTTTGCTCACGGTAAGCAGCCTTCCTATCTTTCAGAAAATTATAGTAGGCATTAGGGCATATTTTGAATTTGCGCAGCAACCAATTCACGCCAAACTCTTTGTTGTTATTCTGGATAAACTGGTACGCAACTAACCGATTTCCTTCGCAAAGAATGCCGCTGCTTTTTTTAAGAAAGCAATTTCCTTGTCCTTTTCGGCAAGCTCGCGTCGTAGCCTCTTATTGTCTTCATAGGCATCTGTAGTTTCTTTTATATTTGGATTTAATTTGCATTCTTTGCGGCGTTGCTGTATCCAGTATGTTATCGTGCCACTACCCAGATGATATTCTTCGGTAAGGCTTTTCTTCGTACGACCTTCTTCCAGATAAAGGCGTAAGATTTTTTCTTTGAGCTCGGGCTCATATTTTGTGTAGTTCGACATTTGATCACTCCTTGATAAATTTATGATAACAAAAATTTATATCAAGGTGTTACAACTTCAGTATATCAGGTCAAAGTAACCAATTTAAACCTTGAAAAGTTATCATTCTTCAAAGCTATAGAACGTTATTTTATCCTTCAATTGCCTTATCTCGTATTCACGATTCTTGAATCTCAAAATTCATTTGGGTTACTGGTCGGTTTCCTGCTAATAATCATTCCGATTGCTTTCACTTCCAAGAAACAAGGGATACATGATCAAATTGCTAAATGTATCATTGTGAAAAAGGAAAGCTTGGAGAAATATTACGTGCAGAACGACAAGGATTTAAGAGGGGTTGAATTGGCAGCCACCGATGAACAAATTACTGATTGAAAAACAAGCTTGCGGGTATAAGCCTTATGTTACACTGGGACGTTCTTTATGTAACATCCCAAAACTAAGAAATCGAACAATTTATCAAACGGGCTTGCTGGAAAACCGACGGAGAAGTAAAGGGGTAACAATTCGTCAAATAGCTTAATTTGCAGGACTTAATCAAATAAATACACAAAGAGCATAAGCACTGTTACAAGAAGAACGTCCCGCTGTAACGAGGTCGTTTTTTGCTAATCACCCTTTAGCGAAAGATGTAAAAGTCCCAGAATACTTGGTTTCTGGAAAGGGCATTGTGAATTATTAGAGATTTATTACTGGTCGATTTTTGGGTGGACACAAAGAATGGTGTATTTATGTATGCGGTGGTGCCAGTAACAGGAGGTGTGTGATGTCGATTGAATTATTGGATATGAACCATCGGGACGCGATTATCGAAGCTTTCGAGAAAGCGAAGGGGCAAATCAGAATCATTAGCCCCTTCGTCCAGGATGCCATGACGAGATACCTTGTGGATTCTGCTGGACGGGGGATCACATCCCAGTTGATCACTCGCTTTTACCGTGAAGATTTCATCAGATCTGTGAGCAGTCTCACGGCGCTGAAAAGCCTTCAAACGGCGGGAGTTGCTATCTACGCCCTTAAGGATCTTCACGCCAAGCTATATCTCTTTGACGATAATGTGGCCATTATCGGCTCGGCTAATTTCACCAGTGGCGGCTTTGGAAACAACATCGAGCTGTCTCTGTACATAGAAGATGAGTATGACATCATCGAACGGCTTTCTAGATACTTTGACCAACTGCTATCCGGCATCCAAGCTGCGGGCGATTTCAAAATTACCGACACAAATATTGAAAATGAAAGCCTTATCGTCCAGAAGGCCATCAAAGGCCGTGACCATACCAGCAAGGCGAATCCCACCCGCTTCGGAGCAGAGGTGAACGCCACACAAGTTCCCGTCGCTACTCCTGTGGATGAGGTGGAAAACATCCTCGGCGTTCCAGACGAAAGCATATCAGCCGTCCTGAAATTCGAGGGAGCAGCCCACCGGCGCATTGATCCAGATGGCAAATATGAGCCTAATCACTATGACCGTAAAGGCATCTATTTCACGGCTTCATCCAAGTCGCCACGCAGTCTGACGGCGGATACCACGGTTTTCCTTTCCGCGGTCAGTTGGGACAAATCAGGGGCCGGTGTGCCGATCATCGTTGGCAGGGCAAAAACGAGGGGGTTCGACCCGGATAACGTCACCGACGCCACACTGATCAAAGAACACCCATGGGCGGTGGATTATCCGTTCTATGTGGAGCTATATGACATCGAGACAGTTGACACGGAAATCAGAAATTGCGTTTCCCTGAATGATCTCATTGCAGAGGTCGGGTACAAGCTGTATCCCAGCACCGAAAAGAACCCGGCAACACCAATCCCGAGCCTCAAGACGCGGCATCATCGAAA
Source organism: Bacillota bacterium (assembly GCA_034659475.1). GTDB lineage: Bacteria > Bacillota > Syntrophomonadia > Syntrophomonadales > Syntrophomonadaceae > JAYEHK01. Next base: position 6,504 of record JAYEHK010000158.1, on the reverse strand, counting down.
GGCATATATTGCCATAACAACCTATGCCGCCAACAGAATCAATGCGATGCTGGCAAGCCTGTTTAAGAAGTACGGCAAATCAACTTTTTAAACGAAATTGGCATGACCTTGGCATGAAAATTATAAAGCTGCTTTAGAATTGCTTGAAAAGTGATTTATACTACCAAAACGCGGTAAATATGCAGAAATAATTAGAAAGTACCATTTGTAAAAATAATTAATGCTAATAATGCAACTTCCAGTATGTTTATAACCAACTATTCCTGCTGAGTTGTGAGCTGCACATTAGGCTAATAATGGGAAGCTGAAAGATGTAGTTAACATTATTACTTACGGATTTCAATTGGAGGGAAATAATGCAGTTTCATATGATGAATAATGGAATTGATTCTTTAAGATTTGGGTTGATTCATTATAAAGTATTTTTAGAAAATATTGATGATATGGGATTAGATATCGACGAGTATTTTAGCGAATTAAAATTTTCTACAATAGCATTTCATAACGCGATTGAGCTGTTTACAAAAAAAATATTGTACGATGTAAATGAATTGTTAATTTTTACGGTTGATGTAACGGATGATTTCATTGCAAGGCTGTTACATCAGAAGTATGTAGAAAATAGCAGTGATTCTCATATGGATTATTGGGTAGAGAATAGAGTTGATATCACATACAAAACCATTGACTACAAAAAGAGTATAGATATCCTAAAATCCATATTTAAAGAAGAATTATCAAATAGGAATTATGAAGTATTGGTATCACTTGGGAAAATGCGTAATGCAATGACTCATCTTGGGTATTGTGATGACTTTGGATGGTATAGAATATTAACGGTTATCAACGACAGCCTTGAATTAGTCAAGAATTTTTATATCAAAACAATTAGAGAATCAGAACGGCATTTTAAAGGAGATATATTAAAAGAAATTGATAAAGTTATAAATTTGGCGAACAAGGAGCTTGAAGAAACATGGTGGGCATACTGGGAATATCAGCTTGATGAAGTGTATAAATACTTTGATGAGTTTTTTGCTTATTCGGTAGATGAAATCGAATTGGAATTTGATGAGAGCATATTTTCCTTGAAGAAATTATCTTTTGAACGAGATGGGAAAAAGACAGAATTAATTGTTAAATTAATTCCACGTTGTGATGCAATTCTATTTATAAAGGATGATATTATCATGGGTGCGATAAATATGACAGAATTAAAATTTACGGATAGTTTAAAGATAGAATCTATTAAATTTTATTTTTTTAAAAATAAGATGGTGTTTAGTCCCGAATTATATTTAGAATGGAATAAAATGGGCATATGCCAGAATCATAATCATTTAATAAATCAGTTGGAAAAGGTGTATGAGTAATATACAAATATTTTAAACCACTGATATTATAGATTTGATAGGTTCGCATCATCCATATAATGGCGCCTATAATCCGGTCCCGTTGGAGACCCTTTAATGCAAATGAAATTACTACAGGTTGCTTTTTCTGTTAATTGTTGGTGGCCTAAGCTTAAGCAAGAAAGGTGATGCAGACTATGTTTGAAAAACTTTACTCAAGGAATAGTGCTATTTTCATCCTCGCGATAATGCTCGCGGTTGTACTATCAGGATGTGCTCCAATAGTAACACTTCGAAAGATGAAGTTTCACCAACTAGAGTAGTGAATGGGCAGCAGCATAACCAAAGTAATACAGGCATGGTAATTGACAAAAAAATAGATGCGATGGTTCATGATTTAGAGGCTAAACGATTATCTTCTAATCCGAATGATTATATAAACGGAAGCAAGGATTATTATGAAATTTTAATTCTTAGAGATGATGCTTTAAGATACATGCTAAAGAGTTTGGAAATAAGCCAGGAAGACGGGTTAAAAGAATATATTATGGCAAGTGCGTGTTCTGTATTGCTTCAAGAATACCCTTTGGATAGAAAGTGGAGTACCGGTAAGGAATGGTATAAGGGCTATATCTTGCAAAGAAAAGAAGGTGCCAGTGGAGGATCAAACCAGGAAATTGCAGATTTTGACCATATTTGTGGCGTTTTTGCATACCCGTTCACTTGGCCGAAGGTAGAGATACTTAATGATAATCATAGGATTTATTGGGATAAGGGCGATGCAAACTTTACAGGCCGAGCCGGGGAGATAACCGGGAATACCTGTTTTGGAATGAATGAGGAATGGGTTGATAAGCTAAAGTCAAATATAGTTAGGCCGGAATCTAAACTTGTATTCAAAGTCGCTGAAGTGCAAGGGTTAAATACACCTAGGCTTATGCTCCAACGATTTAACCAAGATAATTCTACATCACCATACCTGTTACATCAAAATACCATGATTTCTCCTAAAGAAGATGGAGAATATATATTGATACTAACAGTTGATTGGGGGAACGGGGATAATACTATTTTGTATTGGTTCAAATTAAAGGTGGCAGATAATTAGAAATGAATAAAACAATGAAATGAGTACACTTCTCATAATTCATATTTAACCATGAAGCTAAATAGCTAACCAAATAATTCTGTTGAAAGAAGGTAAGAAAAAAATGAAGTACATCTGTCCACTTATCGTTGTGGATGATATTGAGGTTTCCAAAAGGTTTTACAAAAATGTGATGAACCAAAAAGTAAAATATGATTTTGGTGAAAATGTGACGTTTGAGGGTGACTTCGCGATCCATTTAAAAGCACATTATGCAGCTTTGATTAATGCAGGACCGGATGACATAACTCGAAGATCAAATAATTGCGAACTTTATTTTGAAGAAGATGATTTGGAGGGTTTCCTGGCAAGGATTCAAAATATTGATTCCCTGGAGTTTATCCATGGAATCAAAGAACAACCTTGGGGACAGCGGGTGGTTAGGTTTTATGATCCGGATATGTATATTGTCGAAGTCGGAGAATCTTTAGAAAGCGTAGCCAGAAGGTTCTTGGGTAAAGGATTATCTATTGAAGAAACCGCCAAACGTATCTCAATGCCAGAAGAATTCGTAAAACTGTGTAGCAGATAAAAGCTATATATAGGACTTCTTAGAATCCATAGAATAATCCCCAATGGTCTATCTGATTAATTCCTGAAGGTGTCACATCTTCATCTCCCCCGACTCAACGAAAGGAATAAGCTGTAAAATTGAATATTGAAAAACACCTCATACTCGTAAAAGGTGAGGATAAAACTGAAGAGATAAGCAACTGTGCATATGAAGAGGGTAAATGGCAGATTAATTTTGCGAAAGGTAAGACATATTCCTACCAGTACCTCAATACTCAGTGGCTCAAAGATCCGGTTTTACTAGATTCTGCAGCAACAATTATTTGTGAGAACGATGTACCGGTGCCCATATTTCCTTTTGGTTTTAATTTAAGCCAAAAAGCAGCGACAGAGAAAACATTGCGAATCAAAGGCTTTGCGGATGTGAAATGCAGTAAATATGAAGATGCTATTATAAGCATTGTTAAGAAATTTAAATGAACCCATTTGTGATGGTAACGCTGGGGTCTGGTGGAGAAATCAGGGGGAATTCAAACAAAAATGGACACACGCAACTACTGATGAAAATGGGTGCTGGGTGAGGGCGAGTCACTGTGGATGAGACAAAATGAAACTTCCCCTTGTCTCCATAGGAAGGAATTGGGACTTTATTGCGGAAACTAGTTATTATGGGAATGAGTCAGCTTGAAAAATGATAGTGATTTGTCAACGAGAATAAGATTGTTGCTATCGGTTGAAGGGGGAGGCAAGGTGTGAAAAAAGGGAAAATGGCATCTATCCTAGCTGTGAATAATGGAAAACATTCCCTACAACAACTGGAGCGTGATGAAATCGAACTTCTGTTAAACTTTTAGCCAACAAAAAGAACGTCCCTATGTTGGCCCATATGTTGGCCTAGAAGGTTTATACGATAGGGAGGGACCAAAATGCCAGCTACATCAAATATACCTGCTTGGTTTTGGATTCTATATTATTCCCTTCTGATAATAACTTTTGGTGTTTCAATTTTGACCATTATACGAAAAAGAAATCGCTTGTTTTCAATAATTAATTTAGCAATAGTGATTACGGTTCCCATAATAAGCTTGATTAACAGTATAGGTATGCAAGCAGCAAATGAATTTCTACATCTTATTATCCACTTAAAACAAGGTGATTTGTGGGCGTTTTATGTATTTGCAGGTTATGCGTTTATTCTGGTTTGGTGGTTATTTTTTATAAGAGTATCAGTAAAGGTGAAAAACTTATAAAAATAAGATTATCATGATGTGAGATATTATCTCTATTTAACGACATAAAAGCTGGGCAGAACTGCACCGACCTAATTGCACATAACAATAAGAAGGCAAAGCAGTGTGCGGTGTAAAATAGAATAGGGTCAAAGGGACCGGTTATTAAACCGTCTGAGTATGAAGCAAGGGCGGTTTTTTTATGCCCAAAACATGCTGAAGGTTTTCAAATCTATAAGCGTTCAAGTTTAGCTTGCCAGGTTTGTAAACAGGTGTATAATTATTTCTGTTGCATTTTAGATGCACAAAGTTGTTGAGGGAGGAAACATACCGGATGTGGATGGCGATAGTTTGCCTTGTTGTAGGTATTGTATTTCAAAAATATCTTGCAGTTTATATAGATAGCTTAATCCTGGCGGGGCTTTACATAATTTTGTTGGGGATGGGTATAAGAATCGGTAGTGATGTCCATATACTGAATGCTATTCCTATAGCTGGCTTAAAGGCTGCTATTTATTGTCTTAGTGCGACTTCATTTAGTGTCATCGCTGTAGTTTTGTGGGAGAGACTGCTGTTTAAACAGCATCTCAAATCCTCTAGTATTAGGTGTGAGAAAAGTATGAAGGGTGAACTGCTTTTTTTGGTGAAGGTGTTTGGCAGTATAATTATGGGGATTATTGCTGGCAAATACTGCGGTTTTATTCCATCCGGTTTATCACCTTTTATGATTAATTTTGCATTGGTACTTATCTGTATAGGGATTGGTGCGAGTCTCAAAAATGCTTTGAATATGATGCTTGAATCAGGTCGTGGAATGCTCTGCTATATTGTAGTTCCTATCCTAATTACTATAGGTAGTTTAACCGGAGGTTTGTTGGCAGGGGTTCTACTTGGTGATAATCTAGTAGATTCGGCGGCTATTTCTGGGACGATGGTATTTTATTCCTTTGGTGCTGCGATAGTGAGTCAGCAGGGGGGATATGATGCTGGGGTGTTAACGTTGCTTTCCAACTTGATGCGGGAATTACTGACCTTTGTTGTGGGCCCAATCCTGGCACGTTTCTCAAATCTGGCACCCATTGCAGTGGGTGGGGCTTCTACACTGGATGTAACACTTCCCGTAATAAAGCAGAATCTGGATGAAAAATTTACGGTACTGGCTATTTATAATGGTATAGTACTGTCATTAATGGTGCCATTACTGCTCTTTTCTCTTTTTGGTGTGAATTGATTAAAGTGCCATGAAGGCGGGGCTATTGCCCACCCTAAGGCGCTAGATATTCACCCAATATGTTAGGGGAACCTTGCCCCTGACATTTGAATCTTACTCTACAGGGATCCATATATAATTAACAGGATCAGCGCCAGCATGGCAAACATACAGTATCAGTTACCATGTTTGAAAACCAGGTCCATGTCGAGCTGATTTTCAACGTTTAGTGAATTTAGCAGCGTTGTGTGCCATTTTCATTAATAATCTAAAAGTTTGATTTTTTTCTTCTTGGGCACCCTGTGCCAGGCACTTAACTTATTTAACGGGTGGGAATCCCGCCCGTTAAGGTTAGCCGACCGCCGGCAGTTAGTCTTAGAGGGTTGGGGGTAACCTTGGCCTTGTCATAGAAGTTTCCTAATGCCGTGGGGCTATCAGCTATTTCGTAGTATCGGTAGTATCCCTGTGGGTTTGTATAAAACCATTCTACATTAGTTTGGCTCTGAAAACAGCAGACAAAGCCTACCTTGTGCAGAAAGTTTTCGCTTCATTACACCAATGATGGAAAGCATCCCCTACAGCAACTGGAGCGTTGTGAAATCGAACTTCTGTTAAATTTTCAGCCAACAAAAAGAACGTCCCTGTGTTGGCATTGATTGTTCTTGGCGTGTTAATTTGTAGTGAAACAGGAATGTATAAGAGTCGTTTCCGATGTAGGGAGCGGCTTTTATTTTGTGATCGCAAGATGTGCGGGGGGGAGGTAGTCGGCTATAGAAAGAGGATATGGGGTGAGGTGACAGCTTATGGTGGCCTGCTTAAGATCTTCTGTGAGGATTATTGTGCTAATTGTCTTGATTTTATCGGTTAGACACAATAATGGGGTGATATGCTAAAATATGTATAGTAATTTATTGGGGGGGAATGTTTTCTGAAATATTAAATGTGATTTGATCTGACTAGGTTCTGAGAATAATATCTAGTTATGTATATGAATGGCGGTTCGGTGTGTGGCTGAAAAACAATTTTATATATTGGGGGCGATTGCTTTCTTCT
>JAYEHK010000157.1:6066-9544 GCA_034659475.1 Bacillota bacterium | reverse complement strand
GGTGACGTATGACCAAGTGCTCTGCTGATAACAGGTTGCGGGACACCGTTGCCAAGAAGATCTATTGCCACACGGTGACGCTAATGGAGAGCTCTCCATTAGCGTCATTATGTGGAGTCTCAGGTTATGGGGAGTATTTTCATTTTTACCTGATTTTTAGGACTTTCTCTATTGGAACACTCCCCATAATAATCCATAATCATCCTATCAATAAAAATGAAAGGATGATGAGTATGGATAAATTTCAAGATTTACAGACTATTATCGAAGAAGTTCTGAAAATCCAAAGAGAGCTAGGATATGCACAAAATACCCTCAAAACGCATCAGACTGTATATCGTGGACTATTAAAGTTTATGCAAGCTAATAAATACACGACATTGAACGAGACCGTTGGCCTTGAATACGTCCGTAACCGTACCGGGACAACTATGGAAGGTTTTTATGGATGCGGTGACCGGAAGACCAATGCATATATGAAACCGGTGCAGAACCTTCTGGTATATATGAAGACCGGAAAACTTTCATACTACATGCGGCCAAAACATCCAGATTTTCAATGTCCGGAAGGTTTCGAAGAGGAATACCTTCTTTTCCAGGATACTTGCGAAGAACGACATTATGCCAATGCAACCATCATAAGCAATAACCAGATCCTACATAAGTTTCTTGATTTTCTGGATGAGGAAAGCATTACAGAATCATCAAGAATTACCCCGTCTCACGTCACAAAATTTCTTGGATGTTACAACACAGCAAAGCCCAAATATGTAGCCACTATCCTGTATACCCTGCGTAATTACCTCTCATTCATATACCAACAGGATTTTACGAAGGAAGATCTTTCAAGTTCCCTTCCTAAAGTGCGGATTATGCGCAACGCTTTCATTCCTTATTCGTGGAATAAGGAGGACGTGAAAAAACTGCTAGATGCAGTTGACCGGGCAGACCCAAAAGGGAAACGGGACTATGCAATCCTGTTATTGGTTATTCGGCTTGGACTGCTTGTCAGCGACATCCGGGGAATGAATCTTTAAAGCCTCAACTGGAATCGAAAGACCATAACCTTTACAATGCAGAAGACGAAGCGTGCGATTGAACTCCCCTTTCTGGACGATATCGGATGGGCAATCATTAATTACCTGAAAAACGGACGTCCCTAGACGCCAAGCGATAGAGTATTTGTCCGACACAGGGCTCCATTTGATGCTTTTGGCGAAAACGAAAGTTTCTAGAGGGATATGCACAGATACATGGTAAAGGCCGGATTGGGCATTCCCCTTGATGTCCACTGTGGGATGCATTCACTACGGAGTACGTTAGCAAGGAACATGCTGGAAGCAAATGCACCACTTCCCGTCATATCAGAGACCCTTGGTCACCAGAACATAAACACAACGAGTATCTATTTAAAGATTGACATTTCCGGTCTTCGTAGATGTGCACTTGACCCAGATGAGGTGACCTATGAGCAACATATATGAATGGAAAAGTGACATGAAGGACCTGCTCCGTGCCTTCATCCAGGAGAAACAGATGACCGGCTTCAAGTACAAGAAACAGGCCAGAGAATTGGAGAGGTTCGATGCTTACTGCCACTACAATGGGTACACCGGAATCCGTCTGACCAAGCCAATGCTGGACAGCTTTATCTACAGGGAATTCGAAAAGTCATCCACGCATTACAACAAGGAAATCTTAATAAGGGATTTTGCACAACTTCTGGGAAGACACGGATATTCCGTCTATATACCGCTTGTCAAATCTGTACCGCAGAAGAAGAATCCTCATATTCCTTACATATTTACGCAAAAGCAGTTATACAATCTCTTTATGGCGGTGGATTCCTATCCCCTTGAAGAGACCAACAACCGTAATGTACTTGATCCAGTGCTGTTCCGGCTTCTCTATGGAAGCGGCCTACGAGTATCGGAAGCCCTAAACCTACAATTGAAGGATATCAACCTTGAACAAGCCGTGCTGATTATTCGTCATGCCAAGAACAACAAGGATCGGCTTGTTCCCATTGCGCAAAGCCTTGTGGAACGGACACAGTTCCTGCTGGAGACCTATCACAAATTCAGTGCGGATACTGCCTTCCTGTTCCCGAGCATGACTGGAAACAAAACGGATAAAAGTATCGTCTACCGCCGTTTCCGTGATTATCTGCTCATGGCGGACATCCCGCATACTTCTGCCGGACCGAGGGTCCACGACCTTCGTTATCCGTACATAAATAAAATCCGAACCTTCAATAAAACAGCGTAATTATAAGCCTTTTCCCAATAGAAAAGGTTTGGATTTTATTTTCACGCTGTATACTCCGAGCAGGAGGTGTACAGATGAATACACAAAATCTAAGGGTTAATTATCCCAAACTAATCGACTATATGGAAAGGGCTGGTTATAGCGCCACATATATAATAAAAGTGCGGCGCGAGATAAACCACATTCTCTCCAAAGCGGATTCAAATGGTTGGACGTCGTACAAGGATATTTATCAAGAGTACGCGGATAAATCAACTTCCCGAAGCTATCTGCGAAACATACTAAATTGCCTTGGTATTATTGAGCGCTTTGACAATCGTGGTCAGTACCCTGATGGACGGCATCGGCAGCAGGTCATCAAGCGTGGCCAGTATCACTTGTTGTTGCCGGAGTTCAAAGCGGTAGTTGACTGTTACCGGGCATCAGAAAGCAGGCGGAACAAGAAGGCGACTACGATCATATGCGAAGCGAGTCACGGCGCGAGTTTTTTGTACACTTTACAGCAGAAAGGCATTAATACTCTCGGTGCGATTACAGAGGCGGATGTGTTATCTGTTTTCATTGGCGAGGACGACACACTGCGCCGGAGCTGCTCATACAAAAAAGACATCGCAGCAGTTCTCAAAGCCTGTATAAGGGAGAACCCTGAATGCTCTGAGTTTACGAGAATACTGGCTTACCTGCCTGAATTGCGCGAACACCGCAAGAACATCCAGTATTTGAAGCCGGATGAAACGGCTCAGATAAAACAGGCTCTCGAAAATGAGTATTCGAGGCTTTCGCTCAGAGACAGAGCGGTTGGTTCACTAGTTCTTTATACCGGGCTACGTTGCTGTGACATTGCAGGTCTGAAAGTCAATGATATTGATTGGGAAAAAGAGCTAATCTGGATCAAACAGCAGAAGACTGGCGTTCCCCTTGAGTTGCCGCTTTCTGTTATCGTAGGCAATGCCGTCTATGACTATCTTGTGTCCGAACGCCCGGAAACCGAGTGTGAATTCATATTTATCTCTGAAAATCGGCCATATGGTCGTTTGTTGAGCGGAAGCATCGGCAACATTTCCAACAAGATAATGAAGGCCGCAAACATCAGACAAAGCGCTGGCGACCGCAAGGGATTTCACATCTTTCGCCACCGTGTGGCAACAGAGCTTCTCGGCAACGGTGTCCCACAACCTGTTATCAGCAGAGCACTTGGTCATACGTCACC
>JAYEHK010000157.1:0-6056 GCA_034659475.1 Bacillota bacterium | reverse complement strand
GATTCCCTGGAAGCATATCTCAGCGCCGACTTTAAACATCTCAAAGAGTGTGCGCTTAGTATAGAACGGTTTCCAATGCCGGAGGGGGTGTTTGCACATGAGTGAGTTCATATCCTCCATTGCACCGCTCATTCGTGCGTTTGTTGCCTTTCGGAAGGCTTCTGGACGTTGGAATGAAGCCTCTTACGAAGTTAATCTAAATCTGTTCGGCAAATATTGTGATAAGTATTTTCCCAATGTTTCTGAGTTGTCACAGGACATGGTGGATTTATGGTGCGCCCAGCGCGAAACGGAAGCAAACAATTCATGCCGATCTAGAATATATCCTGTTGTCAGCTTCATACGTTATTTGCGTAAACGCGGGATGACTGCTGTTACGGAGCCAACAGTACCACGAAAAGAGCCGAGCGACTATATCCCACACGCGTTTACTGAAGCGGAACTACAGAAGTTCTTTACGGCTTGTGACTCAATATCCGCCGATCCGCCCACAGAAGAGCAGTTGTCACGGCGGATAACAGTCCCCGTATTCTTCCGGCTGCTGTACTCAAGTGGAATCCGAACGAATGAGGCACGGACGCTGATGCGTGAAGACGTTGACCTTGACAGCGGTGTTGTGGACATACACTACTCCAAGGGTCATACACAGCATTATGTTGTGCTGCATGATTCTATGCTTTTATTGATGCGGCAGTACGATGACGCTATTGATAAAATGTACCCGAACCGGGTCTACTTCTTTCCTGCCAGAAAAAGAAACGGAGGCTTCCACAGAGCATCCTGGGTACAACGAAATTTCCATAAAATGTGGCGTCAGCATAACTGCGGATACGTTGTCCCATACGAACTCCGACATAATTATGCCATTGAGAACATCAACGGTTGGATGGGCGTAGGGTTTGATTTTAATGCGAAACTGCTTTACCTTAGCAAGAGCATGGGGCATAGCGTTTTGGAAAGCACGAAATACTACTATTCGCTTGTTCCTGGACTGGCCGACATCATTGAAGCTCAAACCGACGAGGGCGATGTCATCCCGGAGATGGACTATGAGAGCTACTAACGAGTCCGTCGTTATTGCGAGGCACATTAACGCTTTTCTAAACAAATATGTTCCTTCCCAGAAGACCAGGAGCGCCCACACATTGAAAGCGTATAGTGATACGCTCAGTTTGTATGTCGGCTTTCTTGAAACGGAAAAAGACATAAATTCAAGCACTCTCAACGGTGCTTGCTTTTGCGCCCTTAACATTGAGGAATGGCTTGTTTGGCTGATAGAGAGTCGTATGTGCAGCCCTGAAACATGCAACAATCGGTTGGCTTCGCTTAGGGCTTTTCTCAAGTACCTCGGCGACAGAGACGTTTCGTACCTTCACTTGTCGCAGGCCGCGTCACGGATAGAGCGAAAAAAGGTATACGCCAAAAAAGTGACCGGCATGAGTAAAAAAGCAGTGAGTGCCTTACTTGAAGCTCCTGATCCGACTACAAAGGCTGGTCGCAGGGATATTGCCTTGATGGTCGTCATGTACAGCACCGCCGCACGGATAGACGAAATATTGTCTATGAAAGTTGAACAACTGCACTTGGATGTTGATAAGCCAAACATCACAGTCATCGACAAGAGGAGCAAAATCCGAACGCTGTATTTGTTGCCAAAGGCCACAGCCCACCTTAGGGCGTACATCAAGGATTCTCACGGGTCAGCACCTAATCCGTCATCTTTCGTGTTCTACTCAAGGAACACGGGCTCTACAGGGAAGATGAGCCAGAATGCCGTGAACAAACAGCTTCGCAAGCACGCACAAGCGGCGCGGTCAGTATGCGGCGAAGTTACCGCAGACATTCACGCCCATCAGCTTCGCCACGCCAAAGCCTCTCACTGGTTGGAGGACGGCATGAACATCGTCCAAATATCCTTCCTCCTTGATCATGCCCAGCTTCAAACGACGATGGTTTATTTAGATATAACCACCGAGCAGGAGGCAAAGGCTTTGGCAACGCTCGAAGACGACAAATCCACACCTAAAAAGTGGCGCAACGCAGACGGCAGCTTGTCCATGTTCTGCGGTGTGCGAGCGATGAAGCGGTAAATATTATCCGAACCTTTTGCTCGGAACTTTCTTTGATTATCGAGTTTTTGGCGAAAGGTTCGGATTTTATTTATGTACGGATAACGAAAATCATGGACTCTGGCGGGATTTCCTGTGACCGTCCGGGATTAGGGCAGTCTGTCCCAAAACTCATGGAACCAGCAGGCAAGTATTGATTGGCTAAAACAGTTTCTGTCTTTGTTCGGGAAAAACACCTGTCTGCCTGGGAACATAGATTCCATGATGGAATCGTATTCTCTGCATACTTCCAACAGGTCATCACTCATAACTACAATCCGTGCTTTCCAGCCTTTGGATTCCCGGATAGTTATCTTTCCGGTTTGAAGGTCGATTTCTTCCTTTTTCAGCAGGCGCGCTTCTGAAGAACGCAGTCTGCAGCAATAGAGTATACGGAAAATGACTGGTATGACATACTTCCTGGTTGGCGAAAATGGTGAAGCCGGGCAACGGTCAATTGCGTTAAAGAACGCTTTCAATTCAACATCGGTATAAATATGCGCTTCATATTTGATTTGTTTATCCGGCACATGACCTAGGAGGATGTAAGCAGCATGGCCAATTCCATTCATATATTTAACAAGCTGTCTTACTGGTGTAACACGCCTTAAAAGGCCGTTGGGATGTTCACTTGGTTTTGACTAAATCCATGCCGTGCCCATTTCTCTCGTGATGGTTGTTTCCTCTGGAAACTTATCAGTTGCATTATGTATTGTTCGAATAGATTGTTTTCTTGCATTTGCTTTTTGATATAAGAAAGATAGATCAGAGCCAGGAATTCTACGAACAGCTTCCCATCAAGGCTCAGGTCAGAAGAAACAGCGGAACGATTAAAATGCAGTCGCTCTTTGAAATTTCCAAAGGCCTTTTCCACTAGACCTTTATTTCGATAAATTTTTAAGGCTTTGACTGGGTCCTTGATCTCATTACTGAGCAGTACGAAGAAGCCATAATTTTTCTTTGCTTCTACAATGACTTCTTCTTTGGCAATGACTTTAGTGCTCCTGACCGGTGTGGCTTTAATATTGAAATATTTTGCATATTGCTTCTCGTGATCCGGATTCCGTTTGCCACTTTCCAGTTCTGCCTGAAGGGTGCCTAACAGGGTATGGAGATTTCTTTCATCCTCTACAGCTTTCTCTGCGTTGTAATATATGTGGAGATACATACGCCATTCACCTTTTACAACATCGTCTTTATACGGGCGTTCTTGCGAATAAGACCATTTTATAGGCGTGGAATAGGCGTATAGATCATATTGCTGACTGTAGTTAGTTCAAGTACGGATGCTATCCCGTGCATGATCCAGTTCAGACTTTACGAAGCTTAAAGATGTTTTAGTTACAATCAGGAATTTCAGATGGTTTTTATACAGGTTATTGATATTGGCTTCACTGTAAAATCCGCGATCCATGACCAGTTTCACTTTGTTATAGCCAAGAAAATCCATATCAGTCAGAAGATGCTGAACCGTCTTGACATCCGAAATGTTCCCCACCAGTTTGCGGTAATAAAAGGGCAAGTTTGATTGTTCTCCGAAAAGCATAGCAATATTAATCTGTGGCAGTGGTTCATAATCTTTGTTTACACCGTATCGGACTTGTCGCAGGCACTTGGAATAACTTGGGATGAATGTGGTATCATATGCCCAATATTCCTGTTCTGCTCGTCGTTTTCCCTGAAGGCGGCAGAAGTGCTCCTTTGATTCTTCGGTAATGGAAGCGAACAATTCGCTACTCCTCTGTGAAGGAATATTCTTCCCGTAGGGATGATTGTGGGTGGCTGTCTGGGGAACTGGCTCAATGAGTTCTTGTCTTCCAGGATGAGATAATAGGCTGTAGACAAAATCTGTTTGTAGGTGTCAGGAAAGCATTTCTTTAAATTCGCTATTATTCCAAGTTTCTCATTGATAGCATCGAAGAGATAAGTCGCACCATAAAAACCGCGTGCTACATCCGTTATGGGGATTGGTTCTCTTTTCGTTTTTCCTTCAGAAGAGGCTTTCTTTCTAGTCGGAAAGATCTCTTTCATTACCGGAACTACCCTGCCGATACATCGGCATTTTGCACACGACTGCTTTTTTTCTCTGTCCCAGTAAAAGACAGATTCGTATGCGTAAGTAATCCTTGTTTGTTTATTGGTCTGATATACGATAGCCGTCATATGTATTTACCCCAATTCATCGTTACATATAATGTGAAATGTAACGATGATAAAGCCCATAGAAAATGCCCTAAAAATGTGATAATTACTGCGTTTGTAGCGATTTTATCGTTACATTATTCCGGGAATGCAGGTTGAACAGCTTTGAACATATCCGTCTTTCATCCGCGCGCATCAATGCCCGGCATAGTACAGAACTGGCGGTAGAATTCAGATACACTGACAGTGGAAAGACAAATATACATTATCTGATACAGGTTAGGATTCAATTCCTTAGCAAAGCAACGTAACACATAAGATTTCCCCATTCCGGGCGGGGCAGTAAATACGCCGATACCCCGGACATCCTTGAGATAATTCAAGCGGGAAATCCGGAGCCAAGGCATACGATACAGATATCGCTGAATGGTGCCAGTTGGACTTTTTTCAATATCAAGCCTATATAATAGCCAGTGTTTCCCAAGTGACTTGTAAGGGTGATTGCGGGATATTAAAGGTTAACGTCCCCTGGTGTGGGCCCGGGAGTGGTTTCACACTTCTGTTTGAAAAAAAGGAAATGGTTTTAAACCGGGAGATGCCAATTGCTGCACTGTTCAGAATCTGCAAAGAACATGATACGAGACTATGGAGAATTATCAATCATTACGCAGAACAAGGGCTGAAGAATGACTTTTCTATGGTTAAAAGAAAGGGGTGTAAAAATGCTTTTTTGTTTAACGATCATTTTGAGAGCTAAAGCGGGGAATTAATCTTACTTAAATATTTAGCTGCTTACTTGATTTAGTAAAGAATATAAAAAAATTTTTAACAAAAATCGTTAAATATATTAAAAAATTTTAATATATTAGCAGGACTTTTCAAATTAATGTGTAATACTATATTTATAAAGGGAATTGTAGTGATTGAAAACGATGCCGAATTAGATAAATTATTATATAAATCTATAGAACTTGCAGATAAACTTGCAGATAATAGAGATCTTTGTAATAGCGTTATTTTTCACGAAATAATTAAGATTGCTACTGCTGTTGTTGGGACTTTTGGCAAATATTGATAGGCCGTGGTTCATGATTTGTGCAAACCTGAGACTTCTATAATTTATGTGGCTGGTAATGTGACAAATCGTAAAATCGGTGGACCTGTAACTAATTTTGTTTTAGAAAAATTAAGAAATCATAGTAACAGTTGCGAAGATTTAATTGGTTATAAACCAATGTGACCCAAGATGGTATTATCTTAAAGGCATCTACAGTTTATATTAGAAAATTTAAAGATGAAATTATCGGTTCTCTATGTATTAATTACAATAGAACAACTTTAATTATTCATTTAGAACAAATCACTACTTTTAACAATTCAGACAATCAAGAAGAAAACACTGAATTTTTTCCAACTGATGTTATCAAAATTCTGGATACGATATTTAATCAGCTAATAACAGCTAAAGGCATTTCCGTTGAAGACATGAAAAAGAAAGACAAAATGGAAATAGTGGGGTTATTGGATATAAAAGACGCATTTCTAATTAAGGGGAGTACAGATAAAGCGGCTTTAGCTTTAGGCGTATCTACTAGATACACTATTTATAATTACTTAGAATAAGATCATTCACAAAGAAAGGCTGTTTTCGATAATAAAAAATTAAAAATTCTTTAAATAAATAATAACTTAAGTTTCGCACCCCGCAAAACCTGGATTCCCTGAATACTCTGATAGCCTCAAAGAACTAATAGAACTGGTTTTTAGACTAAATCCATATTGGCAACTCAACTTGCTTTATCGAGC
>JAYEHK010000156.1:0-9585 GCA_034659475.1 Bacillota bacterium | reverse complement strand
GTTCGACCCCAGGTAGGATTATTGGCAATCAATTCGTTGATAAGTGCAATTTGTACTTCTGTTATGGTAGGCCTTACAAATGTTCGTTTATTCATATGACCATGATATCACGGTTCTAACCGAGAGTCCAGTCCTGTTTTTTAGGATGCTGAATAGTTACAAAATATTAATAGTGCTGATAATTCTATTTTTGACAGTAACGATGACGGGCTGCACGAAGAGCGCAAGTTCTGCAAGTCCAGCCAGTCCGCCACTTGCAGATATAGATACAAAAATCAGTCAATCTGTTGATCTATCAAATGTGCAGAAGTGTGACAGCGAGAAACTTGAAAAATATTATGGCGTAAATGCAGATGAACTGGAAGATTTCGTTCTCTATACGCCTGCAGTTAACATCAAAGCTGATGAAATGGCAATATTTAAGGTTAAAGATGAAACCGGGATTAGTGATATGCAGAACAGAATAGAAAAAAGACTTCAAAACAAAACGGACAGCTTTAAGGAATACCTCCCTGAAGAGTATTACCTAGTAGAAAAACATGTGCTTGTAAATCATGGGAACTATGTGCTTTTTGCCATTTCAAAAGATGCTGAAACGATTGAAGATATTTTTAACGAGTTCTTTTAGTATTTAAAGGCGTTTGTATGCAGGAGGGTAAACCTTGGTCTTTAGCAGTTTAATTTTTATATTCGTATTCTTACCTTTGGTATTTGGTATCTATTACATATCGCCAAAATTTTTGAAAAATACTGTATTGCTGATTGCGAGCCTGGTATTTTATGCCTGGGGCGAACCGGTGTACATATTCCTCATGATATTTACTGCGGTGGTCAATTACTTCCTCAGTATATTGATTGACAAATACAAGGGAACAAAGAGCATTGCCCAACTGCTGCTTCTTCTTTCGTTAGTGATAGATCTTGGAATACTGGGATTTTTTAAGTACTACGGGTTCCTGATAATCAGTATCAATACAGTATTTGCTCTTGATATCAACGTTGTAACGCTCCCTTTGCCGGTGGGAATTTCGTTTTATACCTTTTAAACCATGTCTTATGTCATTGATGTGTATAAACAAAAAGTCCCGGTACAAAAGAATATCATATCGTTCGGAACAGATATTGCCATGTTTCCTCAGCTCATTGCCGGGCCCATCGTCAAATACAGTGCGATTTTTGATCAGCTGAATAAGCGCACTGTAAATTTAACGATGTTTGGACAGGGAACCCAGCTATTTATCATCGGTTTATGCAAGAAAGTGCTGATTGCCAATAATATCGGCATACTCTGGCAAAGCATAAAAGCTGACAGTCTGGAAATATCTGTTCTTTCAGCCTGGCTCGGGCTTATTGCCTTTGGGTTCCAGATCTATTTCGATTTCAGCGGTTATTCAGATATGGCTATGGGTCTGGGGAAAATGTTTGGATTTGATCTGCCCAGAAACTTCAACTATCCGTACATATCAAGATCAATCACGGAATTCTGGCGCAGATGGCATATTACACTGGGAGCCTGGTTCCGGGAATATGTTTATATTCCTCTGGGAGGAAACCGGGCAGGCATTCTCAAACAAATCCGCAACATCCTTATTGTTTGGTTTTTAACGGGATTGTGGCACGGTGCCAGCTGGAATTTTGTGCTCTGGGGCTTATACTATGGCTTTCTTTTGACGATGGAGAAGTTTTTCTTGCTGGAATGGCTTGATAAGAGAAAATCCTGGATTGGTCACCTTTATACACTTTTCCTTGTAACGATGGGATGGATCCTATTTGAGTTTCAGTCCAAGTCACTGGCACTCGGCTATTTTTGCACCATGTTCGGGTTGGGTTCTCATGTGCTTTATGATCAGCAGGCTCTGTATTATCTGCACAGTAATGGACTTCTAATGATCCTGGCAGCGACAGGTTCCACACCCCTTCTTAACAAGCTGCTTTCAAGCCTGAAAGAAAGAGGCTCAGAAGAGCTGTGGCAAACCATCAGTCCTGTTGTATATTTGTTGTTGATTTTTCTGTGTACGGCCTATCTGGTAAACGAAAGCTATAATCCATTTTTGTATTTTCGGTTTTAGTAAGAAAATAGCTTTTTAATAGACGCAGACTTTCTGGACTTACGCGGACTTTTTTGTAAGGGGTAAGGGGTAAGGGGTCAGGGGTAAGGGCAATGCCTGGCGCATAGCGACTGACTCCTAACCCCTAACCCCTAACCTATTTTCATTGGTGGTTGTGGCCTGCGGACATGGGTGGTTAATATAAATCTAGTTTAAAGACGGAGAAGAGATTTGTTTGATGAAATATAATGAGCAAGTTTTAAAGGTTATCGCAGCGGTTTTTATGATATACCTATCCAGCATAGCATTTCTTTATTTAATGATCCCGGATAACAGGTTTTCAGAATCGGAGAACAGAATGTTGGAGCAAATGCCGCGTTTTTCTATGGATGATTTATGGGAGGGGAAACTTAGCTCCGATTGTGAAAAATACCTGACTGATCAGTTTCCTTTTCGGGACTTTTGGATCGGTGTTAAATCTGATTCGGAAAGAATCCTGGGCAGAAGAGAAAACAATGGGGTTTACCTGGGTGAAGATGGAAGATTATTTCAAAAGTGCAATGAAATGGACAAGAAGGGCCTTCAGGCAACACTGGCAACTATTAACTCCTTTGCAGTGAGCAGGGCTGATTTAGATCTATATTTCCTTCTGGTACCTAATTCAGCAGCAATATATAAGGACAGTCTGCCCGCTTATGCTCCAACTGATAATAGTATAGTCTATATCAATCAGATCAAAAGTTCATTGGACAATCAAATAAACTATATTGATATTTATGATAGCCTGTTGGATCAAAAAGGTGAGAGTATTTATTATAAAACTGATCATCACTGGACAACCATAGGTGCCTATTGTGCCTATAGACATGCTGCAAAGAGTATGGGCTTTGCAGCTCGGGAGCAAGATGATTTTCAAATTAAAAAAGTTACGGACAGCTTTTATGGTTCTCTGTATTCCAAGGGAGGTTTTAGACATTTAAACCCCGATAAGATCGAGCTATATATCCCGAAAAGCAGTGAATTATACACCGTTGATTATTACGATTATAACCAATGCTCCAATTCATTATATTTTATGGATAATCTAAAGAAAAAAGATAAATACTCCGTGTTTTTGAATGGCAATCAGTCGCTGATCAGAATCAGGATGAACACTGATAATGATAAAAAATTGCTGTTGCTCAAAGATTCCTTCGCCAACAGTTTTGTTCCTTTTTTAACCGAACATTATAGTGAAATATATGTAGTGAACTTAAGGTATTACAATGATAATCTAAGCCAATTGATAGATTCGCAGGGTATCAACAATGTGCTTTTGCTTTATAGTGTTAATGGCTTTTTGGAAAAGGCCGGGGAACAATTCCCTGGTCTGTAATTTTTCACTGATCATGTGAAAGGAATTCTTATTTCCTTCGTATTTACTGGCAGAAAGTTAAAAGTGAGGCGATATTGAGATGAAAAAATGGATGAGTTGGTTGCTTGTAGGGGTGTTTTTAGTGCTTTCTCCTTCGGGCGCTCTGGCCAAACTGGCACCGGGGGATTATATTGATACCCGGGGTCACTGGGCAGAGGAGGATATTCAAACGACGGTTGATCGGGGGTTAATGAATGGGATGGGCACAAATCAACAGGGGTTTAAGGTTTTTGCTCCTGAAGGAACGGTGAATCGTGCGCAACTGGGCGTTACTCTGGAACGTTGCTTTAATTTGGATTACGGGAATGTTCGGTTTGTTAAAGAACCTGCAGCCAGTGATTATTACTGGGATCTTGAAGATGAAGGCTGGTATGCCGAAGCAGTGATCGTAGGGGCGCTTAATAATATTTTTGATTCTGGTAAGGAATTCAAGCCCACTGAAGTGGTTAGCAGAATTGAGGTAGCACGTAGTCTATTTCGTTCTTTCAGGGCAAAGAATATAAGCGTACCCATGGTTATGATGATGCCATATTTTGAAGATACAAAAGGGCTGTGCACAGAAGATATCAATGCGATTACCTTCGTGAACAATACCGGCATTATGCAGGGCAATAACCACTCATTCCGTCCGCAGGATCCGGTTAAAAGAGGCGAAATGGCTAAGATTTTAAATCGTTGTTACCAACTTGTGGAGGCAAATCCACCGGAGGAGGATGATACATCATCAACTGTTCAGATAAACATCAAAAAGGTTGAGAGCAAATCGGATGTTCTGGAGATTGATCTGAATACCCCCGTTTTTGAGGTTCTGGAAAACAAAGCTTTTCAGGAAAAATTAAACGAACGTCTTAATAAGGATGCGTTTGAACTGATTACAAGTCTGAAGGCTGTTGCTGTAGAAGAGAAGCAGAATTTAGGGGAAGAGGGATTCCCTTTCCATCGATTTGTTGTCATGACACGATGTGGACCGTACCATGTTGATGGTGAGGTTTTGAGTTTCTATGTTGATTACTATACCTATTCTGGAGGCGCACACGGCATAACAGAACGAGTGGCCTATAATTTCAATATGAAAACGGGTGAGGAACTGGCCTTGGAGGATTTCTTTGCAAAAGATGTTGATTACAAAGCGTACGTCAATGAAGCAATACAGCAAGAAATCAGTACCCGTCCTGATGACTTTTTTGCAGGTGATATGGGCTTCCAGGGGATTAACGACGAACAAGCCTTCTATGTGCAAAACGGAAGCCTGGTCGTCTATTTCCAGCAGTATGAGATTGCTTGCTATGCTGCGGGTATTCAAGAATTCAGGATAGCGATTCCATAAATGAGTCAGGGGGCATTCCCCCTGACTCATTTATTTACAACGATGTAGCCGGCTTCCTGTACGGCCTTCTCCAGACTTTTACGGTCTGCGGTTCCGGTTATCTTTGCTTCTCGCCTTGCTAAATCGACTTGTGTACTTTGAACACCCGGGGTTGATTGCAGTGCTTTTTCCACGGTCATTTTACAGTGATTACAGCTCATTCCTTCAATTTTCAACAGGGTTGTTTCCATAATTCATGCACTTCTTTCGGTTAACATTATAGACTTATTTATCCTGCCCATTATGATCTCATGTGATTAGTTTTTTCCCATATCGATTTAGCAGTAAAGAATTCAAAACCACAGATACAGACGAGAAGGCCATGGCCAGGCCTGCCCACTGTGGAGGAAGAAGCTGTCCAGTGGTTGAATAAAGGGCGCCAGCTGCCAGGGGGATTCCAATCAGGTTATAAATCAACGCCCAGAAGAAATTTTGCTTAATTTTTGATAGTGTTTTGCGCCCCAGGCGAATAGCTCTTTCGACATCCAACAGGCTATTCCGAATCAGAACAACATCGCCTGTTTCACGAGCAACATCGGTGCCTGAACCAATGGCGATACCTGTATTTGCCTGCGCCAAAGCAGGTGCATCATTGATGCCATCTCCGACCATGGCAACCTGAAATCCTTTTTCCTGGTAAGCCTTGATCATATCAATTTTTTCGGAGGGAAGAACCTCGGCTTTCACTTCGTCAATCCCTAGTTCGTGGGCGACTGCTAATGCTACCGTTTGGTTGTCTCCAGTGATCATGAAGGTTTTTAATCCCAGCTTATGGAGTCGGTGTATGGCTTCGCGGCTGTCATCTTTTACTTGATCTGCCATACCGATTAATCCTATGACCTGTTGGTTTAAAGCGATAAACATGGTTGTGTTGCCTGCTTCAACAAGGCGATGGAAATCATTTTCAGCAGTATCGTAATGAATCTCATGCCTGTGCAACAATTTGTTATTGCCTATCAGCAGAGGCATTTGTTTATACGTACATACAATCCCATGCCCGCTTTCCTCCAAATAGTTGCTGACTTCGGTAATGTTTTGACCTTCTGCCTGTGCTTTAGTAACTAGTGCCTGGGCTAAAGGATGAATGGAAGAACTTTCTCCCGAGGCTGCAATCTTGAGGATTTCTTCCGTTGAATAGGGCGGATAAGCAACGACCTGGGTCACCTGAAGTTTGCCGGTGGTTAATGTCCCGGTTTTATCAAATCCAATGGCGTCTAGATGTGCCATCCCTTCTAATACCGCAGCGGATTTAAATAGAATGCCATGTGTTAGTCCTATACTGCTTCCTACCATTATTGCTGTGGGCGTTGCCAGACCAAGGGCACAGGGGCAGGCAACTACCAATACGGCGATGGAGGCAGTAAACGCAAACACAAAAGGGCTTTGCTGGATAAAGTGCCACGAAGCAAATGTAATGAGAGAGATCAATATTACAGTAGGTACAAAATAACTCGAAATACGATCTGCCAGTCGCTGAATAGGTGGTTTATCACCCAATGCATCTTCTACCATTTGAATGATGCTGGATAGAATGGTATCTCTTCCAACCTGGGTAACCTGAATTTTAAGGCTGCCTGTATGGTTGAGCGTAGCGCCTACGACCTTATCCCCCGGACCTTTTTCTACCGGGATGGATTCGCCTGTGAGCATTGATTCATCAATACTGGTTTTACCTTCGATGATCTTCCCATCAACGGGTATTTTTTCACCGGGTTTTACCACTACAATATCCCCGATGTTGATGTCAGAGGCAGCGACTTCACGCGTTTCGCCATCCACAAGCAGGCGAGCTCTGTCTGCCTGTAACGCAAACAAGCGCTGTAAGGCCTGGTTGGCTCGACCTTTGGCTCGGGCCTCAAGATATTTTCCGAAACGAATAAAGGAGATTAGGAGAATAGAGGTATCAAAAAATGTTGGCCCGGAAAAGAATAGCTGGGGAAACGCGGTTAACAGACTGTAACCGTACGCAGCGGTTATGCCCATAGCCACGAGTACATCCATGTTCGCAGACCCATTTTTTAATGCATGGTAGGCTCCGCGATAGAAGGTCCATCCGGCGGTAAATTGGACGAGGGTGGCAATTCCCATAATCGTATATAACTTAGCAGGAATCTCTGGCACGATCCACATGATAAGGAATACACTGCTAGCAGCTAATGCACTGAAAATCACCCAGTTGTGGGATGGATGAAGTGTAGAATCGTCTAGCTTGATGGTGTCAAGAGGCGTATAGCCAGCATCTCTGACTAGATCATAAATATCAGAGAGGTTGATGAGATCGGGATCAAAGGTAACGGATACGTTTTCACTGGCTAGATTTACAGAAGCCTGGGAAATTGCTGGGGATTTAGTGAGCCTCTTTTCAATGGCCAGTGCGCAATTAGCACAACTCATTCCTGCGACCGTAAACTGTTCTTTCACTCATGTTCAACTCCTGTCTGATCGAAAAGAATAGGGCTTCACAGTTTAATGTGTCACTTTTTGAATTCGCTATTCATTTGTGAGCAACAAAAAATGAGTCAAGGGGACGTGTTCCCTTGACTCATTTGAGATTAAATTATTTACTTCTATTAACGATAGCATTCTCCGCGGCCCACAGGACATGGTAAACAAGTGGGGAGCCGGTCAGTAATGGATGAGTAGCGAATTGAGAGGCAACAATCTGATCGGCAGTCAGGTGATTTTGTATGGCTACCGCAATTACATTGACCATATCACCGGCCTGCATACCTCCTGCTACGTGACCTCCGATTGCTAGATCTGTTCCTTTTTCAAAAAGAAGCTTCATTTCCATATTGGGTGTGCAACCCGGAAGTGCACCTGGATGACGGTCGGCTGCAGTAATGGATCCCGTGTAGTAATCCATGCCTTTATCCTGGGCCTGTTTTTCCGTGAGACCAGCTGACGCGATGGATACTCCGCCAACTTTGGTGCAGAAGGATCCAACGACGCCCTGATGCTTTCGCAGGTTTCCAAAGATGTTGCTGCCCGCAATAATGCCTTCCAGCACAGCGACGGAAGCTAGACGAGCCTCGCTGGGTGTTCCATCAATTGCTGAAAATTTAGTGCAACAATCACCGCAGGAATAAATGCTGGGGTCTGATGTGCACATATATTCGTCTACCTTGACGCCACATTTTGGATCTACATCCAGGCCGATTTTCTTGGCCAGATCTGTGTTGGGGCCGCATCCGATACCAAGGATCACCATGTCTGCTTTCAATGTTTCTCCGCTTGATAGAGCAACGGATTCAACTTTATCGGCGCCATTGATCGCTTTTACCATGGTGTTTGTCATAATGTTTACGCCCATTGTTTGCAATTCTGCTTCTGCTCTGGTGCCGGCAAATTCTTCGCAGGTCATCATTAAGCAATGAGGAAGTGCTTCAACAAGACTTACATTATAGTCTCCGCGTAGCTTAATTTGTTCTGCCATTTCTACTCCAATAAAGCCTCCGCCGATGACGACAACGTCCTTTACATCGGGGGCATTTAAAGCATCATAGATTTGTTGTAGGTAAACAGGATCCTTTTTAATGGGATACACATTCTTCAAGGCAGTGCCTTCTACCGGGGGGAATTTTGGCGAAGATCCCAAACCGAAGACAAGTTTTTCATACTGAATCTGTTCGCCATCTGCAAGGGTTACGATCTTGTTAGTGCGATCAATATCAACTACTTCTCCTATCGTAATTTCCATGCCTTTGTTTAAAAACCCCTGATCTGGAATTTTATCCTTTTCGACATTGTCCAGATATCCATAGATATAGGGGATCCCGCAGGGAACCACTGTGTAGTCAACATTTCTAATGATATTAATCTTCTTTTTGGGAAACCGCGCATAAGCGGCGTTAGCGGCTGCAAGGCCGGCAGCTGAACCACCAAGGATGAGTAAATCGGCGTTTTTCATTGTATTACCTCCCCATAAATAATATTTTCAACAGGTATAGATTTGTATTTAAATTGTACCTTACGGATCAATGCTATGAAAAGAAAAATTTCGACAAAAAAACCCTAAAGTATAAATTATATTTGCAAAACAAAAAACCATATATTATCATTCATTACTAATTATGATTATTATTGAACGGAATTACAGCGGAAGATACTGTGATGGGAGATAATTACAGGGCCGCTTTTGGCTGTTTTTGACCATAGTAATTATGTAATTAAAACGTGTGGAAATTGACCGGTAATTAAACGGTTCCCTTATGATTTCAGTCGAACATGATATACTGGTAAACTAAGCGATAATAGGGAATATGCCGTATGCCTATCTGGAATGAAGAAAGGCACAGCTAATACCAGAATTCTGTTTAAAGGCCTATTGCTTTTTGCAGTGAAAGTTACAAAAGACAATAAAAAAGGAAAAAACACCAATCCATTTGACTAAAATATACATTGAATTACAATATGTAACATAATGTCTCAGTAAATATTAAGAAAATAAAAATTAGTGTATCGTAAATTATATAATATAATAAAAATCATGGTATAATACGCTTGAGTGGTAAAACTTTTGTGAACGGAAAATGTACGAAAAATATTTAGTTTATTGAGGAGGATGCTTACATGAAAAACGTATATGTAGTAGAAGCTGCTCGTACAGCAGTTGCCCGTGGTGGGAAACAATCTTGATTCCCCTGCGAAAACCCCTAAAGTTTCTTAGATTAGCAGGATAAATAGCCATGAATGTCGAAGTAATATAGAGATAAACACAGCTATTTAACTGTAAATCAAAATATAGGCGGTTTTTA
>JAYEHK010000155.1:0-71320 GCA_034659475.1 Bacillota bacterium | reverse complement strand
GGTGGAGTAAGGAAATGCTGTACGAAGAATGTGGACTATTTAATGATTATCAAATACGTTACTTCCAGGCAACTCCGAAAGCCTTCCCAGCACGTTAGGACACATAAACCTTGATACGAAGGGATTAAGAAAGCGTAGTGCGGGAAAACCGCATGCTGCGTTTGAGGCGGCGGGGGCTGGAAACGGGAAGATGACCCGCTTGAGGGGGACACTCACCTGAAAGGGGAGAAACAGCATGGCCTCACAAGGTCTGACACTTTACCGCGCCTGCCTTCGACCCTACTTTTTGCTTCCGCAATCACGCTGGGTAAAGTGATAAGACACAGGACATATTAATAGTAAAAAAGTGAGGGCAATATGCCGTTTTACGGAGATTATCATACACATTCGAGATATAGTGATGGCAGACAGGATATTTTGGATATCGTTCAGGCTGCTGAACACAAAGGGTTGCACGAAGTGGCGATTACCGAGCATGGGCCCCTGGCAGCAGTGATCGGCGTGAAAAATACCGACATTTATCAAGATATTCATGAACAGATTGATGCTATAAACCGGTCAGAGGTTTATGCGGTACAGATCCTTTTGGGTGCGGAAGCCAACATTCGCGGCTTGGATGGCAGCATTGATCTGCCCGAGGAAAGCATTCGTAATTTCGATCTTCTTATCGCAGGGCTTCATCCCTTCACATGGCCTTCAAGTGCTTCCGACATCGGGCGGTTATGGATACAGAACTATCTTCGCTATCTGGGCCGAAGTCAGCGTGAAAAGGCCATCAATGCAAACACCAAGGCCACTGTAGAATGCCTTTACACGAATCAGGAGGTGGATATTCTTTCTCATCCGGGACTCTTCTATGAGGTGGATGTAGAAGAGGTGGCGCGGGCTTGCGTGAAAAACAATGTATTATTTGAAATAAATTGCGGGCATGAGCATCCCGATATTTCTGATATAATGAAAGCAGATCAGGTAGGCGTTGAATTTATTGTGAACAGTGATGCCCATTTTCCTGAAAGTGTAGGTAATCTAAATTATGGGCTTGAAATAATGAATAAATGTAAAATCAGCCTAGATCGAATCAATAATTGGCTGGAGTAAGGGAGAGGTGAGTATGATTCAAAACGATGATTTTCGCGTGCTAATTATCACAGGCCTGTCTGGGGCAGGGAAAACACAGGTAGTGAATTGCCTGGAAGATCTGGGGTATTACTGTGTGGATAATCTGCCGCCAACCCTTTTGAATAAATTCATTGAGCTCAGCTTGCAATCGGACGGTAAAATCAACCGGGTTGCTCTGGTGATTGATGTCAGAGGCGGGGAGTTCTTTCATGATGTATTTCAATCTCTGCAGGAACTGGATCAGCATGATATTGGATATGAAATTCTTTTCCTCGAAGCGTCTGATGAGATACTTGTTCAAAGGTTTAAGGAATCACGTCGACGGCATCCATTGTCACCATCGGGACGATTGCTGGATGCGATTCGTACAGAACGATCTATGCTGGAGGAATTACGCGGTCGAGCCAATCTGATTATTAATACCTCCACTGTGACGCCGAAAGAACTCAAGGAGAAATTGACCGATAGGTATAGCACAAATTATGCAGGAGGATTTTCGATTAATGTTGTTTCCTTTGGCTATAAAATGGGAATACCTCTTGATTCGGATATCGTAATGGATGTGCGATTTATCCCTAATCCGTTCTATGATCCTATTATGAAACACATGACCGGTGAAAATCAGGAGGTAATTGAGTATGTACTGGGGGCACCGGTCACAAAATCTTTTAACAGACGATTAATAAACCTATTAAAATTTCTGATTCCTTGTTATATGCAGGAGGGGAAAACGAATTTGGCTATCTCCATTGGTTGTACCGGCGGACAGCACCGTTCGGTTGTCCTGGCGGATTACATCGGAAAACAATTTAAAAAAATGGGATATGACGTCATAATTCGGCATAGAGATATTGCGAGGTATAAAGTGGAGGGCTAAATGATTGATGATAAAAAAAAGAGCATTGTTGTCATCGGTGGGGGGACGGGACTGTCCGTTTTATTAAAAGGGTTGAAAGCCCATCTAGTTGATTTAACAGCGGTTGTCACGGTATCAGACGATGGTGGAAGTTCCGGTCGATTGCGAACCGAGCTGGGGGTTCTGCCGCCCGGAGATATACGGAATTGTCTGGTGGCACTTGCCGAGACCGAAACGATGATGGACCGAGTATTCCAACATCGGTTTAAAAAGGGAGAGGGAATCGAAGGGCATAATCTTGGGAATCTTCTTCTGGTGGCAATGAGTGAAATCACCGGTGATTTTGTTTCTGCCATTCAGGAAGTAAGTAAGGTATTGGCAGTGCGTGGGCGTGTCATTCCAGCAACCCTGGAAGAGGTAGTTCTGGGGGCGAAAATGAAAGATGGTGCTGTGATTACTGGTGAAACAGCAATCCGCAAATACGGCGAGGGGATCGAACGTTTATTTTTAATTCCTGAAAACTGTATGCCTGTTGCAGATACTATTGAGGCAATTATGGATGCTGATGCTGTAATCATTGGCCCGGGGAGTTTATACACCAGTATTGTGCCCAACCTTCTGGTAAGAGGGGTGGGCTCCGCGCTGGCAGATACAAAAGCTGTGAAAATATTTATCAGCAATATTATGACAGAACAAGGCGAAACAGATGATTTTACTGCTCTGGACCATTTAAAAACGATCATGTCATATGTGGACCGACCTGTAATTGACTATGTGGTCATTAACACCGGCAAAATTGATGACGATCGGTTAAAAAGATATCAGGAGGAACGGGCCATACCGGTTGATTTCTGTCATAAGAATATCGAATCCATGGGGGTAAAGGTTATATGTCAGGATCTGGTTTCAGATACGGATGTTGCATGGCATGATTCTGCTAAATTGGCCCAATTGATAATGCGAGTTATTGAGGAAAAAACTAGAGGGGAACATAATGACTTTTTCAAATGAAGTAAGAAATGAATTAGCCCGTATCATACCTGCGAAAAAATGTTGTAAGAAAGCAGAATTGTCAGCTTTGCTATCGTTAAAGGGAACACTGCTTAATACTGAAGAAGGCTTTGTTTTAACCGTAGTTATGGAGAATGCGATTACGGCACGCAAGGTTTTTAAACTCTTGAAGGAATGTTATGATCTGCAGCCTGCTGTTCGCATAAAGGAACATAAACGATTTAAGCGTACCCGGGTTTATGTTGTGGAAACCATATTGGGTGCGGAGGAATATGAAAAAATGGGAGAGTTGTGGATTTTAGATGATAATGGACAGATCAAAAGACAGGTAAAGCACGCTCTGATCAGTAAAAATTGCTGTAGAAGAGCCTATTTACGGGGTGTTTTTATTTGCAAAGGATTTATTAATCGGCCGGAAGGTAACTATCACATGGAAATGGTGCTAAATGATACACGTTTGGCTAATGATATTCAAAAAATGCTTATGAAATTTGAATTAGAAGCAAGGCAAAGTGAACGAAAAAGCGGTCTGATAGTATACATTAAGGATAGCGAAAAAATAGTGGACTTTCTTCGTCTGGTTGAAGCAAGTAAAGCCTTGCTTGATTTTGAAAACGTCCGTATAATTAAATCTATGCGTAATCAGGTTAACCGACAGGTGAATTGTGAAACCGCTAACCTTGCAAAAACGGTTGATGCTTCCATTCGACAGGTTGAATTGATTGAAAACCTGTTGCGAAAAGTAGGTGTACAGGGCCTTCCCAAGCAATTCAGAGATATTGCTATGCTGCGAATTGATTATCCTGACTTTACATTAAAAGAACTGGGAGAGATGATGGATCCGCCATTGACTAAATCTGGAGCGGCCTACCGTATGAAAAAAATGGAGGAATATGCTGAAGATGTTTTAACGGAAACAAGTAGGGATTTCTGACAAGGATGAAGAATATAACAAAAGAACAAGGTGAAACGATTCTTTAACTACGGTATATGGTAACAGATGAAAAAATTAACAAACTTCTAAGGGGGGCGCATATGAGACTGACCCATGATTTATTCATTGAACAACAACAAAAGCTATTAATGACCCCTGAATTACGTCAGGCCATTGCAATATTACAAATGTCCACCCTGGAGTTAAGCGAATATGTCCAGAATGAACTGGAAGAGAATCCGTTGTTGGAAGAAAAAGATGCTGAACCGGTTGATGCAGAGGAGAGCGAAGAAGCAGACCAGTCTGAGGAAACAAAAAATGATGATAAAACCGAAGATTGGCTAGAATATTTTAACGATCGCGATATAGGCATCAAGCAAATGGACGTAGAAGAAAAGAGCTTTGATAATTTCCTCACCAAAAGGCCATCCCTTTTTGAACATCTTGAATTTCAACTGCAAATGATATGCCAGGATCCAGAGGGAGAAGCCATTGGCATGTATATTATTGGCAATATTGACGCTGCTGGTTATCTGGCGGCGGATGCAGAGGAGATTATCAAACAAACGGGTGCTTCTATGGAGAAGATTGAGAACGTACTCAAGATCATACAATCCTTTCATCCTCATGGTGTGGGTGCGCGTGATTTAACCGAGTGTTTGCGTATTCAGCTTGAGCATTATGGCAAGGATGACCCCATGGCCATGGTCATTATTGAAGATCATCTGGAGGATATGGCCAGAGGGCGTCTCAATCGCATTGCTCAGGTGCTGGGGAAGACTGTATTCCAGGTTCAGGAAGTATGCGATTTTATTCGTACCCTGGACCCAAAACCGGGGCTGCAGTATAGCAGTACAGATGAAGTGAAGTATATTATTCCGGATATCATTGTTGAAAAGATTGAAGGGGAGTATATTGTGATCGTGAATGATGCAGGGTTTCCGCATCTGACGGTTAACCGTTTGTACGAGAATATGCTCCGCAGGCAAGACGCTTATCCCAGCGAAGAAAGAAAATACGTTGAGGACAAAATGGGCTCTGCCATCTGGCTTATTCGAAGTATTGAACAGCGTCGTATGACACTATACAAAGTGGCCCGATGCATCGTTGATATTCAGACTGATTTTCTGGAGAAGGGGATTCAATATCTTAAACCGCTTAACCTCAAACAGGTAGCGGATCTGGTGGAGGTGCATGAATCAACGGTTAGTCGTGCAACCTCGAATAAATATATTCAGACTCCGCAGGGGCTTTTTGAATTAAAATATTTCTTCAGTGGGGGAGTGAGCTCATCCTTTACCGGCAATGAAAAAGTATCCTCACGCAGTATTAAAAGCATGCTTCAGGATATCATTCAGAATGAAGACCACACGAATCCATTAAGTGATCATGCAATTGCTGAAATTCTGAAGAATCGTGGAGCGGCCATATCGAGAAGAACCGTTGCCAAATACCGGCAGGAAATAGGCATTCAATCTACTTCAGCGCGCAAACGGTATTAATCCATTTCGGTACCCCGTTCTTTTTACGGGGCTAACTTCTTTTTTTACCCCTTTGAATATTACAGAATGGCCCTTGTAGGGGCTAAACTTGATCACAGCAAGTTAATTTTGCTGTGCAATATTTTGCGTTATTCATTCTGATGGCATCTAAATTAGATATTTACTGGTCTGGGTGCTGCCTGATAATAGACGCTGTAAAAACATACAAGAGGATTGATTATCATGACAAATAGACAAAACAAAGGCGACCGAAAAAAATACTTCTGGGCAGATTCTTCCTATCTTATTATCCTTGCGTTTGTCGTAGGTGTTGGTACAGGTTTTGCTGCGATTGGATTCCAGAAGTTGATAAAACTCTTCCAAGTGCTCTTTTTTTCAGGAGGTAGTACCCTATTATCGGGATCAATGGGGCGATTTTATATTATTTTGGTTCCAGCGATTGGAGGATTACTGGTGGGTCCTATTATCTATTTCTTTGCTCGGGAAGCAAAAGGACATGGGGTCCCGGAAGTTATGGCGGCGGTCGCCGAAAAAGACGGCATAATGAGACCCCGGTTGGTTTTGGTCAAGGCATTTGCTTCGGCGATCAGTATTGGGTCGGGTGGATCCGTTGGCAGAGAAGGACCGATTGTTCAGATCTCTTCTGCCATTGGATCGGCTGTTGGACAGGCTTTCAAGCTTACCCCCAATATTATGAAAACGCTGGTTGCGTGTGGCGCTGCTGGAGGGATTTCAGCCACATTTAATGCACCAATAGGCGGCGTCATGTTTGCGCAGGAAATCATTCTGGGTGAATTTGCAACCAGTAATTTTATTTTGATTGTAATCAGTTCGGTTACATCAGCTGTTATTAGTCGGGTATTTCTCGGAGATTACCCGGCATTCATGGTTCAGCCATATGAATTGGTGTCATCGGTTGAGATGTTGTTTTACCTTGTATTAGGAGTTTTAGCAGGTTTGTTTGCAGTGTTATATATCAAAGTACTGTACCGGGCAGAAGATGCATTTGACAGGATAACCGTAGTGCCTGAATATTTTAAACCGGTTATTGGCGGTCTTATGATCGGTGTAATCGGCCTATACTTTCCACAAGTTTTTGGTGTGGGATATGAAACGGTTGAAGATGTCTTGAAAAATGGTCTTCCATGGATACTCGTTTTTACATTGCTTTTTGTTAAACTGTTGGCCACTTCCATCACGATCGGATCTGGTGGATCGGGAGGTGTCTTTGCGCCGGGACTCTTTATGGGATCTATGCTGGGGGGGAGTTTCGGATATTTTGTTCATACCTATTTTCCAATGATTACAGCACCTGCAGGTGCATATGCACTGGTTGGAATGGGGGTGTCTTTGCTGGCATGTCGCAGGCACCCATCACCGGGATTATTATGCTTTTTGAAATGACGGGGGATTACAAAGTCGTGCTTCCATTAATGGTGGTGTGTGTGATAAGCTCACTGGTGACGAGGGGATTATACCCAGAAACCATCTACACCGAAAAACTGATGCGAAGAGGGTTGGATGTTCGCAGGAATAAGAATGTAACCCTGTTAGGGCAAGTTTCTGTTTCAGAGGTAATGACACGAGAGGTCGTGACGCTGGACGCAAACATGGGTGTGGAAGAAGTCAAGGAACGCCTTCTGTCGCAGAGCTACACCGGTTATCCGGTCATGATGGAGGATCAACTGGCGGGGATTATTACCTACGAAGAGGTATTGGATGAAATAAAGAAAGGGAACCGGAACTGTCAGGTTGGTGATATTGTACACCGCAATCCGCTTACCGTATATCCCGAAGACAGTATTCGTACGGTTATGGATCAGATGGCAAAAGGAGATGTGGGCAGATTGCCGGTGGTGGACGCAGATGATCCGGCGAAACTGGTGGGGATTATTAGCAGAAGCGATATTATTAATGCCTATACGGTAGCGATTAATAAGGAGGTCGGATAGCGTATGAAATTAGTTATGGCAGTGGTTAACGACCAGATTGCACCGGGACTCGTTGAGAAGCTAGTGCAAAAAAACATCCCTGTGACGCGGTTAGCTAGTTCTGGCGGTTTTTTAAGGCATGGTAGCACGACGTTGATGAGTGGTGTTGAAGGTGAAGAAGTTCAGGTCGTCATCCAAACAATTAAAGATTATACGGAAAAGAAAAAACTAGAACGCCTGGAGGGAAATCAGTGCCCGGACAAAGTTAAGGAAGGTCTGGCGACGGTGTTTATTATGCCGATTGAGAAAATGCTTCATTTATAGAGGGAGATCAGGGGAGGGTTTAGCGTTAACACGCGAAACCCTCCCCTTTGAAATACGAAGGAAGGAAGTAATTAATATTTTGTGCATCATTTTTAAATAAAAGTGCTATAATAATCACGAAGAAGGTTTGAATTGTGTGTTTTTTTAAATCTGGTGGGACAAAAATGTCCCTGTAGTATATAATGATCCCGCGCATAGTTATTTTATCTCTTCAGTAAGTTTATTGAGGTATGGTATGAATCGACTTTTGGGTATTATTGAACGATTTGCGCCTGAAGCGGTTGAAATGATGGAAAACCGCTATCAGATTCTTCGGCAGATTCTTTATCAGCAACCAGTGGGGAGGAGACAACTGGGGAAAACTGTGGGGTGTTCGGAGAGACTGGTTCGTTCAGAGGTAGACTTGCTGAAAGCGAAGGGCGCGCTTATCAGTACACCGGCTGGTATCTACATCACGTCTTATGGTGAGGAGATGCTTAGGGAGGTGGATGAGATTATTCCCTGTCTTTTCAAGCTGCAATCACTGTCAGAGCAGTTGAAGAGAAGATTTGATCTGGATGAAGTGATCATTGTTCCTGGGGATTCTTATTTAAGCAATTATACCAGAGAAGATCTGGGGCGTGCCGCAGCGGAGTATCTGCGACGTATTCTTTTCCCGGGATGTATTCTGGCAGTTACCGGAGGCTCAACACTGGCTGGGATGGCGCGGTCTATGCGCCCGGGTGTAAATTGTGCTGATATCTGTGTTCTTCCAGCACGGGGTGGCCTGGGAGAAAACGTAGAGACACAGGCCGGTAGTATCGCGGCGAGGATTGCAGATACGATCGGAGCCCAGTACAGGTTGTTGCATATCCCGGATAATCTGGAGGAAAGTACGGCCAAAGCCCTGCAAAAAGATATACATATTACCCGGGTTGTGGAGAAGATCAAATCAGCGGATATTCTGGTTCATGGGATTGGACCGGCGCTGGAAATGGCTGAAAAGAGGGGATTATCAGCAGACGAAATTAAATTTTTACAGGAAAATGAAGGAATGGGCGAAGCCTTACGGTATTATTTCGATCGGTGGGGCAAGATAATCTTTGAGATACCAGGCATAGGTCTTGAGACCAGTGACCTGAAAAATATTAAAAACATTGTTGCCGTTGCAGGAGGAAGTAACAAAGCAGAGGCGATTAAAGCCGTACTGCAGCATAAACAAGAATCTGTGTTGATCACCGATGAAGGGGTAGCGCAAAACATCATTAATGGAAAGGATGAACATAATGACAGTGAAAATTGGGATTAACGGCTTTGGGAGAATTGGACGCCTGGTTACTCGGGCGGCGCTAGGCAGAGATGACATCGAGGTGGTAGCAGTCAACGATCTGGGCGATCCAGCCGGAGGTGCACATCTCTTTAAATATGATTCGGTTCATGGTCAATATGAGGGAGAGGTTAGAGTAGAAGGCGACAGTATCGTTGCGGGTGGAAAACGGTTTCTATATTTAGCAGAACGTGATCCTGAAAAACTTCCCTGGAAGGAACTGGGTGTTGAAGTGGTCGTGGAAGGAACCGGTGCATTCCGAACCAAAGAGAAAGCTGGCAAGCATATAACGGCAGGGGCTAAAAAAGTAATTATCACAGCACCAGGAAAAAATGTAGACTTCACAGCAGTTATGGGTGTAAATCATGATCAATATGACCCTGCCAATCATGACATCATTTCGAATGCCTCCTGTACCACCAACTGTTTGGCACCAGCCGCGAAGGTGATATTAGACAATTTTGGGATTGAAAAAGGACTGATGACCACCATTCATTCTTTTACCAATGACCAGCGTGTGCTTGACATGGAGCACAGTGATTTAAGACGGGCAAGAACCGCATCCGCGTCGCTGATTCCAACAACCACTGGTGCGGCAGCGGCTGTTGGATTAGTTATTCCTGAACTGAAGGGTAAACTGGATGGGATGGCTGTCAGAGTTCCGACTCCTAATGTGTCTCTGGTAGACCTTACTGTACAAATAAATAATAAAGCGACTGCGGAAGACCTTAATCAAGCATTTAAAAAGGCGGCAGAAGGCAGTTTGAAAGGGATCTTGAAATATACTGAAGAACCGCTGGTTTCAAGAGATTATAATGGAGAACCGTGCAGCTCGGTTGTTGATGGATTGCTGACCATGACCATGGACGATAAAATGACCAAAGTAATTGCCTGGTATGACAACGAATGGGCCTATTCATTGAGAGTTGTAGACTTGGTTGCTTATGTGGCATCTAAATTTTAATTAATCTACCGGGGGTGTACGAACGTTGAGGACCATAAAAGATGCAGATATTTCTGGAAAACGAGTATTGATAAGAGTTGATTTTAATGTTCCTATGAGTGAGGAGGGGAAGATTACGGATGATAACCGTATTCAGGCAGCTCTTCCCACCATACAGTATGTGCTGCAGAATGGCGGAAAACTTATTTTAATGAGCCATATGGGACGACCCAAGGGAAAACGCAGCGAAAAATACAGTCTCCTGCCGATTGCCAATCATTTGAGCACGATCCTTGGCCGTGAAGTTAAAATGGCAGAGGATTGTATCGGACCAGGTGTCGAAAAAATGGTGGACCAATTGAACCAGGGGGACATTCTTATGCTAGAGAATGTTCGCTTCTACCCGGAGGAAGAAAAAAATGATGCTGCCTTTGCCAGAGCGCTGGCATCAATCGGGGAGATCTATGTTAATGATGCTTTTGGAACAGCTCACCGTGCACATGCTTCTACCGCAGGGGTTGCTGATTACCTTCCGTCATATGCGGGTTTTCTTTTGGAAAATGAAGTGAACATGCTTCGCCAAGTGATGGAACTTCCCCAGAGTCCCAGAATGGCAATATTGGGTGGTGCTAAAGTCAAGGATAAACTGGGCTTGATCAGAAACCTTTTGGACAAAATGGATGTGCTTTTGCTGGGTGGCAGTATGGCCTGCACTTTTCTTAAGGCCAAAGGTTTCAATATTGGCAAATCGCTTTGTGAGGATGAACTGATGGATGAAGCCCGAAAATTAATGGAGTTGGCTGAGGAGAAAGGCAAAAAAATATTGCTTCCCTCGGATGCCGTTGTGGTTTCAGAGTTCAAAGCCGATGCTGCTTTTGAGCAGGTCAGTGTTCAGCAAATACTTGATGATCAAATGATCGTCGATATTGGATCCTCTACCGTAGAACGATTTGGAAAAGCGATTGCAGAGGCGTGCACCATTATATGGAATGGTCCGCTTGGTGTCTATGAATTTAAAAACTTTGCCAGGGGAACCAATGAGGTTGCCCATGCAGTAGCTCGTTCAAATGCGGTATCAGTAATTGGAGGGGGAGATACGGCAGCCGCTTTCCATACGCTGGGTATTGAAAAAGAAGTAACCCATATTTCTACTGGTGGTGGCGCTACACTGGAGTTCCTGGAAGGAATGGAACTGCCGGGTGTAAAATCCTGTGAAGTGTAGATTATTTTTATCACCGAAAATAGGATACTGAGGAGGTGTACGAAATGAGAAAACCATTCTTCGCTGCAAATTGGAAAATGCATAAACTCCAAACAGAAGCCCAAGATTTTATGAAAGAATTTGTGCCCGAGGTGGCTGATTTAAAAGCTGTTGATATTGTTATTTGTCCGCCCTTTACAGCGCTATTAATCATGAATATGGCGGTACAAAACAGCAACATAAGTCTGGGTGCGCAAAACCTATTCTGGGAGGAAAAAGGGGCTTATACCGGTGAAATAGCTCCATCAATGCTGACGGATAGTGGCTGTGGTTATGTTATCATTGGACACTCGGAAAGGCGTAGCGTCATAGGAGAAAACAATACTCAGATCAATCGCAAAATAAAGGCGGCTCTGTCTGCAGGATTGATTCCTATCTTCTGTGTGGGAGAAACCCTTCAGGAGCGTGAAAACCAGATGGCGCGTGAGGTTGTAAAAGAACAAATGCAGGAAGGTTTGAAAGAAATCACGTTTTCCAGTCGGGGGCTTGTGGTTGCCTATGAACCTGTCTGGGCGATCGGAACGGGTGTTAATGCGAGCCCCGATGATGCCCAGGAAATGTGCAGGTTTATCAGGGAATGTCTTTCTGTTCTATATGATGAGAACACAGCACAGGATGTTCCTGTATTATATGGAGGCAGTGTAAAACCAGCCAACACGGAACAGCTCATGTTGAAGGAGGATATCGACGGCGCGCTGGTTGGCGGTGCAAGTCTTAATCCATCTGATTTTGCAAAGATCGTGAGGTTGGGGATAAATGGCTAAACAACCGGTGGTATTAATGATTTTGGATGGGTGGGGATTACGGCATCCCTGTGATGACAATGCCGTGACCTGTGCCAATCCGGTGAATTTTAAAAGTCTGCAGGGTACTTATCCTTCTACGGTGCTTAAATGTTGTGGGAAATGTGTAGGCCTTCCAGATGGTCAGATGGGTAATTCCGAAGTGGGGCATCTAAACATGGGTGCGGGTCGGATTGTCTATCAGGAGATCACTCGACTCGGTAATGCGATTGAGAACCGAAGTTTTTTTGACAATAAAGAATTTATCCGGGCTATGCAGCAGGCTGTGAAAAATGATGGTGCTGTACACCTCGTGGGGTTGCTCTCCGATGGCGGCGTGCACAGTCTAATGACCCACCTCTATGCTCTGCTGGAAATGTGTAAAGAACAGCAGGTGAAACGCGTTTATGTGCATGGATTCCTGGATGGAAGAGACGTTGCTCCGAAAAGTGCCCAGCAATACATTGATGCATTGGAAATGAAGATGCAGGAGCTTGGTATTGGGCAAATCGCCACGCTGGGTGGCCGCTATTACGGCATGGATCGTGATAATCGCTGGGATCGTATTGAAAAAGCATATGATGCAATGGTACTGGGAGAGGGCGTTCCTTCTCCTAATGCGCAGGCGGCGATTGAAAGATCGTATGAGGAACGAGTCACAGATGAATTTGTCGAGCCCGTTGTTCTGGTAGATGATAAGGGCAACCCAAGAGGAACGATCAATGACGGCGATAGTGTTATTTTCTTCAATTTCCGGGCAGATCGGGCCAGACAGATCAGCCATGCGCTGGTTGATAAAGAATGCAAGGGATTTAAAAGAAGAAAAGTACCTGATATTTGTTATGTCTGCATGACAGAGTATGATATTCAGCTTGAGGTGCCGGTTGCTTATAAACCCCAGAATCTAAAAAACACCTTGGGAGAAGTCCTGGCTGAAAAGGACGTTAAACAGCTTCGCATCGCGGAGACGGAAAAATATGCACATGTTACGTTCTTTTTCAACGGTGGGGTGGAAGAACCCAATCCAGGTGAGGAACGCATTCTCATTCCCTCTCCTGATGTAGCAACCTATAATCTCAAACCGGAAATGAGCGCCAGAGAATTAACAGCGCGAATGCTTGAAGAATTAGACAAGGATACCTATGATGTCTGTATTATGAATTACGCCAATCCAGATATGGTAGGACACACTGGAGTGTTGGAAGCAGCCATTGAGGCTGTTCATACTGTTGATGAATGTTTGATACAGGTTGTTGATAAGGTCCTGGAGAAGCAGGGGACAGTTCTTATCACAGCAGACCACGGGAACTGTGAAGAAATGGTTAGCCCAGAAACAGGGTTCCCATTTACTGCACATACCACGAACCTTGTTCCTTTTGTTCTCGTTTCGGAAAAATACAAAGAAAAAACGCTGCGAGAAGAAGGCTCCCTGCGAGACGTAGCCCCCACGCTGCTCTCCATAATGAACATCCCCCTGCCCCCAGAAATGACCGGGCGATCGCTGGTGGAATAAGAAGTCAAATGACATAGTAGACAGATAATGCGTCATAAAGTTGGACAGTTGGTTAGTTGGAAAGTTGGAACGGTTCAGAGGGGATATCAATATAATCTCCCCCCTTTACACGGCAGACTATTTCAATAAGGAGTAAGGAGTTAGGAGTGAGGGGTGAGGAAAATGTTTGACGCGAAGCGTCTAACCCCCTAACCTTTAACCCCTTACCAAAGCTAGGTTAATCCCTGCTGCGGAGCGGATCAGCGTGAGAACGGAAACAGACTCCAAAAGCCAAAAAGGTGCTAGGCTCTTAACTTATTCAGAAAATAA
Organism: Bacillota bacterium; assembly: GCA_034659475.1. GTDB lineage: Bacteria > Bacillota > Syntrophomonadia > Syntrophomonadales > Syntrophomonadaceae > JAYEHK01. The sequence continues at coordinate 57,529 of JAYEHK010000155.1, read as the reverse complement.
AACTAGTTTCTATTACGTATTGCGAATAAGTTAGGAGCCTGGCTCCCTTCATGCGGCGTTACCACACAATTATCTAGATACGCAGAGTCCCAATAGAACATTGTTGGGGTCAGACACAGCTTGTCCCCTTCTGTTCCTGTTCTTATGACGCATAATCCTTGAAGTGTGAAACTATGAGTAAATGGATATATTATCATATAAAGGAGAGATAGCAGTGAGTATTATCGTTGATGTATACGGTCGGGAAGTGCTGGATTCTCGTGGTAACCCTACCGTAGAGGTGGAAGTGATTTTAGAGGATGGCACCATGGCTACGGCGATTGTTCCTTCAGGTGCTTCTACCGGAGCCTATGAGGCTGTTGAATTACGGGATGGGGACCCGGAAAGATATCTGGGCAAAGGTGTCCTCAATGCAGTGAACAATGTAAATGACATCATTGCGCCAGAAGTGATCGGTATGGATGCCACCTGTCAAATTGACATAGACCAGTTGATGATCGATCTGGATGGCACTCCGAATAAAGGTAAATTAGGTGCCAATGCGATGCTGGGGGTATCGATTGCGGTAGCCAGAGCAGCCGCTGACTATCTTGCTGTTCCTCTGTATCAGTATATCGGAGGGGTGAATGCAAAAGAATTACCTGTTCCCATGATGAATATATTAAATGGCGGCAAACATGCTGATAATAATGTAGATATTCAGGAATTTATGATTCTTCCCGCAGGTGCACCTTCCTTTGCCGAGGGGTTGCGTATGGGTGTAGAAGTGTATCACAGCCTTAAAAAGGTTTTATCATCTCGGAGGTTTGCGACATCTGTTGGAGATGAAGGTGGTTTTGCTCCCAATCTGCCATCTAATGAAGCAGCACTGGATGTGATTGTGGAAGCGATCAAAAACGCTGGATATGAGCCTGGCAAGGATATATTCCTGGGACTGGATGTAGCCGCCTCTGAAATCTACAAAGAAGGGAAATATCATCTTGCTGGCAACAACCTGGTGCTGGACTCGGCAGGGCTGGTAGATTTCTACATGTCACTGGTCGACAAATATCCGATTCTCTCCATTGAGGATGGTCTGGATGAAGACGACTGGGACGGCTGGAAAATCATGACGGACAAGCTGGGCAAAAGAATACAGCTGGTTGGCGATGATCTGTTTGTGACCAATACAGAACGCCTTTCTAAAGGAATAAAAATGGGTGTTTGCAACAGTATCCTGATAAAATTGAATCAGATTGGTACCCTGACTGAAACCCTGGACACCATGCAGATGGCGCAGCGAGCAGGATATACCTGTGTTGTTTCCCATCGATCCGGAGAAACAGAAGATTCCACGATTGCCGATGTGGTGGTAGCCCTCAATGCCGGGCAGATTAAAACGGGTGCACCAACACGAACCGACAGGGTGGCCAAATATAATCGGTTGTTGAGAATTGAGGAAGAACTGGATGTGTTCGCGGTCTATCGAGGCATGGGAGTATTTTACAATTTAACCAGATAAGGGATCGGGGTTGTATCCCGACGTACTATTGTGGTAAAATATACTGCGGCTTTCGGGAAGCTTCGTTGATGAAAGGAGGTTAAAAGGTGGTCAAAACAATAGTGCTCGTGCTACAGGTTCTGTGTGCACTCGGGCTCATTTCAACAATTTTGTTACAGTCAGGTAAGAGTGCAGGTTTATCAGGTAGTATTGCTGGTGGTAGCGAAGCACTTTTTGGAAAGAAGAAAGGAGTCGATGATCTGCTGGCTAAAATTACTGCATATCTGTCAGCTGGATTTGTCGTACTAACCTTGCTTTTGGCACTGCTTTAGATGATAGAGAAATAGAATATCTGCATGCAGGCCACTATTTTAATTTTTTCACAATAATAATGAGGAGATGTTTGTTATTATGGAGAATCTGCAAAGCTTAGTAGCATTTGCGCCCGCAGGCGGTGCGATTGCGTTGCTTTTTGCATTGTTCCTGGCAGGAAAAGTTAACAAAGCCGACCCCGGAACAGAGAAAATGGTTGAGATTTCAGGTTATATTTCCGAAGGCGCTATGGCCTTTTTGAAGAGACAATATACTGCAATCAGTGTATTTGTTGTTATTGTTTTTGTAATTGTTGGACTATTTGTTTCCTGGCAGACAGCAATATGCTTTTTAGCTGGTGCCATATGTTCAGCTTTAGCTGGATTCATAGGCATGAAAGTTGCAACCAAAGCTAATGTCAGAACAACTAATGCAGCCAGAACATCTTTAAACGGTGCCTTAGAAGTAGCGTTTTCAGGTGGAGCTGTAATGGGAATGTCTGTTTCCGGTTTAGGACTTTTAGGATTAGGTATTCTCTACATAATCTTTGAGGATCCTACGGTTGTAAATGGTTTTGCTCTGGGTGGTAGTTCTATTGCCTTATTCGGTCGTGTTGGTGGTGGAATATACACCAAGGCTGCTGATGTTGGAGCTGACCTGGTTGGTAAGGTTGAAGCGGGTCTTCCTGAAGATGATCCCAGAAACCCTGCTACGATCGCTGACAATGTTGGTGACAATGTTGGTGACGTTGCTGGGATGGGTTCTGACCTGTTTGAATCCTATGTTGGTTCAATTATTGCTGCTATGACCCTGGGCGCTGTAGGTATGGCAACCCTGGGAATGGGCGGCGTTTTATTACCTATGATTATTGCTGCAGGCGGTATCCTTGCTTCTATTATCGGAACATTTTTTGTTAAGACCAAAGAAGATTCTGATCCATTAGTAGCACTTAACAAAGGGACTGTAGGTTCAGCGATTATATTACTTATCTTCGCTTATTTTGCCAGCACCAAGTTGCTCGCTCCTGAGATTGGGATCGGCGTATTTGGAGCTATTGTCAGTGGTCTGGTTGCAGGAACCATCATTGGTTTTGTTACCCAGTACTATACTTCTGATGCATATAAACCGACGCGGTCTATTGCTGAAGCAACTCAAACCGGTCCGGCTACTGTTATTATTGCTGGTCTGGGTGTTGGAATGTTTTCAACCGCTATTCCTATTCTGCTGATATGTGCAGCTACCCTTATCGCCTTTAAGTTGGCTGGTCTTTATGGTATTGCTATGGCTGCTGTAGGAATGCTGGCAACCACAGGAATGGTTGTTGCCGTTGATGCTTATGGTCCTATTGCTGATAATGCTGGTGGTATTGCTGAAATGACTCCGGAATTAGACGAATCAGTTAGAGCAACTACGGATAAACTTGATGGCGTTGGAAACACTACTGCTGCGATTGGTAAAGGATTTGCTATAGGTTCTGCTGCGCTGACTGCACTGGCTCTTTTAACTGCCTTTGCCGAGGTCGTAGGATTGAAGTCTGTTGATATCCTGAATCCTCTCGTTATTGTTGGTCTGCTGATTGGTGGTATGCTGCCTTTCTTATTCTGTGCTATGACCATGGGTGCTGTTGGCAGAGCAGCCGGAGAAATGGTTGAAGAAGTAAGAAGACAATTCAGAGAAATTAAAGGTTTGCTGGAAGGAAAAGCAACTGCAGACTATACTAAATGTGTTGAAATCAGTACTAAAGCTGCCATTAAAGAAATGGTTATGCCTGGTCTGATGGCTATCGTTGTTCCGGTTATTGTTGGCGTTGGGCTAGGCGCTGAAGCGCTGGCTGGAATGCTGTCTGGTGCTATCGTATCTGGTGTTTGTCTGGCGATCATGCTGGCTAACGCAGGTGGAGCATGGGACAATGCTAAAAAATACATCGAAACTACTGGTGCATATGGCGGAAAACATAGTCCGGCTCATGCAGCTGCTATTGAAGGTGACACTGTTGGCGATCCTTGTAAGGATACCGCTGGTCCTTCACTGAACATTTTGCTGAAGCTTATGACCATCGTATCATTGGTGTTCGTATCCCAGTTACTTATTAAATAATTAGTATTTAAAAAGCAGGTGGCTTAGCCACCTGCTTTTTCTATTTTCTGGGAATAAAAAATAAATTGCTTATTTGTCTGGTTCATATTAAGTTACTACTCAGCCATTGACAAAATAATAACTCAAGTTTCGACAGTTGACGGATTATGCGGCATAAAGTTGGTCAGTTGGTTAGTTGGTAAGTTGGAAAGAATAGACACGGATTAACACGGCTGAGTAGTAACCATATTAATTTATTTTTTCAAAAACACTAGATAGAAGAGTAGTTTTGAATTAGGATTATGATAGTAACGATTTAGAGGAAAAATATCGTGTACAGTATAAGGGAGGAAATCATGATATACATTTACCCGCAGGCCGAGCCTTTTTTTTTACAAGGAAACAAAGATATTGCACTGCTATTTATTCATGGTTTCACCGCTTCCCCTTCAGAAGTATATCCGGTGGCAAAGCTTGTCCATGAAATGACGCAATGTTCTGTAAGCGGATTGCTTCTACCGGGTCATGGTTCAAACCCGAAATATTTGAAGGATACAACCTGGGAAGACTGGTATGGAGCTGTCAATACAGAAGTTAATTATCTTCGTGAGAATTATGCCAGGGTGTTTGTTGTCGGCTTTTCTATGGGGGCACTGTTGGCGCTTCATGCTGCTGATCAAATCGAAGGAATTAATGGAATAGTTACCATAAATGCGCCTATATATAACAATCATCCATTGTTAAGCGTATCTGCTCCTGTGATGCGGGTTGTTAAACCGTATTTTTTAAAAAAAGGTCTTGTAAAGCTGCGGGAACTGGCTGATCAGGGCCGTTTTGCTTATGAAGTTATACCGGTGAAAGCCTTTCAAAGCATGTTGAGCCTTCGACATCGGTTGGTTGATGAACTATGTGAAATCAGGGTGCCGCTTCTTGTTATACAGTCTCTGAAAGATGAATCCGTAAATCCCAAAAGTGCTGATTTTTTGATGGAAAAGATCGGTGCCGTTCAGGCTAAAAAAGTAGAATTAGAGATGTCTGAACATGTTGCCACCATGGGGCCCGAAAAGGATAAAATAGCAGCTGAAATCGTTGCGTTTATGACCAGGGTTTGCGCGGAAAACAATGATGGAATCATTAAGAAAAAGGGTCAGGAGTGAGGGCTTTAAACCTGTGCTGCTTACAACTAATGGTTAAAGAAGATATAAGGATTGAATGAGACGGATTACATAATAAAGAACTAAAGGCTCCCGCATAGCGGGAGCCTTTTTGACTATGTATACACTATGGTAATTAATTAGAAAATAGCTTTTTAATAGACGCACCCTTACGGGTACCACTGATGTTCCCTGCGGTCACTATTAAGGATGCTGACGACGCAGACTTTCTGAACTTTCGCACACTACGGGTACAACCGATACTCCCTTTCGGTCGTGATTAAGGACGCAGACCTTTTTTGTAAGGGGTCAGGGGTGAGGAGTAAGGGCAATGCCTGGCGCATAGCGCCTGACTCCTAACGCCTCACTCCTCACTTATTTTCATCGGTGGTTGTGTCGTGCGGCCATTGATGGTTAATTCTGAATGCTGATGAATTTGCATACCCCTGGATGAGATGATTTAAAAAGGCAGTGTGCGGAACAATACCAAAATATACCTTTGCAGATCTTATTAACTGACTTATAGTATTCTTAAAAGAAAGAAGAGGCGAGGCGTAAGGCCTAGGGAGGAATAGAATGCAAACGAGAATAGGGGTTCTGGCAGTTGTGCTGCTTTTGCTCTGCGCAGGAGGTTGTGCACCAGGCCAGGAGGCAGCGAGTAATGATATGCGACCGACGGTAACCGTTGAGAAAGTAAAGAAACAGGAAATATCGGTGAAAAAGGTTTATGACGTGGTAATGGAGCTTGATGAAGAGCAGTATATCTGTGCCCAGATGCCCGGATATGTACGCCATTTTTATCATCAGGCAGGGGATAAGGTGATGAATGGAGATACCCTGGTCCTAATTGAAAACCAGACGACTTCTCTGGCGATGGAAAGTGCTGATCAGGAGGTGGCCCTGGCGCAGCTTCAATATGAAAAAGTAAAGGAAAGCCATCAAAAGGACCAGGGAACGATTGCCAAACAGCAACTGCTTTTTGAAGAGGGCGCCATATCACAAGACGCGTTGCAACAAATGGAGCTGGATTTAGCATTGCTGGCAAACGATATGAACCAGACCCAGCTTCGGCTTGACCAAGCATTGGTCAGACAAGAAGAGAGCCGTCTGAATATAGATAATGCTGCGTTAAAGGCGGATGATACCCTCTGGCTGGCAGAGAATATGGTGCAAATAGGACAGTACGTCAATGCAGGACAAATGGTATTCAGAGCTGGCAAGCGGGATCATCTCGTTATGGATCTGGCGGTTCCTCGGGAGGAAATGAACGGATGGCAGGAAGGGGACAGCCTGCAGGTGGAATATCGGGGAGAGGTTAGACTGGCGATGATTGAGAACATAAACACAGTTTCACAGCCAGGAACAGAAAGAATTGTCATTAAAATACGGGTGGATAATCCTGAACTGGACTGGAGCCCGGGTTCTTTTGCAGAGGTAAAGTTCTTGCTGGAAAGCGACGCAAAGGTGTTGGTGCCAATAGAAGCGATTGGCGGGGGTGAAGATCCCTATGTATATGTAATTAAGGATCAAAAAGCCTATCGACAGAAGGTAGCATTAGGCGCAGCGGAAGGGTCAAGGGTAGTGGTATCAGGGGTAGACGAAGGAAGTCTTGTTGTAACGGGTGGACTGCACCGTCTGCGGGATGGGGAAGCAGTTATCGTAAAGGAAGGTCTTTAATCTATGCTGGAACAAGTATTGAAGCGTCGGCTGATCGTATGGCTGGCGGTTATGCTGGTGATTGCCATGGGGTTGATTACCCTGTATCAGCTGCCGCGGAGAGAGGTTCCTGTAATTGACCATCCAGTAGCAATTATTACAACCGTGTATCCGGGGGCAACTGCCCGTCAGGTCGAACAGTATGTGACAGGGAAATTAGAAGAATCCATTGCTGCCGTAAGCGGAATAGAGGAGATCACCTCCAATTCACAGGCGGGGGTATCCGTCATTACAGTCACTGCAAAATCAACCCGGGATAAAGAAAAACTTTGGAACCAGGTGCAGCAAAAGATGAGTCAGGCAACGGCGGAGTTTCCTGATGGCGTTCAGTTGCCTTCCATGGACAGTGACCTGCGGATGCAGGGGGTTTCCATCTACCAGTTGGTCGCTGAACAGGAGGGTGATCTGACTCAATTGGATGCTTTTCTGGAAAAATGGGAGATTGCTTTTCGTCAGTTGCCTGGTGTATCACAGGTGCATATACAGGGATTGCAAGCGCATGAAGTCTTATTGGAAGCAGATCCAGCTCGCATGGCTGCTGCAGGGCTTTCACCCTCACAGCTTATCCGCCAGCTACAAACAGAAATCAGACCCGCGCCGCCGGGGAAGTGGGATATGGATGGTGTGGTGTACCGATGGGCGCTGGATCAGACAGTAGATGCAGCAGATCTGCTTGATCTGCCGTTATCTGCTGGTGATGGAAATACTGTGCTGCGGGTGGGTGATATTGCCTCGGTAACCGAAACGCCTGCACCTGATGGAGAGAGGGTAACCTACCAGGGTAAACCGGCTGTCTCGGTTAGCTTTTTTGCCAGCTCGGATGTAGATCTGCTGAAGGTGGATCGGGATATTTCCAGCCTTATAGAGCAGATGGAAAAGGTGCTGCCGGCAGGGGTTGAGATCGTTCAGATTTACACCCAGGCCGACCCGATAACAAAAATGTTTCATGATCTGGGGATTGCGTTTTTATTGGCCATGTTATGCGTAGCGCTGGTTTCCTCGGCAGGGTTAAACCGCTATACCTCTGTGGGGGTCGCATTAACCATTCCCCTGGCCTTATGCGGCGGCATTATCATGCTTCCATTGGCAGGGGTGGATATGAACCAGATCACCTTGATCGCCTTTATTATCGTTTTAGGTATCCTGGTTGATGATGCCATTGTGGTGAATGAGAATATTACCCGTTACCGTATACAGGGTCTTGGGGTTCGTGAATCCATCTTAAAGGGGACGCGAGGAGTTGCCACTTCGGTTATTACTTCTACCCTGATCGTAATCTTTACCTTTCTGCCATTGTGTTTGTTATCAGGAGGATCGGGTGGTTTTATCCGCCCATTGCCGGTTGTTATCGTTGCAACGATCATAGCATCAACGCTGGCAGCCCTGTTTGTTACCCCGGTGTATCGCTATGTTTTGGAGCAGTGCTTGCAAAAGGGAAATCAGAATCGGAAAAGCGGTTGGCTGGATCAGCCTATCAGCCGATGGCAGGCATATTACGCAGTCCATCTACTGCCCCGAATCATTCATCATCCCTGGCGTTCTGCAGTATGCTGTTTGGTGCTTAGCCTGTTGGCTTATGCGCTGATTCCGTTCATACCGCTTGAATATTTCCCCGACGTAGACAGGGAGGAGATCTTTGCAGAGATCGAACTGCCCCAGTCCAGTTCACTGAAATCGACCATGGAGACTGTTGATGAGATTGAAAACTACATACGGCAAAAGCCAGGCATCAGAGAGGTGAACACGTATTACGCGACATCAGTGCCGCGAATATTTGGGATGAGCAGTGCCGGTCCCGTTGGACCCAATAGTGCCAATATGCTGGTGTTTGTAGATCGGGAAAAAGAAAAGGCACGTCAGGTCAAAGACGAGTTAAGTCACGAACTGGATAAAACATTTCCCCTTGCCCGATTTACACTTTCCGTGGTTGAATCGGGACCGCCGACAGGGGCGCCATTGGCGATTAAAGTTACCGGTGATTCGCTGGATGACTTACAGGACGTAAGCGATAGGATGCGCCAGCTGCTCCTATCCCAACCTGGGGTTTTGAGTGTCAATGACAATCTGGGACAATCTGTGCCTGCGCTGGTTTTTATGCCTCAGCGTCAGGCCATGCATATGCATAAGGTCAACCGACAGGAAGTGAGTGAGGCTCTGCGCCTGCATGGCGAAGGTCTGAAGATTGGAGAGTGGGATGATGGGACCCAATTAATGGATGTTCGATTAAAATATCAGGGCGAAATGAAGGGGTTAAGTCAGGACTTCTCTAGAATCACATTGTTTAATGAAATCAGGCATCCAGTAGCGCTGGATACGGTTGGTTACCCAGTAACAGATCTGGAATTTGAAAGAATTTCGCATGACAATTATCAACGCAGCAATACGATTCGGGCTTATCTGGATGGTAAAACCACAGCCGATCAAATTCAAGCCGCAGTCGCTTCCGAGGTTGAAGAAGCAGTCAGCGATTACCCGGGTTTTAGTTTTGAGTTTGCCGGCGAAAATGAAGCGCGTAATGAAGTCTTTATTGAGATTGGCAAGATCTTTATGGTTGTCATACTGCTCATTCTTATGGTCATGGCAGTACAGTTTAACTCCTTAGTACTGGCCTTGTTGATCATGACTACCGTATTACTAAGCAGTTCCGGTGCACTGTACAGCCTGTTTATGACCCGTACCGCACTGGGATTTATGTCCCTGATGGGGGTCATCAGTCTGGCCGGGGTGGTTGTCAGGAATGGGGTTATTCTGGTGGAGTTTATGGAGCAGAAGATGCGTGACGGGATGAATCTGCAGGATGCCATACAAGAGGCAGGAGCCCAGCGTTTACGACCCATTCTGCTTACAGCCGGAACGTCGTTTCTGGGTTTAATGCCATTGGCACTGGGGAATAATCTATTATTCAAGCCACTGGCGACATGTATTGCCGGGGGATTACTATACTCAACCATGCTTACGCTGGTATTGATTCCTTCTCTTTACTATCTGTATCGGGGAAAGAAGCACTGCCAGTTGAGACCTAAGGGGTAGTAAGAAAATAGGTTGAGTATAAGCGGAGTTATTAGTTGGAAAGTTGGTTAGTTGGACAGTTGGAACGTTGAAGTGGTTAGTACGAAAATATGAGACAGGGGGGCGTTTCATTTTGTCTCATTCATAAATAAAATGCAATACGCTTAATCTATTTCTATATGGGATTGTTTCCTTTGGGTGTGGGGGGGAGTAAGAAAATTGATTTGGCTGCAATATTTTGCTAATTTTCGCCTAATGGGTTACCATTTCTAGGAGAAGCCTACAATGAGATCATGCTTTTAATTCAAATGTGATTCCCCTGCGGAAAGTCATATTAGTGAGTTTGGATGTATAAATATTCTTACAGCAGTCTCCGCATGGGGCAACACTAACTACTCGACGAACGGAAAAAGGGGTACAGGACAAATTCACGTCCATGTTCAGATGCCCTCTCGCCCCGTCCGTGGGGCTCGCCCCCTTTTTCCGTTCGTCTTCGCAGAGTGTTGCTCCCATGCTCCGCCAACGCTTCCAGAATATTTATACATCCAAACAGAAATATTGGGGGTTTTTGCAGGGGAATCAAATGTTTATAAATAGAAAGGAGCTTACAACATGCAACGAGTAGAGGCACTTACGTTATTAAACCAGCATCTAACCAATGAAAATCTTGTCCATCACTCACTGGCTGTTGAGGCGATCATGAGAGGGCTGGCAGAAAGATTGGGAAAAGACGTGGAGAAGTATGGTCTGGCAGGACTTCTACATGATATAGACTATGATGAAATCGGGGATGATCTGGCAGAGCACTCCCTGGTGGGGGCACAGATCCTTGAGGACAATGGGGTGGAAGCTGATATCGTCTATGCGGTCAAGGTACATAACGGGGCGCATGGTTTGCCGCGCGAGTCTATGTTGGACAAGGTTCTCTATGCTGCGGATCCTATTTCTGGTTTTATTACCGCAGCAGCGATGGTGCGACCGGATAAGTCATTAGAGGGCGTACAGTTAAAATCTCTGAAAAAAAAGTTTAAAGAAAAATCCTTTGCCAGAGGTGCCAACCGGGAACAGATGCAGACCTGCACAGAGCTGGGACTGGAACTGGAAGAATTCATGACGATCTCGCTGGAAAGTATGAAAAAAATCGCTCCGACGCTTGGTTTATAGAAAAAAATGCTGCAAAAGCGGGAATACTAAAGGTAAACATGTTCATGTGTAAGGATTGACATGAACAGGAGGTGAAGAATGATAGATACAGAAAGTGTTCTGGACTATATGCGACAGGCCAGCTATCGCCCCATGGCATATAATGAACTGGTACAAGCATTTGAACTGGATTGGGAAGCCGAATTAAATTTTAGTAAAATCATGGGGAAACTCGAAAAGGAAGGCGAGATTGTTCGAACCCGCAAGGATAAATACGGTCTGCCGGAAATGATGAATATATTCAAAGGGATGATTAAGCTCAGTCAACGGGGATATGGCATTCTGCTCCCTGATGATCCGGCTTCCCCAGAGATTTTTGTCTACGGCCGAGATCTAAATGGAGCCATGCACGGCGATAAAGTCATGACCCGGCTTCATCAAAAAGCATCCGGTGACCAGCGTCCCGAAGGAGAAGTGATACGGGTGATCACCCGGGCCAACAAAGAACTGGTAGGCACCTTCGAAAAAGGAAAACACGCGGCCCAGGTTATTCCGCTGGATGCCCGGCAGATCTATCCGATCAATGTCAAAACCAGCCCAAAGCTAAAGGTCACCAATGGAGACAAGGTGCTTGTAACCATCACCAATTTCCCCGCCAAAGACCGCTACCCCGAAGGAAAGATTACCGAGGTATTTGGCAAACGAGGCAATCCAGGGGTGGATGTCGAGATTGTGATCAAAAAACACGGCCTGCGGACCCATTTCCCGGGTGCAGTCATTGAGGAAGCCAAACGAGTGGCCCAACCGGTGAGCGATGAAGAGATTGCAAAACGCAGAGACCTGCGAGATCTGCGCATGGTCACCATCGATGGAGAAGATGCCAAGGATCTCGATGATGCAGTGTCTATTGAGAAACTGGATAATGGCTATCGTTTGGGTGTTCATATAGCTGATGTATCTTATTATGTACGTGAAGACAGCAAGTTGGATAAAGAAGCGTTGGAAAGAGCGACCTCGGTCTACTTGATTGACAAGGTACTCCCCATGCTGCCCAAGGAACTATCCAATGATGTCTGCAGTTTGAACGCGCAACAGGATCGTCAGGCCATGACCTGTATGATGGACATTGACCGCACCGGTAAAGTGACCAGCTATGATATATTTAAGTCTGTCATCCATGTAAATGAACGCATGACCTATACAGCCGTCAATAAAATCATTACCGACAATGATCAGGCAACCAAAGAACGCTATGCTGATCTGGTCGATGACTTCCTGATGATGAAGGAACTTGCCGACATCCTCCGCAGTGAACGTACTGCCAGAGGGGCATTGGATTTTGACTTTCCCGAATCAAAGGTTATTGTTGATGAAAACAGTTTCCCGATTGAAATCAAAAAATTTGAACGTGGTGTTGGTGAAATGCTCATTGAGGACTTCATGATCAAAGCCAATGAAACCGTGGCAGAACACCTGTATTGGGCAGAAATCCCTACCCTTTATCGGGTCCACGAAAAACCAGCCGGGGAATCACTGGAGAAACTCAACAGAGTTCTGGGCGTTTTTGGACACAAGATTCAGGGAAATCAGGTTGAATCCTATACCTTTCAAAAGCTATTAAATGACATCAAAGGAACGCCCCAGGAAACCGTCATCTCGCTGATGGTTTTGCGTTCCATGAAACATGCCCGATATATGCCCCAGGAACTGGGACATTTCGGATTAGGGTCAAAATACTACTGCCACTTTACCAGTCCCATTCGGCGCTATCCGGATCTCATCGTCCATCGTGTATTGTCTATCCTGTTAGACGGACAGATGAACGGGAAGAAGAGAGCGGCGCTGGAGAAAAGGATGGGCAAATACGGCGAACAATCAAGCGTGCAGGAGACCAAAGCAGAAGAAGCCGAACGTGAATTGATTGGTCTAAAAAAAGCCCGCTACATGGAGCAGTTTGTCGGGGAGGACTTTGACGCAAGAATTTCATCTGTACAGCCTTTTGGATTCTTTGTCGAACTGCCCAATACGGTTGAAGGACTGGTTCATATCTCCACCATTGCAGATGACTATTACGAATTCAACGATAAAGCCATGACCCTCATCGGTACCCACACAGGCATGCGTTATTCTATCGGTGATGAGGTGCGCGTTCAACTGGTACGCGTCGACGTAGACGCAGCCCAGATCGATTTTGAACTCGTCTAAAGGAGTGAGTCAGGGGACGGTTCCTTGACTCATTCCAGAGCAATTTTCAAACCAGCTCATAAAAGTCAAAATGAGTCAAGGAACCGTCCCCTGACTCACTCTCAAAGGTGTATAACTTGACGAGGACATTAGATATGCTATAATGAACGCACAGGTGATGCAAAAAATAGACATAAGCCCTGGCTTGAAAAAGAAACAATTTCGGGCGAGGGTTTCTTTACACTAGCAGAAGTTTTAACCTGTAAACTGTGGCTGGTATAATAAGAATTAGGCGCAAGCCGAGTTTTCTAATCAAGGTGGCGTATATGGCGAAAAAAAAGGGAATTAAAGCGGCAGTAGAAAACCGCAAGGCCCGGCATGAATATCATATATTAGAAGTCTACCAGGCGGGGATTGTTCTGGTAGGAACCGAAGTCAAAGCCCTGCGGATGGGTAAAGGAAATCTGCAGGATGCCTATGCGGTCGTCAAAGGCGGAGAAGTCTGGGTGAATAATTTCCACATCAGTCCCTATGAGATGGGAAATCAGTTTAACCATGAGCCACTCAGACAAAAAAAACTACTGTTGCATCGCCGGGAAATAGACAAACTGTTAGGCATACAAAAGCAATCTGGTCATACGTTGATCCCGCTCAAGATTTATTTTCGGGATGGCCTGGCCAAGATGGACTTGGCTGTCGCAGTCGGCAAGAAAGACTACGACAAACGCGATGACATTGCAGCCCGAGATGCAAAACGGTCCATAGAGCGGGCCATGAAAGAAAAAAACAGAGAATAAGATTTCCAGTGACAAAACGTCACAATGGTTATAAAATAGTATGGCAGTGTGAATCCTTATTAAGGGGGCGTACTGGTTTCGACGGGGGATAAGGTGGGTCGAGCAGCGAGCCGAGTTGTCGCCAGCTCGTTAAAAAGGTGAAAAACAAATATAACTGCAGAAGATAATTTTGCACTAGCAGCCTAAGGCTGCTCGTCCGGCTAGATAACCTCGCGGTTTAGTGCAGGGCGTCACATAGCGAGGGTACCCTTTAGCCTTTTTTCTCGAGGGGCTAAAAGGGGAATTTAATCGGGGATAGCCTCAGGAAGTTCGTCCGTGGACGTCCAAAGGGTGAAATTAAATCACGGACTGCGCTCGGAGATACTGGGCTGGTCTATCTTTCGGACAGGGGTTCGATTCCCCTCGCCTCCACCATTAATTTATTAATGAACTCAGGTTTTTTGAACCTGGGTTTTTTGCTTTTTTGGCGCATGGTGCGCTCCTTTTGACGCGTTAAACGGAAACAAATATACTTGAGGAAAAAGATGGAAGGATTTCGGGGGGGGATAAATGTCCGGACTATTTGGATAATTTCGAGGGAGGGAAGAATGTGAAAAAAGAGTTGATGCTACAATTACATAGACAGTTTGACGAAATAGTTCATGTTGTTGAGGATTATGAAGTGGAGTTTTGGTTTGCTCGTGAATTACAGGAAGCCTTGGGATATGATCGATGGGAGAACTTTAAGAACGCTATTGATAAAGCCAAAACTTCCTGTAAAACAATGGGCTATAATGTAATAGACCATTTTCGTGACGTCACGAAAATGGTCCAAATAGGGTCTGGTGCGGAGAGGTCTATTGAGGACATTATGCTAACTCGCTATGCCTGTTACCTGATTGCTCAGAATGGGGATCCAAGAAAGGATCAGATTGCCTTTGCACAAACTTATTTTGCAGTACAGACCCGTAAACAGGAAATCATTGAAGAACGCATTTGTCTCCAGGAGCGTCTACAGGCCCGTAAGAAACTACGCGAATCTGAGACCATGCTTTCAAAAAATATTTACGAGCGTGGAGTAGATGATCATGGCTTTGGACGCATTCGTTCCAAGGGTGATGCTATGCTTTTTGGTGGCATTGCTACCCAGGCCATGAAGAATCGTTTGGGGGTACAAGGGAATCGCCCTTTGGCCGATTTTTTGCCGACAGTAACTATTGCTGCAAAGAATCTGGCAACGGAAATAACTAATTACAATGTGGAGCAGCACGATATGAACGGCGAGTTGGCAATCACTGATGAACACATTTTGAATAATAAGGGCGTACGAAGCATGTTAGTGGATCGTGGAATAAAGCCCGAGTAACTTCCGCCGGAGGAAGATTTAAAGAAACTTGAACGCAGGGTGAAGTCAGATGAGAAAAAAATGATTAAAGGCACAGAACTCCCCAAAGAGATTAAAGATAGTAAAAAAGAATAGTATGTGAAGTTAGAAAGTTTGAATTCCAAGGAATTAATAAAATTAATCATGGATCTTGTGCAAAGAGGAGAACAATCACGTTTGCATGTTTTGTGTTACACTGGGATGTTCGTATGTCCAGTAAAGGCTGGTATGTTCAGTAGGAGACAGTCCTGCCAGGGAAAGAAGTAGAAACCCTGTAGCTTGGTTAGCAGTGGGGAAGGAAACTGAACTACTGGAGTCTAATGACAAAGCCGTCCATAGGACTGCAAGAATTGAGGGAAAAGATATATATCAAGGCGAAGTCTGAACCAAGCTGGCGTTTCTGGGGGCTATATGTGCATGTATGCAAGATTTGCAGATGATATGGTAGTACTGGTGGATGGGCACCCGCGGTAGGAAAAACTATTAGGACAGGTATATAAAAGGCTAATCGAAGAACTAATGAAGCTAGAGGTAGAAGTGAATACAGACAAGACGCGAGTGGTAGATCTGACAAAAGACGAAAGCTTTAGCTTTCTAGGATTCGACTTCAAAAGAGTGAAAAGCAAGACTGGGAAGTGGTATCCCCAGAAAACCCCGAAAGCCTTCCCAGCACGTTAGGACACATAAACCTTGACACGAAGCGATTAGGAAAGCGTAGTGCGGGAAAACCGCATGCTGCGTTTGAGGTGGCGGGGTCTGGAAACGGGAAGATGACCCGCTTGAGGGGGACACTCACCCGAAAGGGGAGAAACAGCATGGCCTCACAAGGTCTAATACTTTACCGCGCCTGCCTTCGACCCTACTTTTTGTTTGATGACTAGGATTTTCTTTCATGAAGGCAAACAAAAAGAACGTCCCTCTGTTGGCTTGAATTGAAAATAGTTTGGAGATTTAGGATATACTAAAAAAACAAATGGAAATATATTATGAACAAGCCATAGTCTGTCAGGAGGAAACATGGAAATAAATACTAATAACAAGGAATTAATAGTCTATTTTTTAGAACAAGGCTTTTATCTTAACTTTGAAATAATACCAGGTAAAGCATCTTCTGCTACAGATAAGAGCTTTGAAAATGAACTGTATGAAAAATATTTGGATAATCATAGCAAAATGTTATTTTACCTGGGTTTTGTTGAATCTACCCAAAAAATGTCTGTATCAATGGCTTTTTTACATAACATAGCTTCTAATTTCATTAAAGGGCTGGCTAAAACTGCTGATATTGAATTTATCCGCGAGGATACTGTATTAACGCCAACCGATGATGAAATATTGGAAATCTTAAATAGCGTTCCATTTGTGGTGGGGCTGGAATTCATAAACGGTGATTGGATAAAAGATATATATCAAAGCCTGTCAGAGGTTTTTGCAACCGAAATCAAAGTTTATTCAGGTACAGTAGAAGAATTCCTGCTGGAGCATAACTCCAGGATAAATCTGGTTGGGCGGGTGTTTTTTCATTTGGTTGAAAACAAGTCCGACGAGTATCCATTTGCATTTTTGGCAACTTATAGCACGGGGCGTGCAGGTGATAAAAAAGCCACTCATACGCCACTGAAAAATGCTTTGATTGAGTATCAAGACCAAAATGATAGGCTGCTAAAATTACTTTCAACCGTCAGCAAAGTAGCCCAGAAGAGCAATTTTATAGCTGAATTTGTTGAAAGTGGTGAATTATTTAGTCCGCTAAAGCTGACATCTAATGAAGCATATATATTTCTAAAGGAGATACCCCTTTACGAAGAATGCGGCATTCTATGCCGTATACCCGATTGGTGGAAGAAAAAGTCCAATTCATTCAAACTATCGATCCAGCTTGGAGACCGGGAGCCCTCTAGGGTTGGAATGGATGCTCTGCTTGATTTTAATGCCCGGCTGTTTTTGGGTGAGGATGAGATTACAGAGCAAGAAATCAGGGATTTATTAACCCAAAGCAGTGGTTTATTATTTATCAAAGGCAAGTGGGTAGAAGTTGACCATCAAAAACTACAGTTAACCCTGGATGCTTACCAGAAGGCCAAAGAACTGGCAGACACATGTGAATACAGCATAGCCGAGGCGATGCGCATGCAGTTAAATGCCAGTGAAATCTTAGGCATTAAGCATGATGAGCTTAGCCTGGAAATATCCAATGGCGAGTGGTTAAACAGCGTTACATCCAGACTGACTAACCCTTCTTTAATGAGCAATATAGCCATAAGCGATGATTTTCATGCCAGCCTGCGGGGATATCAGCAAAAGGGCTTTGACTGGCTAAACTATATGAAGAATTTAGGCTTTGGGGCTTGTCTGGCTGATGATATGGGGCTTGGGAAAACGGTGCAAATCATTGCGCTGCTGGAGTATCTTAGAGTAAATTCCGGCGAGCGGGCGCTTCTGATAATTCCAGCCTCGTTAATGGGAAATTGGCAAAAAGAAATAGAAAAATTTGCCCCCCTGCTAAAATATAAAGCCATATATAGCAACAAAGAAAAATGCGATCTGCAAAATATGGATGATACAGATTTATACATAACCACCTACGGAATGGTGGTGCGAATTGAGGAACTAAGGACTGTTAAATGGGATCTGCTGATATTAGATGAAGCGCAGGCTATAAAAAACCCGAGCACCAAGCAGAGCAAAGCGGTAAAACAATTGGAGGCCAATGCCAGGATAGCGCTGACAGGCACGCCGGTTGAAAATAGTCTGTCTGATTTATGGTCGTTGTTTGATTTTTTAAATGCGGGATTGCTTGGAACAGCCAAAGAATTCAAAGCGTTTACAAAAAGATTGAAGGACGGCGGCAACCCGGACTACTCCAAACTTCGGGCAGTAATAAATCCATTTATTCTGCGTCGCCTAAAAACCGATAAGAGTGTAATTGCCGATCTGCCCGAAAAAATTGAAATAAAAGCTTATGCCAACTTGAGCAAAAAGCAGGTCGTTTTATATAATAGCCTGGTCAAGGAATTAGAAAAAAGTTTAGCCACTGCGGAAGGTATAGGCCGTAAGGGATTAGTTTTGGCAAGTATTATGAAATTCAAACAAATATGTAATCATCCGGATCAGTTTTTAGCGCAAACTACATTCCAGCCTAAGTATAGTGGTAAATTCGAGAGATTACAGGCGATCTGTGAAACCATATATGAAAAAAGAGAGCGTGTGCTGGTTTTTACCCAGTTTAGAGAAATGACCCAACCAATAGCCGATTTTCTAGAAACGATATTTAACCGCCAGGGACTAATATTACATGGCGGAACACCCGTTAAAAAGCGCCAGGAACTGGTGGATAAATTCTGTGGTGAGGAGTATGTTCCTTTTATGGTGCTATCGTTAAAAGCCGGGGGTGTGGGGCTGAATCTTACTGCTGCCAATCACGTTATACATTTTGATCGCTGGTGGAATCCGGCTGTTGAGAATCAAGCAACCGACCGTGCTTTTCGTATTGGACAGCAAAAAAATGTTATCGTTCACAAGTTTATAACAGCTGGTACTATTGAAGAAAAAATCGATATGATGATTGAAGCCAAGAGTCAGCTGGCAGGTGAATTAGTAGCAGCATCCGGAGAAAGCTGGATAACAGAGTTGGATAACCAGCAATTAATGGAATTATTCACATTAGTACAGGCAGGTGAAGATTAATGGCTCGTTATGACCAGTACCCCGAGTATGTACCTGTTTCTCAGAAGAAAGAAATGGCTAAAAAGCAAATTGAAAAGCTGAAAAAGAAGAACCCGGATTTGGCGCCGATCGTTATTGAAGGCAACAAACTGGCTACTACTTGGTGGGGAAAGGCATGGAACAAGAATCTTGAAAACTATGCCGACTACTCGAATAGAATAACTCGTGGGCGCAGCTATGTCAGAAATGGTGCAGTGCTTGACTTAAAGATTGAAACGGGTATTGTAACAGCTCTGGTTCTGGGTAGTGCGAAAAAGCCCTACCAGGTAGAGATTAAAATCGCAGCGCTTGCTAATGAAAAATGGGAGAATATTCTTTCCGTATGCAATCATAAAATCGACAATTTGGCAGAGCTTTTAGAGGGTAAATTTCCCAAGGAATTAGAGGAGCTTTTCACTTTAAAGGGGGCCGGCTTATTTCCCAGCAATAAGGAAATTAAGTTTAGCTGCAGTTGTTATGATTGGGCAGATATGTGCAAACACGTTGCCGCCACCCTGTATGGAATAGGGGCAAGGTTTGACGAGGACCCCACCTTGTTTTTCAAGCTTCGCAATATTGATTTTGAAGTATTGCTAAAGAAAACCATTGAACAAAAAATGCAAAGCATGCTGGCGAATTCAGATCAGAAAAGTCATCGTGTGCTTGACGATAAGGATGTTTTTGAATTATTCGGGGTATAGCGGATAAAGGGGTCAGGCCACTTACTTGTCAACTTACTAATTGTTTAATCAAAATATGTGGACAAGTAAGTGGCCTGACCCCATTTCCCCCCAGAGGGAAGGATTTCTCTTAAGCAGAAGCAAAGGGGACGTTCTTTTTTGCTTCTATAAAAATGGAATCATAAAGTGATTGTTTTGTGCTATTATAATGGCATAATGCGAAACGGAAGGGGACTTACTGATGGGCGATAAAGATATTCGCTGGGAGCAGCGGTTTAGCAACTATCAGAAGGCATTACAGCAGCTAAAAGAAGCAGTAGATCTGATGAAAACAAGAGACCTCTCGAACCTTGAAAAGCAGGGGATGATTCAGGCTTTTGAATATACTCATGAGTTGGCGTGGAAAACATTGAAAGATTTTTTGCAAAGCAGAGGCAATAACGAGATATATGGCTCGAGAGACGCTACCAAAGAGGCATTCCAACTGGGTCTCATTGAGGATGGAGAGATTTGGATGAAAATGATTCAGAGCAGGAACCTGACAAGTCATGTATATGATGAAAAAACCGCAGAGGAAATGATCGGGTTAATCAGTGAGCCGTATTTCAAAGCCTTTTATCAACTGCAAAATAAACTGAATCAGCTTCGTGAGAATGAGGATTAACATGATGCGATTTGGATTAACGCAGGATACATTAAAGCAGATTATCAATAATATTGCTAAAAATCAAAAGGTTGAAGAGGCCATTCTTTTTGGATCGAGAGCCATGGGGAATTACACAAATGGTTCGGACATTGATCTGGCATTAAAAGGTGAAGATTTAGATATGGATGATTTGCTGAAAATGGGTATAATCCTAGATGAGCTTGATTTACCATATCACGTTGATTTACTGGTTTTTGAAAAGATTGAGAATAGAGATCTGATTGATCATATTAGACGAGTTGGAGAAACAATCTTCAGCAGATAACTCGTGCCACACACTTAAATCCCCCAGTACCTGACAAAGGCAGAGCAGGTGAACCTGAAAGGAGTATTTCATTGACTGAAAAAGCGGGCCTTAAAGCAAATAAATTAAAAAGTTTTAAAAAGGCTGATCCTATAATTGCTGATACATTCAATCTTGATTTTGGGAAAGTCGACATAAGCAGCATAGATTTAGACATTCAAAGCCTTGCAGGTTCAAAAAAATTATTTCTGGGAAGATTTTCAGAGCAAGACATGAACAATATGATTGAGTCAATAGGGCTGTTAAAGCATCTTGAATCTATAGGGTTCTCTGCTATTCATATTGATATTGACAGGGATGAAAACTATATAAATTATTTCAGGCTCTACTGGAAAGATAAAACCCCTGAAAATCAGCTTCTTGACCTCAGGGTCAGTGAGCACACCTTTATTCCTCATGAACGGTTTTTTGAAAAGGATTTTAAAATAGATCCTTACAATATGATTCTTATTGAATGGTTGTCAGCCAAAAATCCCCTTACAGTTTTTGACAAAAACAGGCCACAGTTACCGGGCCAGAGCAGTCCCGGACTTGGCATACTAAAATACTGCTTTCAGTTGCTTTATAATATATCAAGGGAAGTTTATAAAGACGGATTTCTTGATATTCCGAGCCATATGCATGGCGCTATCATGTATTCAAAAGAATTTAAGTTCTTTGACCCGCTTCAGGAAGCTACACTTAGGGCAGCAGTGAGAGACCTTAAAAACTACTCCATTGCGGACATCTCCTGGGGTGTCATCACAGAAACGATTATAGATCTTCATAAAGATGCGCCTGCAGTTTATGACCCCGGGGAGCAAGTTCACTATGTTTCAAATGGAATGAAAAAATATTTTGAATCAAAAAAATATGTTGCAACATTTAAAAGATGTTACAAAAAAAAGAAATATTTCTTTAATTATGAGGAAATGGTGCGTAAAAGAGAGGCGATTCTTCTTACAAGCAAAATTGAAGATCTTTAATATTACTGAGCGTGACAAGGGGATGGTTCGAGACCACTGAAAAAGTCGGACTGGGTACTTATGCATACCCCAGTGAAATTTAGCTACTTTTTCAGTGGTCTCGGATGGTTCCAATGTCACTCTTCGAAATTCAAAAATATTCATTAACCAAATCCAGCAACGATAAAAGGGTTGGCGACAGCCATTTATTTTTGTGGTAAACAATCTGGGTATACATTTTTATTTTGGGCTCAATCAACCTGAGGTCAACCATGTTTCCGGATGACAACTCTTTTTCCACGGCTGCATAAGGCAGCAACGCAATCCCTAAACCGCTTAAAACAAACTGTTTGATCGCTTCAATGCTGTCAAATTCGTAGGAAGAGCCTGGCTTTATTTTGGAGTCTGCCAGGTAGTTTTCGATTACTGATCGGTAGCTGCAGTTGCGTTCTGTATAAATAAATGATTCCTGGTCAATATCCTTTAACTCGATATAGCCTTTAGCGATTAAAGGGTGCTCATTGTTACCTACAATAATCATGGGCTCTTCACATAATATTTTGGTGATCAGATCGGCATCATTTATAACCTGATCCAAAGAAAAGGCCACATCAATGGTATTGTCGCGCAGCCATCGGGCAAAATCAAGGGGTGTACCCTGGCGTATTACTAGCTTTACCTGGGGATAGAGAATGCTGTATTTTTTTAAAAGAGCAGGCAGTTTAAACAGGCATAATGATTCGGCAATGCCGATATTAATGATACCATTGGGTTCGGTTGAGCTGGTCATAGCTTCCTGAACTTCGGAAGCATACCGGAGCAGCCTTTTCGCATGATACAGAAGCTTTTCCCCATCTGGTGTCAGCGCTATTTTTTTTCCCAAACGCTCAAAAAGCCTAGTCCCAAATTCCTCTTCCAATAGCCGCACCTGGGTTGTAATATTTGACTGAGCATAACCCATTTTTTGTGCAGCTCGGGTAAAGCTCTTCTCCTCTGCAACGGTAACAAATATTTTAAGCTGTCTTAATTCCATAAGTTTTCCCCAATGTTTAATTATCAATATAAATGATTAAAATAATCAAACCAATCTATTTTACTGTATATTAATATGATGGTACTGTAAATATAAACAAAAGTCCATTCTCAGCCTAGATCAGAATATTTATGTTATAACAGAATGTCTCAATGAAAGGAAGGATTACTATGAGTAAACCGATTCTGTTTACCGGTTCAGCTGTAGCTATTATTACGCCCTTTAAAAATGATGTAGTAGATTACGATAAACTGGCAGAGCTTATTGAATTCCAGATTGGCAATGGCATCGATGCTATCGTTATTTGCGGAACTACCGGCGAAGTGAGTACCCTGACAGACGAGGAACAGGTATCTGCGGTTAAATTTACGGTTGAGAAAGTAGGCAAGAGAGTCCCGGTTATTGCAGGGGCTGGCAGCAACGATACCCGTCATGGGGTTCAATTATCCCAGGCAGTTGAAGCAGCCGGGGCTGATGGGATTCTATCAGTTACTCCTTATTATAATAAAACCACCCAAAAGGGGCTTTACGAGCACTATAAAGCCATCGCCGACTGTGTTAAAATCCCCATCATACTATACAATGTACCGGGCAGAACCAATCTCAATATTAATCCTGCGACAGTCAAAGAGCTGTCTTTGATTGATAATATTGTTGCCATTAAAGAATGCAATTTCAGCCAGGTTGGAGATATTGTGAATTTATGCGGAGAAGATTTCACCATTTACTCAGGTGATGACGGAATTGTGGTACCGATGATGTCATTAGGAGCAAAAGGGGTTATTTCAACCACAGCCAATTTGATTCCCAGAGATTTTCATGAAATGACAGCTAGGTACCTGGCCGGTGATGTGGAAGAGGCCAGGAAAATTCAGCTTCGCGCACTGAATCTAATCAAAGCGATCTTTATTGAAGTAAGCCCCATTCCTATTAAGGCAGCGCTTAACTTAATCGGAATGAATGTGGGTATTGGTCGCATGCCGCTCGTAGAAATGGGTGAAGAGAATCTGGAGGTTCTTAAGCAGGTCATGGTGGATTACGGATTTTAATGACTTACACCTCAATGCACGACCACTTTGAAGGTTGTTTCAAAGTGGTTTTTTTAGTGCAGATATTTCCTTGTGCTTTCCACTTTGCAAATATGTGATAAAATACCCTTTGGCCACGCTGATCCTAGTGAGTTATCCAGTGTGGAAAATTTCATCTAATAATGAAAGAATTTTAGTAGGTTTATTAAAAAATTTGTGTTTATATATAAGAGATTATAATATTTGTTGGAGGCACTCATGAGCATTTTGAATGTAGAAAATGTATCCTATGGATTTGGTCCACGGAATCTTTTAGAAAAAGCATCATTTCGACTGTTAAATGGTGAGCACGTGGGCCTCGTTGGAGCAAATGGCGAGGGGAAGTCCACCTTTCTCAACATAATTACCGGCAAACTAATGCCTGATGAGGGAAAGGTGAGTTGGTGCAAACACATCACGACCGGCTACCTTGACCAAAGCAGCACCCTGACCAAAGGGAAAACAATCCGTGACGTGCTGCGCGAGGCATTTACTGATATGTACCTGAAAGAACAGGAAATGCTGGAAATGTACGACCGAATGTCACATTGCAGTGAGGAGAAAATGACTGCCATGCTCGAGGATGTTGGAGAAATACAGGAAATGCTGGAAAACAGCGGCTTTTATATGCTCGATGCCCGCATAGAAGAGTACGCCAACGGTCTGGGCCTTGGCGATATTGGTCTGGACAGAGATGTGGGAGACCTCAGCGGAGGGCAGCGCACAAAAGTGTTGTTAACCAAGCTTTTATTAGAGAATCCTAAGATTTTGATTTTAGATGAACCCACCAATTTCTTAGATGAGAATCATATTGTGTGGCTGACTAACCTGCTGCAAAATTATGAAAACGCCTTCATTTTAGTCTCCCATGATATTCCTTTTCTCAATTCTGTGGTTAATGTTGTGTATCATGTTGAAAATGCAATACTGACGCGCTATAAAGGTGATTATGATAACTTTGTTGTAATGAGTGAGCTGAAAAAACGCCAGCTTGAACAGGCCTATGATAAGCAGCAAAAAGAGATTTCACACCTGGAGGATTTTATTGCCCGCAACAAAGCAAGAGTTGCCACCACCAATATGGCAAAGAGCCGCCAAAAGAAGCTGGATAAGATGGATATCATTGAGCTGGGCAGGGAAAAGATAAAGCCGACTTTTTCATTTTCTTCAGCTCGGACCACCGGAAAAATCGTTATTGAGGCAAAAGATCTTGTCCTCGGTTATGAGGAACCACTCACCGCTCCGCTTAATTTACGGCTTGAGAGAGGACAAAAAATTGCCGTGAAGGGTGTCAACGGCTTGGGAAAATCCACTTTGCTCAAAACATTACTGGGCATTCAGCCGCCAATAGCGGGAACGATTGAGCTTGATACGTTTGTTGAAACCGGTTATTTTGAGCAAGAGGAAGCTGCAGGAAGACATACAGCGCATGAGGAAATATGGAAGGAATTCCCTTCCATGACGAATGCGGAGGTACGCCGTGCTCTGGCTAAATGCGGGCTGACTGCCGAACACATAGAAAGTCCGATGAAAGTGCTCAGCGGCGGTGAAAATGCCAAGGTAAGATTATGCAAGCTGATGCTTCGAAATATGAATTTATTGGTTCTTGATGAGCCGACCAATCATCTTGACGTGCATGCCAAGGAAGCACTGAAAACTGCGTTGTCAGAGTTTCACGGCACGATGCTGTTAGTGAGTCATGAGCCTGAATTTTATCAGGATATCGTATCAGATATCTGGAATCTAGAGGAATGGACAACAAAAATTGTGTAAAGACAATCAGATAATGCAATGAAAAAGGGAATATGTTAAGCACAAAATACCTTTTGATCGGATGATGCCATTTCAAGCTATTTGTTTAAACAGTTAAAAATAAAACAGAAGCTGTTGACATGTTTGAGGTCAACAGCTTTTTTAATAATACTAGGTTACACGTACACGCTCTTACTCTCCTGTCTTTCCGGCAGTCGAGGTACCCATTTCTATAAGCGCATCTTTAACGGCCTTCAAATTCTGCCATGCGACTTCTGCTTTGGTTGAAATGATTTTCGCTTGTTTATTGCGAATGGCCTGTTCATAATCGCGAATCGATAATTCAGTTTGATTCATTAAGCTTGCATTTTCGCCCTTTGCAGCAGCTTTAACCGCTTTCCAGGCAGACTGTATTCTGGGAATGCGGGCTTCTGCTGCTGACCATTCCATTTTTTCTGATTCCAAGGCTGACATCATGATTGCATAGTTTAACTGAAAATATTCGGAAGGGACCGGGTAACTGAATACATTTGCAAGATTGCCTGATTGTCTGAATAATTCAATGGCTGCCATCAAACTTTTTTCAGTATTTTGAGCGTTTACTGCAGCAGTTAAGTCATCAAGCGCTTTTTTGATATTGTTCCGCTGGGTTGTGTTCAAACCGGCTTCGTCTGCCTGGGGCTCCAGTGCATTCCAATTCTGATTGAGTTTTTGCACTGACTGGGCAGCTACCGGCCAGAAGGAAGAATTCTGGCTGCCCTGGGCCAGTACCGGTTCTGTCATGGAAGGAACAGAAACAGAATTATTTTGTTGGTTTTGCGGAGTTTCCTGGGCTTCCGGCGTTGGAGTACCTGGCATCACTGGCTGTGCTTTATTATTATTTTGGGTCTCTTCCCGGGCCTTTTGTTTTGCCTGGGCTTCCTGCTCCGCTTTTTGCCTGGCTTGGGCTTCTTGTTCTGCCTTTTGTTTGGCGAGTGCCTCCGCCCGGGCTTTGGTTAATGCTTCTTGCTCTGCTTTCAATTTGGCCTCGGCGGCAGCCTGCTTAGAGGCTAATTTCTCTTTTTCAGCCTGTTGCAGCAGATTCTCAAGCAATCTTTCCTCTCCTGTCAGCATGATCTGCATTTGAGCTGGAGGAGCCGTTTTTTGCTGGGTTGTATCAATTGGTTTCTTGGCCGGTTTCTGCGCTGACTGTCCTGTGCAGCCGGGAAGCCATAGTAAGCTGGCTATAAGAAGGAATGGTATTAGCTTTCTTAATCGTGATTGATTCATTCTTTTCACCTCATCCTTATAGGTCTGTTTGTTTAGTATTTCCGCCACCAACAAAAACCATTCCGGGTTATACCGGTGTAACATCCTCTTGTCAAAACAGTCTACAAGTTATAAACTATGAATGTGTTAGTCTAAAACTTGTAGACCCAAAGGAGCTGAACAGAATGAAAGAATATAAACTTACCGATATGGAAGCCAGATTTGCAGATATTATTTGGGCGCATGAGCCTATCCCATCGGGAAACTTGGTTAAGCTGTGTGAGGCAGAACTAAGCTGGAAGAAGTCAACCACTTATACTATGCTAAAACGACTTGAGGGCAAAGGAATTTTTGAAAATAAAGGTGGCACTGTATCTGCTCTCATAAAAAAAGATGAGTTTTATGCCGGGCAAAGCAAGCAGTTTGTGGAGGAAACCTTTGAGGGTTCTCTGCCGAAATTTTTGGCTGCATTCACAAGAAGCAAAAGGCTAAGCGATAAGGAAATTGATGAGCTGCAAAAGCTAATCAATGATCATAAGGAGGGATAACTGTGGAAGAGTTGTTTCTGCAAATTCTAAACATGAGCATTACGTCTTGCTATGTTATTTTGTTTGTTATCGTGGCACGGCTGCTGCTTAAAAAAGCACCCAAGATTTTTTCGTATGCACTTTGGTCTGCGGTGTTGTTCAGACTTATATGCCCGTTTTCCTTTGAAAGCATATTCAGCCTTATTCCTATCAATACACAAACTGTACCGCATAATATTATGTATTCGCAGACCCCACAGATTCATAGTGGTATTACATTAGTAGACCAGGCGGCCAATCAATCCTTGCCTGCACCTGTCGTTGGTGCCAGTGCAAACCCTATGCAGATATGGATTACTTTGGGGGAAGCAGTATGGCTCTTTGGTATTGCTTTATTACTTATATACAGTATTTTTACAGCGATAAGGCTGTATCTCCAATTGAAATCTGCAAAACCAGTTTTCGAGAATGTATATGAAATGAATGGCATAAAAACACCTTTTGTTTTTGGTCTGATCAAGCCTGGGATTTATCTTCCGACAAGCCTTTCTGAAAATGAAAAAGTCTATATTATTAAGCACGAACAAACTCACATTAAAAGATTTGACCATGTAATAAAGTTATTTGCGTTTTTGGTGCTGTGTGTTCACTGGTTTAATCCGCTGGTTTGGGTTGCTTTCTTCCTTATGAGCGAGGATATGGAGCTATCCTGCGATGAAAGTGTTATTAAGCAGATGGGCAATGAGATTAAAAAGGACTATTCAACCTCTCTTTTAGCACTGTCCACAGGCAGGCGAATTATAGGTGGTTGTCCGCTTGCCTTTGGGGAGAACAATACGAAAGGACGCATAATGAATATATTAAACTACAAGAAGCCTGCATTCTGGGTTGTTGTCGCGGCCGTAATTGCAGTGGCAGCAATCTGTGTGGGACTAATGAGTAATCCACAAGAAGAACAATTAACCGTAGAGGATTATGCCAATCAATTTATGGAGCAGCGAATTACAACTTACGAAGAATACGAAGGAAATAGTGTCAAGATTATTGACAGCAAAATTACGAAGCTTGAAAAAATAGCATCATTTGACGAACTATTTTCATCACCTTTGGAAATTTGGCGTCTTGAATATCGTATAAAACCTGCTGATATAAGCAAGGCGATCTTTCCGGGCGGCATGAATGCAGTAGATGGGTGGATTACGGAAGATGCAAGTATGGGTAAGCCTATGTTGATTTTTTCTTATGAAGGATCAAAACCACAGTATTTAGGATGTATTCGGAGTGGGGAAGGTGATTTTACCACACTTGCAGGACAGCAAACGGCTCTTCGTATATTCCTTGAAGGAAAGGGTCTGCTGCCCCACGAAACGTATGAAGGAAATCGTATGGTTGTGAAATTTCCCTGGTCGAACGGAGAAATCTGCCAACTGGTTTTATCTCAACCGGTTGTTCAGGGAGACTTTGGAATTTGGTGTGTAGAGCGCTGGATGGACGGAAACGGTAATGTGTATTATGTTACTCCTAAGACTGATGTCATGACGATGGATTATTATAATGATTTGCAAAAACAATGTGATGACGGACATAAACCATATCTTTTAAATCCTTTGGAGGTTGCTCTTGAATACGTAAACGAGGAACTTGGTCTACAAGTTTCACTTGATGAGTTTGTTGGGGTTGATCTTGTTTCAAGCCGACCTGTCCAGCCAACTTACTGGAAATCTACAACATATCAAACTGTTAACAACTTTGATGGCGTTACTATGAATGTAAAAAAAGGAACAGTTTCCACAACCGGTGTGATAGTAGCATTTCAGAATAACTCTAGCAGGAAGTGTGACTATGGTGAATACTTTTGCCTGGAAAAGAAACTCAATGGAAGCTGGTATCAGGTCCCTGTCATTATAGATGGCGACTATGGATTTAATGATATTGCTTATGATTTGGCTCCTGGAGACGATGGCGAATGGGCAGTCGACTGGGACTGGCTTTATGGCAGTCTGGACACAGGTGAATACCGCATAGTGAAAAACATATCGGATTTTCGAGGTACAGGGGACTATGACAAATACAATTTGGCTGCGGAGTTTACAATTTAACAGACAGATTACACCGGTTACACCGGGACGTTCTTTCGGGGAAGAAAGAGGGACGGTTCATCCGTCCCCCTAAGCTGTTTCAATCATTCTTTTACTAACATCAGTTAATCCGGCTTGATCCATGTACCGGTCTGCAAATGCAATATTGGATCAATCCAATCTGCATCAATGTAGATTTCACCGGAAGGGGTAACAAATATCTGATCTGCCTTAACAAAGGGATAGATCTTTGTAAGCTTACCGTCTAAACTAAGGCGGAAATAGCCGTCGTTGATGGGGCTTACAGTACCCTGTGTTCTGTTTGCAAGGTCATAGTCAGGAAACCAGGTATTCAGGAGATACAGGTTACCTGCATCATCCATTCCAACAGCATCAAGACTATTCCAATCTTCCCACCGTCCATTCAGTGTTGTCACTGAAAAGTCAGCGTTGACGATGCAGATCCAGCCCCTCCCATTGTTATAGCGGGTGCTCCCAAAGATACGACCGGTTGAGCAGAGATAGACACCATCTGTTCCGCAGGGATAGACCGCCGACAGAATCTGATCTGTGGGCCAGCTATCCACCTGATGCAGAACGCCATCACCCTTGTCGATAAATGCGTAGTACTTACGCGGCGTATATGGAGCCGGGATGCTTCTGTTGTCTTGTGTGAACAGCACAAAAGTCATGTAAACGGTCATACCATTAATGGAATGCTTTGTCGCATACACTCTGTCAATGGCGTTGCCAGTCCCGGCATCTTCTGTCAGATCCAGTAATGGGCTGTCTTTGAAGCAAAGGATGCTGCTGTTCCCGCAGAACAAATCATCAACGTTTTCGCCACTGACAGCACCCGAATTATATGGTGTGTCTGCTGTTTCTTCAGACGCAGTTTGGGTCAGTGTGTCGGTGGCATAGTCCAGTTTGTAATAGCTGTACGTTCTGCCTTCATACTTGTCACTATAGGTTCCATGTTCGCTAGGCTGGGTATTGATAGACCGCTCTTCACGCACCTTCTCCGTGATTAAGTAGTCCCGGTAGTTTTCCAGCGGAAAGAAGCTTTCACTATAGTAATGCGTACCTGGAGGATATTCTGCTGCGCTGCCGTGCGTATACAGTTTATAGCCGGACGTATTGCTCCAGGATTCGTCCCAGCCAAATTCATCTGCGACAAAACGCCAGGTCAGAGGGAAATAGGTGATATTACGGAAATTAAGAAGCGGATACTCTTCCTTGTTATTGTCAATTTGCTGTCCATTGATATAAACCGGATAAATGGGAATTACGGCAGTATATTGGGTGCCCGCTGCCTGATAGCTGCCATCATCCAATGTATCTTGACTTTCAGAGGTATAGTTAGCAATATACAGACCATCTTCGTTGGTGTAGCTGGAAGCCAGCCCCAGTTCACGGCACCATTTCCATGTTAGAGGAAAATATGTAATGTCGTTGTAAACGATCAGGGGATACTGCAGCTGTGTGCTGTCAACGGTTCGGTCATTAACAGTCACTTGGAACGACGGGATTGTAATACTTACAGAATTGTTCGCAGCCGATACGTCATACGTCAGCAAAGAACATGTCATTGTTATTGCAAGAATTAAGGAAATGATATGTTTCAACAGAATCATCCTTTCATTTGGTTTTCTATAAATCATACCATACCGGCGCGTTACACCGGGACGTTCTTTTTGTAACATAACACATACAGACAGGGGGATGGTTCATCTGTCCACCTGTCTGCTCCCCGGTTTCCACCAAATAAATATTACAAGAGCGAGTGGAAAACTATCTGTTCTTTTATGCTTTTGGATAAAACAAAAAGGGACGTCCCTTTTGCTTCCGGGGAGGTGCATCGTAGCATCGCCTGATTTTTTCGCAAAAATCTAAAATGGGTACGCGGAGGATACACAGAGGACTTATACTTTCATTATGAAAACAGAAAAAACAAGGAGGCTAAACAATATGAGAAAAGTAATTGCCGGTATTCTTGCGGTGGTTTTTATGCTTGCTTTGTGTATCCTGGGGTGGAAGATTTTAAATCCAGGGTTCACAAAAGTACCTGCTGACGAGCTTACAGTGCCTGACTGGAAGGCATCACAGAAGATTACCAACCCTGATTACGAGGACTATGCCGACGAGTATGACATTGTGAGAAGTACAGACGAGCTTGGCGGTACAGCTGAAAAATATTACAGCAAATATATTAATTATACGGCACCGAACGGAAAGCCCATTTGTCTTCTGGCAATGAATGAAGTAAATGATGAACAGTTGCTTTACGCCTATGATATGCTAAGCTTCTATCTGACAAGCACCGATAAAATCGATAAAAACGAAATTGCAAACAGAATGGCGGAAAAAAATGCCGTGTTGATTCTTCCGAACGGTGCCGACCGTGACGGTAAAACGCCCTTGGCGGCCATGACACTCGGTCAGAATCTTAATTATGCGGAAATTGCCAACGTTGGTTCCAAGTGGTATATAGACTGTGATTTTACTCATCGCGACGCATCCTTTGAGGAAATATTTCACCTGGTGCATGATAATGGCATAGGCACAACGCAAAATCCCGGAGCAGCACCTGAAATAACCCAAATAATAGCCAATGCAATGATAAACGCTTCCCCCGGGGACAGTAAAGATTGGGGCGAAAAGGGGCTTTGGGCGCTTAAAGCAGGACGGTTGGCCAGGGAATGGGAGAAGGAAGGTTCACTGGAACAGGAATATATCGCTGCTGTTATCGACTGCTATTACGGAATTTGGGAGCCATGGACCGAGGGCGAAGGCAGTATGTGGGGCAGTTATGTCGCAAAAAACCGAGCGGAAATTGCCCGTAAAGATCCCGTTGGAAAAGCCGCGCTGGAAAGCTTCCTAACGGAAAATATTACCCGGATGATGCGAGTCGATCCCTCTTTTACAGGCGATTTCATAATGGAATATGACAAAACATTGCCCTATACTGCAAAATCACAGTATTTGCAGTGCATAGCGCTACAGGGTGCAAACGACAGCAATATTACTGCAAACGACCTCGACAATGTGCTGATGGGTAACAGCGGCAGCAACAAAATCGATGGCCGGGGCGGAAACGATACCGTTCAATTCCGTGGTTCGTCAGATGAATACAAGATAGAAAGCACTTCAAACGGCATAACTGTAAATGATACGGTAATCGGCAGAGACGGCGCTGCAGAATTGAGAAACATCGAAACATTGAGATTTACGGATAGGAATATTGCTGCATTTCAAGAAAGTTAGTCTCTGTTGTCTATATTGACTATCTCTTACACAAGATTAAGGTAACAAACACGGTGTCAAGAAATGGCTTGAATACAGGATTTGTTGACTGTATGCAAATGCCTGGCACCGAATATTATCTCGGCTTGAAAATTGCAGGCGAAGGTTATGAATATTTCAGCGATTATTCCCAGGCGATATATGAGCACTATTACAAGCAAATTGGCATCACAAGGACAATAAGCGGTACATGTGAAGCTCTGACGGGGCATAACCGCAGCAGCGGTGTTTCGCGTTACCGGGCAACGCGGCTGTTTAACGAAATAGGCAACGTACTTATTGAAGATGAGCTTGATACTGTGAGGAATGAACTCCATTCAAATTTGTACAGCAACAGCACAGAATACGATTTTACCGATGAGGAATCCGGCGTTCATTATTCAGTACTTATAGCAAGGCTTGACGGAACAGACATCAACGCGATTACCATTTTTGAAATTCAGGAACTGGGACGACCGTTTAAATTTGTGAGCCGATACTATTATTATATTTTTGCACTGCAGATTTTGCTGATTATCGTGCTGTCACTTATCTATTCGCGCTGGTTCACCAAACCCCTGCTGCAGCTTAACCGCAGTGCCGGGGCAATTGCAAATGAGGATTTTTCAATTTCTACATCCATTCACACCGGAGACGAACTTGAAGAGCTGTCGGACAACATAAATATGATTTCCAAAAATCTTTCCGAATCTATTGCAAAGCTTGAAGACAAAAACAAACAGCTGGACGAATATGCACTGACAAAGGCCAGCGACGAGGAAAGAATGCGCGATCTGCTTATGGATATGTCCCACGAATTCAAAACGCCTCTGGGTATTATCTCCGGATTTATTGAAGTTCTGAATGACGGCGTGGGAAGCAAGCCCGCCGAATATTATCTGAACGCGATCTCAGATGAGGTT
The DNA here is from genome assembly GCA_034659475.1 of Bacillota bacterium. Lineage (GTDB taxonomy): Bacteria > Bacillota > Syntrophomonadia > Syntrophomonadales > Syntrophomonadaceae > JAYEHK01. The sequence goes on along the minus strand of JAYEHK010000155.1, from coordinate 24,046 downwards.
GACGGTCTTGATGAGCTTGTGCGGAATACACTTGAGCTTACAAGACTTGAAAGCGGGAATTACGGATTAAATAAAAGAGACTTTGATATTTCCGATTTAATCAAAAACACTGCCGACAAATTCAGAGCCCAGATAATTGACAGATCTATGTCACTGATAGTGGAAACAACGGAACTCAATGTTAATGCCGACTACGAAAAAATGAAGAGAGTTATGATAAACCTTCTGAGCAATGCAATCCAATACTCCTCCAACGGAGCTGAAATCACGGTCATGGCTGAAGCTGAAAGAGATCGATGCAAGGTGTCTGTTACGAACTCGGGCGTGGATGTTCCCCGGGGCGATGCCGCTCGAATGTTTGAACGCTATTACAGAAGCGAAAAATCCCGTAACCGCGGTATGGGCGGTCACGGGTTGGGACTGAGCATCGTCAAAAACGTTCTGGAGCTTCATGGATATGAATACGGTGTGATTGCGGACGAAGGAAATCTCACGGTATTCTTTTATTCAGATAAATAGAAAAATCGGGCGGTGCATTCTGGCTTAATTCTATTAGAAATCCAGGATTCTGCTTAATAAAAGCTACATACTGAACTATTTTGTATAGAGAATAATGCTGGATTAAGAAACGAGATTATTAACAAACTACGAAATAACTACAGTTTATCAATCCGTCATATTGCATCTCATTTTGAGGTTAATCGAGGAATAGTAGCAAGGGTGAAAAAGGGACATTGCGTGACAGTGGAGACATTCTCTGTTGGCGCTGGTATAGGTCCCTACTTATTATAATATTAAGAATAACTAATTTTACAAGGAACACAAAATGATATTAAATTATATCTAACAGGTGCACCAAAATCGTTCGCTAGAACTTATTTGCAATTTGCGAAATGAATATAAAACAAAAAAATAAGGAGTGTTTAACATGGCGTATAAAAATGCAGAAGAGATTTATGATGTTTTTAGAATAATGATGGACAAAGTACAAAATAATCAGGAATTGAAGAAAAAACTGTCTGGTGCCAACATAGCTGTTGCACTGAGTGTTCCTAACCTGGATGCTTTCATTACCTTGAATTTATATGGGAAAATAGAGGCTATATACGGCCCAACAGATATCAAGATAGACTGTACATCAATTCAAAACGATGATATTTTCAACAAATTCTGGCAAGGCAAAATCAATTTAATGATGGCCACCTTCCAGGGGAAAATAAAAACTCAGGGCGCTGTAACCGATATGCTGAAACTGGTGCCGAATCTAAAACCTGTCTACAAGCTATATACTGAAGCTCTTAAAGAAGCTGGCCACGAGGACTTAGTTGCTTAACCATAACAACTGACAGATTATAGTCAAGAAGTTCCCTTGCACAGTAAACAGCTGGAAAAATCAGTTTGTGATTGTACAGGCTATTTCTACATAGAAATTAACATTGCCTCTTCAATATGCTGAACTCTTTGGAGTTCGGTTGGGGAGGTTTTCTTTTTCTGTAAAGACAGGGTAAAGATATGGAGATGGTTCACCTGCTATCTCCTGTATTTTGCGATTTTGTAATTACTTGAAAATCAGAAACAGTGATTGACAAAACACGGTCAAGTGGGTATAGTTATTTATAATTTAAAAATCTTAAAGGCATTGACGGAGAGAGTACGTTTCAGCCGAACGTTTCAGCGAGCCGGGGGTGGTGCAAGCCCGGTACCAGTAGTTTGAACCCGAAAATCACTCCTGAGCTGCGGACCGAACGATATAATCCAGTAGGCTCCGACGGTTTTCCCCGTCACAGGGAACGCATATGATAGTATGCTTGTATTCAGTGGGTGGTATAGCGAATGTCTTTCAGGCTTTCGTCCCTTTGTGGGACGGAAGCTTTTTTATTTATGAATCATAATGACTGGAGGGAGAAGCAATGGCAACAAATGATATGGTAGAAATTCGCTGGCATGGCCGGGGTGGACAGGGAGCCAAGACGGCCTGTCTGCTGTTGGCAGATGTGGCTGGCTTAGAAGGGAAATTCGTGCAGGGATTTCCGGAGTATGGACCGGAACGTATGGGAGCCCCTATTACGGCTTATAATCGCATTAGTGAAAAACGCTGTAATATCCATTCCAATATATACTATCCGGACTATGTGGTTGTGGTAGATGACAGTCTGCTGGACAGCGTAGATGTTACCGGAGGACTGAAAGAAGACGGTGCGATCATCATTAACACGACCGGCTCTCCCAGCGAGATGCGTCCCAGGCTGCGGGGATGGATGGGAAAAGTCTGCACCATAGATGCCCGCCGTATTTCGGAAGAAATTCTGGGCCGAAACTTTCCCAATACCCCTATGCTGGCCGCAGTGGTCAAGGTGAGCGGCGTTTTGGAAACCGAGCCTTTTTTAGCGCATATAGAAGAATCCTTTCAACATAAATTTGCAGACAAGCCACAGGTTATCGAGGGGAACATGGCAACACTGAAAAAATCCATGGAGGAGGTGCAGATAGGATGATTCATGCAAAGGATATCAATGAACGTACTCCCTGGCAGGATCTGACCCCCGGCGGAGAGATATATGAACCGGGAACCGCAAGGGATTTTAATACGGGTGCCTGGCGGACCAACACGCCCATTTTTCACGAGGAAGCCTGTAAACACTGTATGCTTTGTATTCCATTTTGCCCGGACAGCGCCATTCCAGTAAAGGACGGGAAACGTCTGGAATTCGACTATATGCACTGCAAGGGTTGCGGCATCTGTGAGAACGTGTGTCCCTTCAATGCGATTACAATGGTGACTGGAGGTGCGGTAAAATGAACAAATGCATTTCCGGCAACGAGGCTGTAGCTTATGCCATGAAGCAGATAAATCCTGATGTCATGGGAGCGTTCCCGATCACTCCCTCCACAGAAATCCCTGAATACTTCGCTAATTATGTGGCCGACGGCGAGGTAGATACTGAATATGTAACCGTGGAGTCTGAACACAGTTCAATGTCTGTGTGCATTGCGGCGCAGGCTGCAGGAGCCAGAACCATCAGCGCTACTTCATCTTGTGGACTGGCACTGATGTACGAGCTTTTGTACGTGGCGGCTTCATGCCGTCTGCCTATAGCACTGGCCTGCGTCAACCGGGCCCTTTCAGGACCCATTAACATAAACAACGACCACTCCGATTCTATGGGAGCTCGTGATACCGGTTGGATCCAAATCTATGCCGAAAATAATCAAGAGGCCTATGATAATTTTCTCATGGCCATGCCTATCGGCGAGCCTGCGAGCATACGCTTACCGGTGATGACCTGTATGGATGGTTTCATTACCAGTCATGCCGTAGAGAATATCGAGCTTTTGGAGACGGATGCAGTGCGTGAGTTTATCGGCGAATATCACCCTGAAAACTATCTGCTGAAAAAGGAAAATCCGCTGGCGGTAGGACCGTACGACATCAGTCCCTATTATATGGAACACAAGGTTATGCAGGCCGAGGCCATGAAGGCGGCCAAGGCACGGATACTTGAGGTAGCTGCAGATTTTGAAAAGATTTCAGGACGGCGTTATGGCCTGTTTGAAGAATATCGGATGGAGGATGCCGAGTTTGCAGTGGTTTTGATTGGATCCAGTGCCGGAACGGCCAAAGCAGCTGTTGACAAACTGCGGGAGGATGGCGTAAAGGCAGGACTTGTGAAGATCAGAGTATTCCGCCCGTTCCCGGGTGAGGAACTGGCCCATGTGCTGGCAGGTACTAGGGCCGTAGCTGTCATGGACAAGTCCGAGGGCTTTTCGGCAAATGGCGGTCCGTTATTTGCCGAGACTCGCAGTGCCTTGTATGATCTGAAGAATCGCCCGTATCTGATTAATATCGTTTACGGTCTGGGCGGCCGCGATGTAAAGACCGAGGATATTGAAAAAGTCTTTGACCGGTTGGCGGATATAGCTGAAACCGGCGAGACAGGACCGGTATATACCCATATGGGACAGAGGTCAAAGGAGGAGAGAGCATGAGCACGGTATATAACCTGAAACGGGAAGTGGAAAAGCCGGTACGTCTCACCGGAGGGCATCGGCTTTGCGCAGGATGTGGCGCCGGGGTTGTTGTATCAGGGGTTCTGCGTGCCCTGGATGAAGAGGACAGGGCAGTGGTGGTGAATGCGACCAGTTGTCTGGAGGTCTCCACCTTTATGTATCCTTATACTGCCTATATGGACAGTTACATTCATTCTGCTTTTGAAAACTCCGCGGCTACCTGTTCCGGAGTGGAAGCAGCATACAACGCTTTGAAACGCCGTGGCAAGGTGGATGGGAACGTTAAGTTCATTACTTTTGCAGGTGATGGCGGAACCTATGATATAGGTTTTCAATCCCTGTCAGGCGCGATGGAGCGCGGGCATGACATGGTCTACGTCTGCTATGACAACGAGGCTTACATGAATACCGGAATCCAGCGTTCATCTTCAACGCCTCCTTTTGCTCGCACGACGACAACGCCGATAGGTTCTGTACAGCAGGGCAAGAAACAGAATAAAAAAGATCTGACTGAGATTTTGGTTGCTCATCATATTCCTTATGTAGCCCAGACTGCCCCTATAGGCAATTTCAAGGATCTGCATACCAAATCTCATAAAGCCATTTATACGGAAGGACCTTGCTTTTTGAACGTATTGTCCCCATGTCCTCGCGGATGGGACTATCCCATGGAAAAGCTTGCGGAGATCATTAAGCTGGCGGTGGATACCTGCGTCTGGCCCCTTTACGAAGTAGAGAAGGGTGTGTGGCGTCTGAATTATACACCGAAGAAAAAGCTGCCGGTGGAAGACTTTCTCCGCCCTCAGGGCAGATTTCGCCATATGTTTCAGAAGGGCAATGAGTGGATGATTGAAGAAGCCCAGAGCTATGTCGATCAAAAATGGGAACGTCTGCGGGAGCGCACCGGCGCTTAGTCTCGAGTTAAGGCTGGGAATAAATCCAAAAAAATATGGTATGATAACGGTAATAAGGAGGTTTTGCCTGTGGAACAGACGATGTTTACCAATGAGGTCATTTTATCCTGGCTCCAGTATTTTTCAAAAAACGCCCCGGTCAATCTGGCAAAACTGAAAATGCTGGACATTACAGGGAAGAATAAGAACCTGATTCCGACCATTATGAGCAATCGTGCAGTGCTGGTTTTTACGGACGCCGGACATCCGGAAATATTCTACGATATGTGGAATGCGGAACTGGGGGATTGCGATATCTGGTACAATGAGGGCTCTGATCCATCCGGAGAGATCAAGCACGACAAGCTATCAGACATGATAGATCGCGGGATCAATGCTTCTGCAGCAATGTTGATTCTGAATCCCAACGCTGCAACCAATTATCATATAGGTATGGAGAACAGTCGGTTCTCCTGCGGATCTGTTCAGTATGTGTGCAGGGAAGTTCGGGCTGTTATAATGAATAAACTCAATCTGAGGGATCAGGATAATATATGTATCATCTCGGGGGAGAGCATCGCGGTGGAGGCGGCCATGATTGCTGCTGAGGGCAGTGTCATTGCTGTGGAATATGACCGCAGGGATAGAGAGACTATGAAATGTAATGTTGACAAATTTGGTCTCAACAACGTAATCATCGTGGAGTCTCTTGAAACCGGTATCCCGGATAAGCTGCCGGTGCCTGACGTTGCGTTTATTGTGGGTTCTCCAAGGATCGGCAGTGAAATAAAGAGTCTGAAGGCCATCAATCCAGCCATGGATTTTGTGATCTACACGTTGGACTTCGAGATCCTGACATCTCTTCCGGCTTTGTTTCGGGAAAACGGTTTGGAGCGCACGGAAGCAATCCATATAGAGGTATCACGCGTTAACAGTAAAAACTTGATGGAGCCATTCCCAGCTCCATGGCTGATCTCTGCCAGAAGTGTCGAAGAATCGTAATCACGCTGCGGTTGATACCGCTGACATAAGATAATATATTAAAGCTGCATGAAGAGCCGTTTTGGCGATAACATGCAGCTTTTTACATATTTTATAACCGTTTTCAGGATGGGTATATCCTTAGACCAAAGACATGACTATATCTATCAAGGGGCGGTTCTCTTTTGCTATAGGAAAAGGCTTGTCGTAAAGACTCCATCTTCGGCGGTGAAGGAATACACTCCGTTGTATTTCTTAGCCACTGCTGCAATGCTTTTCGTGCCCAGGCCATGATTTTCCTCCATGCTTACCGGCATATCGTTAACAAAGCTGACCGTACCTGCAAAGCTATTGGTGATTTGTATGAGGAGCTTATCGTTTTTGGTTTTGCAGACGATTTTCAAGGTTCTGTCGTTTATACGGGGAATACACTTGCATGCGTTGATACCATTTTCAATGGCATTGGCCAAAATCATGCAAAGGTCCATATTGGCTACGGCGTTCTTCTCTGGGAGATCGATTTGGGTTTCAACGGCAATTTGTTCATTCCTGGCCTTCGCAATACACGAAGACAGAATCAAGTTAACCGAGTAATTGTTGCAATACGTTTCAACCGTAGCGGCTTCAATGGTTTCTTCGACCTCTGTAATATAGTTTTGTGCTGCTGCATGGTTATTGTCCGTAAGATAGGCGCTAATCAGATCCAGATGGTGACGCATATCGTGGCGATAGATGAGCGTTTTTTTTTGTGATTCTTGTAATGATTCCAAATGTATCTGTGCTGCGGCTAATTGCATTTGTGATATATTCTGTTCGTTTTGCAGGGTAAGCTGTTCTCTGGTTTGTTTGAACAAACGTAGAATCAGAAAATAAGCTGAAAAAACCAAAATAAAGAGCAGCACAGCATCCTTTACATTGGGTCCAATGCTCACCTTGTCCAAATTATACATTCCGATAGAATAAATAAGCACAGAGTATGAAAGCGGTATAATGCAAAATCCTAACCAACCTTTATCTGTGTTACGCATCATATAAAGAAATGACGGACGGATATACTTGTAAATAATAAACCCTATGGGTAGATACATGATATAGCAAACAATGTTCACGACTTCTCTGCTGGAGTCAAAAAAATATGAAATAATAAGTCCAACCAAAGAAAACGACGTGGTTAAAGCGACGAGTGTCAAAAGAACAAAAAATACCTTGATGGGTTTGAACTTTGATACAAACACAAATGCTAAAAATACAGGAAAGTGGACAAGAAGGGGATATAGTCCCATAAAATATGTATACCCGCATTTTTGTAAAATAAGCGCATCACAAATTAGCACGACAGTTACGTAAAACCCCAACAGATAGGGGGTTCTCTTATGTTTCATTTTACAATCCAAGAGCATATACATCACACTGATAGCGAAAACAAAGGCAAGAAGAGACCTTATATAATCCAACATGTTTTTTACCTCTTATTAATCTTCCTAATGAAATAAATGCTTGATATATACCTGTTTTACTTCTTTGAAAGCACTTCTTGTTATAGGGATAAATAGGTCGCTTGTGGTCGTAAAGCCCTTCTGTGATAGGTCCTTGATGTAGTCCAGGTTGACGATATAGGAGCGATGAGGCTTGATGAAACGTTTATCTTTTAGTAAAACAGCTTCAACTTGAGAAAGCGTAGTGCTGCTTTTTATCGTAACCCCGCTTTTTTGATAAAAATATACGGTTTTTTCTATTACCTCAACATAGATTAGTTCCCGGAAGAATAGCTTGGTGAGACTGTTTTGTGTTTTTACAGCGATATATTGCTGTAGGTCGCTGCAAATATCACTGCAGGCTTTTTCTAAAACAGAAAAGAGTTTGACTTTTTCAATGGGCTTTAATAAATAATGAAATGCATCTACAGAATAAGACTTCACTGCAAATTCTGGCGATGTAGTCAAAAAAATTATTTTTGCAACCTGATCTGTTTTTCGTATCTTTTCGGCAAGCGCAATGCCGTTTATAGTCGGCATAATGACATCCAGAAGAAAAACATCAAAATGCTTGCCGCCTTCAAGCTGTTTGTTCAGTGCTAAACTGCTTTCAAATCTGCACACTTCTATTTTCTCATCCGTCAGGCTAGCGCTAAAATATTCCTCCACAAGCCGAATGATTTCCCAAAGCTCCTGCTTGTCATCATCGCAAATAGCAATTTTCATCCTGTTACCTATCACCCTAATGTCATTCTGCACACATTATCCATTATAACAGCTAATGTTACATTCCATAGCGAAAATAACGGCATTTCACGCAGATGTTGTGTTTTGGCAAGATTTATAAATTAACATAATACAAACTGGCGATCTGTTAGGTCAAGTAAATAAACGATAGACCGAGAAAAGTTGGAGGTGACGCTTTCGGGGTAAGAGCCAAAGCAAAGGATTCGTTCATTATAAGCGAAAGGAGAAACTTAAAGTGAGAAATTTCAAAAAATTCATATCTATGCTGCTGGTATGTATTATGTTGCTTTCTACATTACCGCTAAATGCATTTGCACAGGAGCCATATGATCCAAACACAAGTGAGCAGACTATTGCTGCTAATTCACCTACGCAGGGGATATATAATCCCAACGCAGGAGAGCAGTCGATCCCACTGTCTGACCAAGAAGAGCCTGAAATCGCCGCAAAATCACTTGTGGAGGATTCATATAATCCCGATGCAAAAGAGCAGCTTATTGCCGCACTTTCTAAAGAGTACGGGGCTGATAAAGCCGACGCTATGTTCGAATCAATGATTTCGATGGGGATCATTGACGAAAAAGGCAACCGTCTTAGCTATAAAATAGAGATGGAGGGCAAGCTTTATACTCTGGACCAAATGCGGGACATTGTGAATGCCCCCGATGTTGATCTGGACAGGGAGGTCAAAGTAGACGACCAAGCCGTTAGCCTTGCCTTTATCGCCAAGTTAATCGACTTTGAAACGTACATGCAATTTGTTGAGGAGAATTTCCTCAAGAATAATATACAGATAACGGATGAACATGTGAAAATGCTTTCGAGCCTAGAACATCAGCTTACGACCGAGGGGATAAACCTTGAACCTGCTGCCCCTGCACAAGCGATGTATACTGCTGCTGCGGTTGCTCCCGTTCCAGTTGTGAACTGCAGCGCTGTTGCTAATGCCTATAACGGCCAAGTATCCATCACTTATAATATAACTGGGGGCCAATATAATAGCCAAGCTACCTTTTCACAGGAATATCTGCCGGGGATGTTGGGGACTTCTAAAGAACTAGGCTCCATAACCATGACCGGGACTTCTCCTAAATATGCAAGCTTTTATTTGCCCGATGTGAAAAGTGAACGCTGGAATGGTTCGGCTACCTTAGGCTATTTGCGCCTGAAAGACCTTAACGGATGTCTGTTTTCCAACGGAAAGTCAAGTCAACTGATTCCCATAACCATGAGCAAAACCTATGATTATACCCTATATAGCTCCTCGGCACCGAATCTCTTTCCCGGTATGGCTGCTGATGGGGAAATATTTTTGGAAAAAGCATTAGAGCGATATTACAATCCAGTGGCCGGGCCGGGCCGGGTCCTTTTCCATTAATGAAAACACCTAGTTCTACTAGACTGGTGATAGACTATGGCGCATATGAGTTCCGTGATAGACTAAGTGAAGGTGAGCTTCTCATGGGTGTGAAGTTAACGATGCCGGAAATTGTAAGAAATGCTTTCCTTGACAATGCGGCAACGAAGTTGAATTTTACAGCACCAATAAAAGCTACCTATTCGCTGAGCACCAATTATGATCCTGATACGTTCAAATTTACAGACCAATTTCCCAAAAATGCCAGCGGTGCGTTTACACCGCTTACGATAGATCTGAAGACGCCGCCCGCCGTGGTTCCCTTTAATTTATCGGAGCCAGATCGCCAAGTCATTGGTAAAGGAGATGCGCTTTGGCTGACATTCAGAGCTCCTAGTACAACCAGACAGTTCAATCTTACTTCGGATTCCGCTTTCTCTTATGACATTTATGCCCGTGTTTCAGATGATGAATATCCTACAGTGAAAGAGATAAGCTCGCCGAATAAAACCTTTAAAGCAGGTGAGCAGGTTCCGATCGTTGTTACCTTCAGCGAGCCTATTGTGCAGAAGACCGAGCTTACCTTAACCATGCAAGACGATAAAGGCGTAGAATACACCGCGAAAAGCGTATATAACAGCACAAAACCGCTTACCCACTCAAAAGTTACATTCCTGTATGATATTCCGCCCCAGGCTTCAGAAATCCTCTGGTCGGTCAGAATATCGGGGGATACCTATGATACATCCAATAAAAGAGTTAGCGCATATACTTTCCCAAGCGGCGTTGAACGCCTGGCTACGACCTTTAACTATAATGAGATTGACAGTATGACCGGTATGACTTTACAAGATGCAGAGGGCAATGCCTTAGCCGGGGCTTATTCGCCAGGCGAAACCAAAGGCAAGTTGGAAGTCAATCTGTTCCAAAACAAAAACGCCGTGGAAGGAACGTTAACCGTTGGTGAAAAACAAAATAATTGGCTTATCAGCTATACTGATCAAGTCGAAGATAAGTTCACGGTCCAACGTCTTTATGCGTCCTATGACAATGGGAGAACCAAAATACCCCTCTATATTACAGATGCAGTGGACAAGCTGACTGCAGAGTTTGACCTGCCTGCCAGTGGGGATTACAAAATGCTTTTTTATATGGCTACCGATGAAGCGCCCACGGTATTTAGACCGATTATGGAAGCAAATAAAAGTGTTGAATTTACGAAAGCTCCGCTGATACTTGTTACTGCAGATCAGATGACAATTAACCATCCTACGTCCAAGGTGCTTAATATAGGGGATGAACAATTCGTCAAGCTGACTTATACATACAGCGGAAACGCCACTTTTCACGAAACCGAAGATTTCAAGTGGGTTTCCAATAATTCGAATATTGCTACGATTTCGGCCACCTCTGGTGAGATTACGCCGGTGGGGGTTGGAAAGGTTACATTTAACCTGGTTGCAATGAATGGCATGGACGATGGTACCAAGGATGTAATCAAGACATCAGAAGAATTCACTGTTAAAGTATACCTGGGTAAGCCCTCTCTATCCGTGAGCAAGTTGATCACGACCAAAATGGGTGTGCCTGTGCAAGTGATGTGGAGCACCAATGTAATCTACATTAACCAACAGGATGAACCCCAAAAAGATACCAGTTTTAGCGTCGAACTTTATGAGGGCAACTACGCAACCGTAGCAGCTTTGGCAGAAAAAACACCAGGCTATACGGCAAATACAGCGGTAAATGCCAACTCCTTTACCATTCCTGGGGAGCAATTGACCAAGCTTTCAAGTGGTACGGAGCCCGCCTATACCGTTAAAATCAGCACGCAAAATCCTTATGTTTCTGGCGAAAAGGTGGAAACTGTGGGGAATATTATCGTTGCATCCCCTCCTGCCAGTGTTAAGATCGAACGCCCGGCCAGCTATTATATGTTGGATACGGCACAATCACTCGCTGTAAATTGGGCGTCAACCAACGTAAACGACACCACAGGCGGCTGTGATTTTGAGTTTGCAGTGGCTAAAAACGGGGCTTCCGTTACCACCAGTCAGGCTGCAAGTGGAAGCTATACCCTTAATTTTGCTGATGTAAGCGGCAAATTAAAGGATGTGTATACGGTCACTGCCAAAATCAAAAACACGGGTGATGAAGCCTACAGCTATGATTCCTTTGTGTTGCATGTCTATGATGCGGAGGCCATGAAAATATGGGTGGATAAACAACCCGCTTCGACCTTTACCATGGATAATGAAGGACGCATAGCAGGCATGACCAGCGCCGATATCGTCGCTTTGGAAAGAAACATTTCTTTGACCAACAAGCTCTCCATTAACTATGGTGACTATTCCTATGGTCTGGTGACTGACCAGGTTGAATGGCAAGCAAGTGATTCCAAAGTGGCCAACATTAACTACTCTCAAGGTGGCGGATACAATAATATTGAAGATTATAATTTCCCATCTTATATGCCGGATGCCAACTTTATACTGGCCGGCTTAAAGGATGGAACAGCCACCATTAATGCAACCCATAAATTATCAAGAATGACCGATACCTTAGGGTTAGAGGTTAAAACCTTAACGGACAAACTCTACCTGTTCCAGGCGATGCCTCTCGCCTTAACTGAATTTATTTACACCAATGGGGATGGTATAGAGAAAACCGTGAATAGCGATGACAAGGGTGCGGTTGCCATTTATGAGCCGAACGGGATTAAAGGCAATGTGCAGCTCAAAAGCATCTTTGACGGTAGTATCTATATGGGAACGATTTATAAAGTCAATCTGCTATCAGGTGAAAATGACGGCTCCAAGGGACAGCTTTATCCAATCAATAACTTTGTATTGCGGAAAGCCGCCCAGCTGGACCTAAACTTCAAAAATCCTGACGGCACTCCCTACATCGGTACGGTTACGATCCGTGCTGGCGTATATAAAAACGGAAATTATTGCGAAAGCAGTGAGATTTCCGATAATAAAGACGCTTGGAAAAAACCCATGACAATCACCCCGACCAAAGGTTTTTATAGGCAAGCGTTTGATGTTAACAACTTTTGGTCCACGGAAGCAGGCGAAACCCTGGCTTCAAGCGTAAATGCCACAGATAAAATTGACTATGTGTTTGAGTTTCACTTTGGGAATGATGAATATCAGCTCCAAATTATCAAGTTTTCGGGTAACCTTTCCGGTGCAGATGTGCTGCGTTTTGGTGAGAGCATAGTAACGCTTGAACCAACAGTCGATCAGAATAAGCCTTTTTTCAGCACGCAACATTTAGACCGCTACAAGAAAAGCGGACGCCTGGAAAGCATTAAAAATGCCACCGGAAACATTGGACTCAATGCTCAAACCCCAAAGATCAGAATTGACACCCAGGCACTTTGGTGGGGCACACCTTTAGAGGACACAAATGCAGCGATCTCAATCTTAAACGAAAAGGGTGCAGCACTAGCCGGGCAAAATTACAAAACCTTTAAGTATCCTTTTGCTACCATGCTGCTGACCGAGCACCAAATAATGATTGATGAAAGCAATATTTGGATTAACAAGAAAGGCAGGGGCAAGCTTACTGTTAAGTTATTTAATGAGGATGGGTCACTGTATAACTCTACTTTGCAAGCGTATTCGATTCGTAATATGCTATCCGTTGAAAATATATCAGCAAGCCCTGATGTCAATGCCAACTTCCAAGCAGAAATGCAGAGAAGTATTAAAGCCGGTACTTCATTTGAGGCCGAAGACAATTTCACCCAAAGTGCCCTCGACTTTGCAAGCGGCATACAGTTTGGCAATGACAACTTTTCGTTAATGCTGGCGCCCACAGCAGATCCTACAGTGTTTAAGGGGTTATTGCAACTCAACCCCGGGGACGATGTAATGGACATGGGTCCCCAAGAAGACAGTTTTTCAATGATGTTGGATGATGATGAGGTGAAAACCAACGGGACAGGCAAAGCTGGCTTTGCCAAGTCACGTGAACTTGCCAGCGGTCTAAAAGACGACATTGAAAGTATACTTGATGATAGCAGCGGCAATTCGGTCAAATATCAAGTGGGCGGATACTTTAGCTGCAAAATTATCTATAATTTCGAAACGGAAAAATGGGAAATACGTCCAATCGGGGGCGGGATCAGAGCCGGCATTAGCTATCAATTCTCCCACACTGACACACAGTGGGTAGGGACTGTTCCTTGCACCTTTGAAATTAAGCTGGGTGCTGCCGTGCGTTTGGAATTTGATGCGCATAGGCTGTATGAACCGGTTTCTGTTCAATACTCTGACGAAAAAGATTGCATTGATTACTATTGGCAAGAAGACCAAGAAAGTGTCACAGACTATTTAACCAACCTCAGAATTAAGGCATATATCTATGCTTTTGGCGGCCTGGGTATTGATTATACTGTTATTGCGCTAAAGGTAGGCGTTTTTGGACAATTAGTGCTTGAAAATGAAAATCAGTTCCTGAATCGCAATTATTTAGATACCGAGATAGCAAATCAGGCAGCAGGTTATAACCAAACCGAAAAAGCCTTATCAGGTTCAAGGCTTAACCTGGCAGGGCAGGTTGGGATCAAGTTTGTTGCCAAATTACTATTTATTTCCTATCAGGCAACATTTGCCTCTGCAAGCTTTGACAAAGAATGGACCTATCGCAACTGGGACAAAATTAATGTCTATTGGGAAGAGACCACCGGGGATATGCTAACGATGGATAATATGAGTCTGGCTGCACAGTCATATGCTGCAGCCACGGGACAAGATTCGGTTGTTATTTCCGAGGCACCTGCGCTGGAGAGTCGAGCGTATCTTAACGATTATTCCCGTGTTTGGAGTACACCGGGCGGAACCATAAGTGCATTGTCGCTGGATACAAACAATCTTGCACCGAGCACACTACAATCAAATGCCTATCCTTACGCCAACCCACTCATTGCAGATGATGGCACGATGATGGTGTACTTATCCGATAACGGCAGTCCTGATGTTTGGGATACTACCGCAAACTATGCAGTGAAGGAAAGTGGCAGCTATGCTGACAAAGGGAAGATTAACACAGATGCTGCAAGCTTTGGCGATTCCCAGCTGTCCTTTGCCAGCAACAATAGTCAGGCGATCTCTGCATGGGTAAGTCTGACTGATAAGATAGACAAAAATGCTGGTGATGAACTAACAGCTCCCGAAATGTCTATGATGATTAACAACACCGAGGTTTATGCGAGTATTTACAAGGGCAGCGCATGGACAACCGAAAGACTGACGAACAACAGCACGCCAGATATGGCGCCGGTGGTTGCCACAAATGGCAGCCGAGCGATTGCGGTATGGCGTAGTGTGTATGCCGGGGATGCTTCCAATCCTACTGACTTCAGCGGCAAAGACACCATTGTTTATCGTATTTATGATGGCAGCCAGTGGAGTCCGGAAGACGAAACCAGGACGCTTTACAACGGTGTAAATGGCAGTGTAGTAGGCTTAAAAGCGGCGATGACCGCTGACGGTACTGCGGCCATTGCTTACATCATTGATACCAGCGGAACAAGAGATGCCAGTAGCTACGAGGTAGTGTATGGGGTTGTTGGAAGTAGTGGCGAGAGCGTAAATAACGTTCGTTTGACCAACGATATCACAGCGGATCAAAATCCCCAGCTAACCGTTGCTGAATTTAGCGGTAATGAAAGATTTATGCTTGCCTGGAACAAAATTGATGGAGAAAAATCCGATATTCGTCTAGCCACTTTTGGTAATGACGGCAGTCCTAAAGAAGATTTCATTGATAGCTTGTCTTCCGTGTCAAGCGGGAACAATATCGGTGGCAACTTCAAGTTTGTAAACACCAGCGCAGCGAATAAAGATTTCAAAAACCTCTCCATCTTATGGGTAGAACCTGATGCTGCTACTGGAAGCGACTCCTTAAAGGCAATTAAATTTGTGCAGGAAACAGTAGATGACAACCAACTTACCTTTACATCAGCGGCTATTGACGTTGCTCAAATGCCTGGAAAAACTGATACAACTGATAAAACTGTCATAGACAGCTTTGATGCGTATGTATCAAATCCTGCAACCGACGAAGTAAAGGTTATTATCTTAGGGACTGAAAGCAAAAATGAATTTGACACAATAACCAGTGGGGACACCACAATTATGGTGCCCAAGACCGAAAGCAAGATGTTTACCGCAACCGAAACCTATCAGAATAAAGCAGAAATTACAGCGGCAGACTTCAACTATACCGAGATTATGGCAGGCTTTATCATGCCAATCGCTTTTACCGTGCAAAATCAGGGGAAAGACTTAATTACCAGCGTTACTATAGCATATGGTACGGAGAGTAAAACCTTTGATAATCTCAAGATTTTACCTGGTACAAGCAACACGCTGCTTGCAAACTATAGTGTGCCTGAAAACATTGCAGATTTACCATACAGCGGTACAGCCACTTTTGGTGGTACAACTGTAGATATGACTGGCAGCGAAACATTGCCTTTGGCGGTAGCTGATGTGGGCATTTCTAAGATTAGTACCGTAAAGGAGCAGGAGGGTCAACGGGAGTTTGCAGTGACGTTGTATAACAGCAGTGACTATAAGCTAAACACCAGCGGTAAAACAGTAAAACTGGGATTTTACGATAATTCTGCCTATACTGCAGGGACTCAAGTGGTTCCCATTGTTACCATTACGGATCCTGGCGAATTATCGCTGATTGACAACGGTGCCTATATCACAAATCTAAGCTTTGATATCAAGGCATATCTTTTAGGAAAAGGAAAAGACGAAATACCAGCCAACGGAGTCACGCTGTATGCCAAGGCGTGGGTTGTAGACAGCTCGGATAAAGAGCTGGCTGAGTTTGTAGGCGAAAACAATTTCAGCACCATTCTTTGTGAAAATCTGGTGCAGCGTAACAGCGGAAACGCCATTAAGGTTGACGTGAAACAGTCGAATTCGGCTACAGCAACCACCGCAGTGCTGATCCTGCAGAATCTTGCCATGGCAGCTGTAACCAACGGTAATGTTGCCGTAAACCTGCTGGATAAGGGCGGCAATATCATCAGAACCCAATACTTGTCGAATACGGCGGAGGGACTGGTCACGTTAGGCAGTGAGGCAGTAATCAGTAAGACCTTTCTGTTTGACACGCTGGGTGCGGATGTGGAAGCCCACTATTTTAGTGCGACCGCGGATTCCATGAACGCTGACCTGCAAATATTGGCTGCATCTGGAGTCGGGGTAGGCTTCGATAAGGATACAACAAGCTATGCAGATCTACGTGCAAACAGTTTGAAATCCACTAACATAACCGCCATCTCGGCTAATCCGAATGCCAAAGTGATGCTAAAGGATGCCGCCGATACAGTCCTCGCAGAGGAAACAGGCGCGCTTGCCTATACCCTGCCGCTGGCAATCGGCAGCAACACCTTTAAAGTGACGGTTGCACCTGAAGGTGCAGGAGCACAGCCAAAAACGTACGCACTAACGGTTGCCAATGAGGAGCCTGCGAGCGGAAGTGTGACACTCACTACATCAGTACCAGACACAAGAGGTTGGTGGAGTTGCGACTCAGTACCTGTTGCATTGACAGCCACGGGCCTGACTAATTTCATACCAACCAAAATGCAATACAATGTTGATAATGGTGATTGGACAAGCAAAACTTATACCAGCAGCCCGGTTGATGTAACTGCCATTACAGATGAAGGTACTTATGTCATCAATGCAAAGCTTCAAGATACGAATGATTACAATTTAACAGCCAACAGTCTGACCGTAAAGGTGGACAGAACGGCACCTGCTTTTGGCGCAGACAAAACGTCAGCCATGCTGGCAGGCAACACAGTTACCGTTTCTACCGACGTGACCGATGTGCTAAGCGGCATTTACAGCGTGGTAATGACCAGAGGCTCTGCGACCTACCCGATGCAAAAACAAGCGGGTACAGATACCTATACCGCAAGCTTTACAGCCAACAGCATTGGTGAGATCACAATTGTTGCCACCGATATGGCAGGAAATATAGCGCAGACCGCCACAGGTAGCGCTGATAGCGTATTGGCAAGCATCACAGCGCCGACAGCGACTACCGGAATTGCCAATGGCACCGCCAAAACAGCGGAGGCCCTTGGACTCCCCGCAACTGTAACCATGGTCACCGACCAAGGAAATGTGAGTGCTAGCGTAAACTGGGATGTAGCTAATTCAAGCTACGATGTAAGCACAACAACCGAACAGAGCTTCAATGTAAACGGAACGGTTACTTTGCCTGGCGGAGTAGTAAATACCGGTAACGTAGACCTGACCACCAGCATTGGTGTAACCGTCAACGCGGCCGTAATAACAGGTAAAGTAAACGCCATTACCGTAAGCGCTGCCAGTGATGCAACAAGTGTGGTAAACGGAAGCACTTTACAAATGAGCGTCACAGTTTTACCCGCAGACGCGACGGACGCCACCGTCACCTGGAGTGTGGAAAACGGGACGGGCAACGCGACCATCAGTGCAAGCGGTTTAGTAACTGGAACTGGGGTTGGAACGGTAACCGTTAAGGCAATGGCCAATGACGGTTCGGGAATCTCCGGTACCAAAACCATTACTATAACCAGTGCTTCAACCGGAGGCAGTAGCGGCGGAGGTTCTTCTGCAGTAGCCAAGACTGACCTCATCAAGAATGCGGACAGTACCGACAACGTAAAACTGAAGGCAACCGAAATAAACAAGGCAAAGACCTTAACCATAAATGGCAATGGTGCAAACCTCGTCTTTGGTGAGGATGTCCTTGCGGAGATGAAGATTAAGTCTTCTCTTGAAGCTGCCATAAAACAGGTAAAAGCGGAAGAGCTGTCCGAATCAGCTAAGTTGATCGTTGGCGACAGACCAGTGTTTGATATCAAGGTCATCGCAGATGGCAAGACTGTGACCAGCTTTGGCAAGTTGAGCATTGAACTGCCTTACACGCCAAAAGCAGGAGAGGACATCAGTAAGCTCGCAGCCTTCTATATTGCAGATGACGGAACGATTACCCAAATGGAAGGCAGCAGATATGACAATGTGAAAAAAGCCATTGTATTTACCACCACCCATCTGTCGATGTATGCAGTCGGTGAAGTCATCGATATTGTGGCAGATAGCAAGTTTACGGATGTCGTTCAGGGCAGCTGGGCAGAAGGATACATCTACTAT
Source organism: Bacillota bacterium (assembly GCA_034659475.1). Lineage (GTDB taxonomy): Bacteria > Bacillota > Syntrophomonadia > Syntrophomonadales > Syntrophomonadaceae > JAYEHK01. Next base: position 5,403 of record JAYEHK010000155.1, on the reverse strand, counting down.
CTAGCCGATCGCGGCATTGTAAACGGGAAAACAGAGACTACATTTGCCCCCAATGACAGCATCAGCAGAGCTGAATTTGTAACCATTCTGGCAAAAATGAGCGGGAATACGCTTCCGCAGGGGACAGACCAATTCAGTGATGTTCCGGCAAACGCATGGTATGCTAAGTATGTTGCCTGGGCGTCACAGGTAGGTGTTGCCAAGGGAGCGAACGGCCATTTCAATCCGAATGATGTCATCACTCGTCAGGATATGGCTACAATGATTACCCGTTATGCGGATAGTGTGGCCAAATATAACTTGCCAGAAGGCAATCAGTCTAAAACATTTGCTGATGATGCACAAATTGCCAGCTATGCCAGAAGCGCAGTTTACGCTATGCAGCAGGCGGGTATCATTTCCGGCAGAGGTGACAACACCTTTGCACCTGCCGCAAATGCTAGCAGAGCGGAAGCCGCGAAGATGATAGTAGTGCTTTTGCAGGGAAAGGAGAAATAAGCTGAGGGTTTTCTCTGAATAATGGGATTCCTGTATAGTATGCTCTAAAGCAAAATCAAAACTTATTGAGGCCGCAATTCAAAGGATTGCGGCCTCAAATTTATTTTCCTAAAAAGACAGGAAAGACAAGGGGATGTTATATTTTACACAAGATTTTCTGGCCTACCTTTCGTTACAGCCTGACGTCCCTCTGTTGACCTTTTCTCATTTCTCCTTACCAGCCAAATGAGTCACCTGGGCCTTTAGATTCAAAAGATAGGGCACTTCCGGTTGCTTGAGGCCAGGGATAACATCATACCTTTCTGTTTTCACCCTTTCCATCACACGGTCTATGGAGCCGGATTCTTCATCAAGAAGTTCTAAAACTCTTTCCTTGAAATGTATTGTTTCGCTTAATGATCGTTTGAAGAATGCGCTGATTTCTTCTGTGCCAACCAGATGGTGATAGTGCCCCTGACAAAAGACCTCTGTCGGGAGAGCAGCTAAACGCTTAAGGGAAGCCACATATGCATCGTAATCAGACACAAATTCAGTGGAAACCGTTTCAGGGCCGTAGTACACCCCTCCTGCTTCTCCCGCTATCAGAATTTTTTCCTTCGGTAAATAGTAACTGTAGTGGTCCCGCGTGTGACCTGGAGTTGCTAGTGCCTGTACAGTCGTGCCTTCTCCTACATCCAAAATTTGATTATCCGTAAGCTCAATATCTATCTCAAAGGTACAGAAGGATTCATTTGTCAGCAGTGATGAATCCAATTCCAGACTAGAACTCATTCTGGCTGTGGTATCGTCATTCAGCATTTTGATTAAGGCCAGTGCGTTGGGTAGTTTCAAAATGTCCACTGCCAGATGTGGGGCTGCAACTTTCATTTGCGGGAATGCTTTTTTCAGATGGGAGGCGGCTCCGCAATGGTCCCAGTGGGCATGCGTAAGGAAAAGTACAGATGGCTGCCGATCGCCGAGGATGGAACGGATGGCCTCAACATAAATGTTTCCTGCGCAGCTTACTCCTGCGTCAAAGATAACCGGTTCCGGCCCATCCAGAAGAAAGATGGGGCATTCCATCAGCCCCAGGTTATAGAGATTATTTCGGATATGACCAAGTGTATCAATAATCATTTAGTTCCCTCCAATGATAGTAACTGACATTGACTCTCGTCGCCTGGAGAGCTTGTCTTTGTTCCGTAATATTTGTTATTTTTTGGTGATTTTCTCAATCTATTATAACAACTAGGATGTTAATAATTAAGGGGTAATTGTATTTTTTAAATCAATATAAGTAAGAGCGATTGAAGGAGGAGCACCTGCTCTTTTTTCATTCATCTCAAAGTGGTTTTTATGAAGTGATTCCGGTCACTTTTAATAATATTAATTTGTCTCGTAGCTATTTTCTAATGTGGGACTGTGCGTATAGAAAAAACAAAATGTCCCGGCAGGCCTTAGACACCAACCAGCTATCATTTATAGAAGCCGAAAGCTTGTTTAGTAACACAAAAACAGGCAGAATTGGCAGAAATATTGAACATGTTGGTGCAAAAATTTAAAGTATGATTTTAGAGTTCACTTCTTAATTAGCCATTGCATATATAGGCCAATAAGAAACGTCAACAATGCCAACCAAAAGAACGTCCCTTATTGGCTCGTCCTTTCGGAACAGTAGAGAATGTGGTGGTAGCAACTATCCTTCTATTGAATGTAACGAAATGTTTGGGCTAGTTTTCTTTTTTAAACGGTAATAATAAACAAAACACGCAATTAAACTTCCCATGGCTGAAATAGGTGCGGCGAGTCCTAGTTGAAACATTGTGACATTGGGTATTTGGCTCATGTAAAATAATACCGGTATCCTGATTAAAAATGCTGTAAATAAGCTCTGTATCATAACAAAAAGTGTCTTGCCAATTCCGTTAAAATACCCTAAATAACAAGTGGCAATTGATACAAGAAAGCATTCGATTGCGGTGGCTTTTAGAAAACCAGCAGCGGCTGTAATGACATCTTTTTCTTGTGTAAAAACTGATGCCAAAACGTCACCCCACCAAAATGAAATATAAAACAAAGTAAAACCGATGATGGAAGAAAAAAGCAGTCCATAGGTAAGACATTTTTCGGATCTGTCGTATTTTCTCGCACCTACATTTTGTGCCGTAAATGTTGAAATTGACGACATAAAAGCGGTTGAAGACATAACCAGAAAACTAAAAATCTTTTCAGCAACACCGATGCCCGCAGAAGCCGTTAAGCCAAGAGTATTTACAATTGCATATATAATGGAAAATGAAATGCTGTTCAATCCGTTTTGGAACGCAATAGGTGTGCCGAGCTTTAACATTTCGGTTGTAAAACCTTTTTGAAATTTGATAAAATTTCTTTTGAATGGGAACGGCACCCCTTGCTTTTTGATGATTTGTACTGATAAAACGACACTCGTTGCTTGTGCAATGATGGTAGAGATAGCAACTCCGGAAGTGTTCAAATGCAAAACCGCAACAAAGAAAAAATCTCCCGCGATATTTACAACACAGGCAATTGCTACAAAAATGAGCGGTAATTTTGAATTGCCAAGCCCTCTTAAAATTCCGCTTATGACATTATAAGCAACTATAAAAACCGTTCCGGACGAACAAATGACAATATAGCTTACTGCCTTCTCAAATGCTTCGGGCGGTACTTGCATCAGTTCTGTGATCGACCGTGCAAACAATAGCATAACGACAGTAATAATAATTGCAATCATACCAAATAGTGCGATAGATGCGCCAATGATTTTGCCTAGGTCATCACTTTTTCCCTTACCTGTTTGCTGACCGAGCAAAATTGTTGTTCCCATCGTAAAACCAGCTATTATTACGGTTATAATATTCATTATCTGACTGCCTGTTGAAACAGCGGAAAGATCTGCCGCAGTTCCAAATTGTCCGACGATCGCAAGGTCAACAGTACCGTACATTACTTGTAAAAACAGCGACAAAAAAATGAGTATTGTGAATTTTATCAGCGGGCTTAATATGTTTCCTTCTGTAAAATCGTTGATTAGTTTCATGCTATTTTAGTATACCTTTCTTGTAAAAGAGATCTTTCTGTAACTAATTTATTCAATAAAAAATGCCACTTCAATACTGAAGTGGCAACCTCAAACGTTAGTTTTGGCTTCTCACACCGTTATTATATGTGGAAAATCACTATGTTTCAATTGAAATATCTGAATACACCTAACAAAAATAACCCTAGATCCTCTTTAACTGATTCTTCCGACGAATAGATTATTTAACACATAAGTCTAACGGCATTTGCTGTCGATTTTTCTTAACCGTGTGAATTATAGCAGAAAAATTGCTGCTTTTCAATCTAGAAGACAGGGGGACGGTTCATCTGTCCCGCCAGGCTTTTTCGATAATTCCTTTACTGACACCGGTTAATCGAGCGAGTTGTCTTATGGATAAACCGTGTGCTTTTAATTCTATTAACAGACGATTTCGTTTTTCCTGGTCTAAGCGTTGAAAGTCAGCTGCATTTTCGATAAGGCAAGTATCAAATTCTTGGCATAATACCACCTCGAACAAATTATACACCTTTCATACAATAATTTCCAGGACAGATGAACCGTCCCCGTGCCTGCATTAAGCTAATTAATGGAATAAACCAACGCCCAATTGCACAGGTTAATAGATTGAATCAAAACGTAGTATTCAAGGGCGGATAAATGATGGAAGCCAAAAAGAACGTCCCCCTTGCTTCAAAAGGTTTTAACCATATTATAGGATGACCATTCTCCATCGGATAAATATGTGATGGGTGGCTTTTGGGGAAATAGCTGATGGTCAATTTGCCTGTCAGTTAAGCCCTGATTTTGCAGGGCTTTAACCTTGTACTACAATTCCTGTAAATATTCCAATTTTCGTTTAAACAGTTCTTTGCCGTTTTCCCAAACGCCGGAATGTGCACAGAATATTGTGTCAAAATCCAGCCTAAGGATCATCTGAATAGAAGCAATAGTTTGAGCCATATTTTCATCGATGAAGGCTACGACTTGTTTGGTGCCCAAGTATAGATCGCCAGTAAACAACCAGCCGTTGTTTTTTTCGTGAAATATATTATGAGCGTTTGCATGTCCGGGAGCATCAATCACCTCGAATGAGTATTTTTCGGTTGATAACTGTGCAGGGACAGGTGTGGCCTTGAAAGGGGGCCTTTCCCCCCACATAGTCTGTCGATATAATTTGTAATTACCTGGCTGTTTAGCATAACTAGTGGCGTTTTGATGAAGATAAATGGGAACATTTTTTACGTCCTGTAACCAAGCTGCCATGCCTGAATGATCTTCATGAACATGGGTTAAGACAACTTGATCAATCAAATTGTCTTGGTAGAAGACACTGCTATCCTTGAACAGACTAAAAGGACCGGCATCAATAGCCAGACCGTCGACTACATATAAAAATATTTTTATTTTAAATTTCCCGTCTAGCAGGCTGCGTGAACCTTGGCCGATGGATATATCTTGGTAATTACTACACTGAAGCGTAAAGAACATCCTCTCTATCATTAATTTACTAATACGATTATAACATTATATATTACTTATAATAATATATTGTTAAAACAAAATAAGCGAGAACTAAAATACCTGCGGTATGGGAGGTCATGGGCTGGAACTGAGCATCGTCAGGGCCAACAAGGGGACGTTCGTATGTCCAGCAAAGGCTGGTGTGTTCAGCAGGAGACAGTCCTGCCAGGGAAAGAAGCAGAAACCCTGTAGCTTGGTTAGCAGTGGGGAAGGAAACCGAACTACTGGAGTCTAATGACAAAGCTGTCTAAAGGGCGGTGAGCGAGTTACCGGGCCGCAGCGCAAGCGAACACATAGGTGACCTCGAAACAAGAGATCTGGAGGCCGAGCCATCGAGCGTC
>JAYEHK010000154.1:0-10032 GCA_034659475.1 Bacillota bacterium | reverse complement strand
ACAGTTAAATAGCTGTGTTTATCTCTATATTACTTCGACATTCATGGCTATTTATCCTGCTAATCTAAGAAACTTTAGGGGTTTTCGCAGGGGAATCAACGACAGATTAATACCGAGGTGACAGTTTACTGGCGGGCAAACAACATATTCTTGTGTGCATAGTTTTGAGAAATATTTGATAGGAATATTAATATACAATGAAAATGAGCCATGACGCATAACACCATGGCTCGTAAAAGCAAGGAACTAAATCAGGTAAATACAAGAGACCATTTCTAACGCAAGGACTGGTTATTACTGGCAGCAAGTATAGTTTCTGCATCGATGGACTGTTTTTTTAACTGAGCACCTAATGTCAGGGCATCTGTCATAAGATTGTCGATTAGGCGGGGGGTACCCTGACAAAAGCCAGCAATAGCATTAACGGCAGCATCATCAATAATGGAACGGGCACCGCCCGCTGCATCAATTTTATGATAAATATAATCGGCAGTTTCCAGAGCGGACAGACCCTGGTAGTTATAATGCACGGTAATACGCTGTTTAAGGGATTCATGGACCGGTTTTTCCAGGATATTATTCAAATAAGGCTCCCCCACAAGAATTAGGGCAAAACAGTTGAGACTGTCATAGTTGACATTCATTAACATCTTAAGATCGCGAAAGATAGCCGAATTAAGGTACTGACTTTCATCAACAGCTACCAGAAGCGTTTTACGCTTTTCCTTCAAGAGATAATAAACACGGTCTTGAATAGCCTTGAACATATCCGTTTTACGTCCACCAGCATCAATGCCTAACATAGTACAGAACTGGCGATAGAATTCAGATACACTGATAGTGGAAAGGCAGATATACACCATCTGATACAAATTAGGGTTCAATTCCTTAGCAAAACACCGCAGGGCATAGGACTTCCCCATTCCAGGCGGAGCAGTAAATACGCCGATGCCCCGGACATCCTTGAGATAATTCAAACGGGAAATCATCTGCTTATGGTCATCTGAGATAAAGCAGTCCTTTTCACTGATGGATTTATCAAAAGGGTTAAAGGAGAGGCCATAAAAATGCTTAAACATCCACCTTACCTCCTGCTATTGAATAGTCTATGACAGGACCATTATTACGTTTCGTTTTAGAGTTAGCCACCTTATCCGTTAAACGCAGGGGATAATGCTGACCCTCATAGAATATGTAAGCCTTATCCATCTGGTCTGGAAGATAGCGTACCTGTACCTTCATGCCGATAAACTGCATCGGAGCATCATAGTAATCTTTGTTAATGCTTACAGTGGCGGTTATTTACCCTGCGCAGCTTACGATTCATGAAGCATTCATCCAGCCATTCCTGACTTTTAGGTTTTCTGATACGATCCAGGTCACGTATATAGCGGTCGATGGGCTTCTCATTGGTGGTGCTGTGAACGGTAGTATTATGTTTACGGATATAATCAGCCAGTTCGCGGTTGAGTTCCTCAATAGAATGAATCTGTTTGGTATCAAGCCCGTAAAGCCAGCGTTCCTTTAGAGTTCTAAAATTTCTTTCTACCTTACCTTTACTAGCTCCGTCCCTGACAGGTGTATGGAGTTCCACCGTGCCAATAGAGCCACAGATGAGAGAAAGTTGTTCGTTTTTGTAGGCAGAGCCGTTATCCAGATACAACTTATTCAGAATTCCATAGCGGGCAACGGTCTCTTTAAATAGGATCTGGAAGTTGTAGGCGCTGTCGTTGTAAAAATATCTGCCGCCCACAATCATCCTGGAATGGTCATCAATAGCCATAATCAGGTAGGTACGACGAGTTTGCCCGTTCTGTGTGATGTAGGGTCCGTAGCAGGTATCAGCTTGAGTCATGGCTCCGGAGAATTCCTCTTCGAAAGCTTTGCGGTCTTTCATGTTGATGTTTCGAGCGGATTTCAAGTCATTGCGTTTGATAAAACGTTGTACACTGGCAACTGATACCTGGGAAGCTTTAATGAAGCCGTTTTCCACCAGGCGGTTGTAAATCTGGGTGGCATTGAGTTTTGGATATTTGGCCTTAAGCCTAAATATTTCTTCAGTAGTGGTATCCGAAAGCTTTCTGGTCATGCCCTTGTCTGAGCGGGTTTTGGGCATCAGAGCATCCATTCCACCTTTTTTGTAGTATTCTTCCCACTTTTCAAGGGTTTTGGGATTATACCTTACCTGACTACCATCAGGCAGCGTAAGGCTGTCAGCTGTCACTCTTCTGTAATAGGCTGTTTTGGTGGCATCAGGAAACACACCCTGGATAACTGGAGCAATCAGGGCAAACCGAAAATAGGCCATTTCAATGATGGATTTGTCGCTGTTTTTGTCATTCATGATGACGATCACCTCCTGTTGGCATCATAAAACGATACCGGAAGGATAGCCATTCCGAAATTATGTGGAAGGGGTAAATCGGAAAGAGCAGAATTCTATGGAGAAGCCGAACGTGCAGTTTTTGAGGCACCTTGAAGAAAAGAGAAGTCATGGGATAGAAAGAAATGTTTCAGCCCTAAAGATAACCCTCGTACAGAAAAATCCGTTAAGAAATCCAAGAAATCCGAAGCTGGTGTGACGGTGTCTTCCAATACGCCCAACCAGAGTTTCTTATGCCGGTGGAATAAATGTTTCCACAAATAAAGGGTTGAGACAGCGATCTGATATTTATCACATATTTCCCGGATGCTGCCGGAACGGATATAGTAATCACGCAGAACAGTCAGAATAAACAGGATGCTATATGATCCATAAGGAATTATGGTATCAGGGAGGATGGCATGGGTGTGCCCGCAGGAGTCACAGATCACCCGGAGTGTGCTGATATGGTCATAAATTGGCTTCCCGGCCTGGTAGGAAATCAGGCAGCGTTCATAGGAATCATGGTAACAACAGGTGTGCTTAGCTCCACACGTTGGACAGACACAGTCTTCAATACGAAAGTTATCCATGAACTGTTCATAAAGTTGAAGCGCGGTAAGATTTATATGATTCAGCTTGCAAAAGACTGTAAATTCTCTTATCATAATCTCGTTGTAGTTTATGGAATGCATATATCGATACATTACAATTGATTCTGGAATGCTGTTGATTGTATTTCATTAACTGATCCTGGCGGACATCATGCCGGCAGGATGCATGGAAAGAGGAAGAGTGTTTACGGGCTTGGTAAAATAAACTCTTTCTCTTTTCTGTTTTCTGATCAACTAGTTTACTATATGGAATCGCCGCACAAAGATCAATACGCTCATAGAAAAATAATGTGCCGCACTTAACGACACATTCATTTAGGAATAGATCTAGTATATGGAATATTAATTTGTCGCGCTTTTATCGTTTTGGGGAATTTGAAAATGTCGCGCTACACGACAGCTATCCATACATTATTTGCCAGTTACTCAAAAACATTATTACCTTGATTTTTTTGTCTCTTCGGAGGAAAATAGTTTAGGAAAATTTAATGACGAGGAGAGAAATGATGAGTAGAATTCAAAAGTGGATAAGTGTCGGTATTCTGGTTCTAGTCTTGGTCGGCCTAGGATGGCAGTATGCGGGGTGGCAGAAGCAGGTTGAACGGCATCAAAACGCGCTGAACTTCTGGCAGGTACAGGTACCCAAAGTACAAGAACAGTACCCCGAGTTCAACCCCCAGGATATTGAACAACAAGTCAGTCATGAAAATCAGCAATTTGAAGAGCAAAAACGTGCAGTTTATGCGAATTCTGGTGTGATTCTTTTTCTTGGTTTGCTGTCATTTGGTGCAGTTGTCTTTATTCGTAAAAAAGTCGAGAAATAAACCAACAAAAGGACTCCGTCATTGTGCTATGCTCCCCCTTTCTGGTAGTAGGTTTTTATTATTTGACCCATCTACCTTTATGGAAGCACATCACCTGCGGAGTCCTTTTTGCTGTCATTTGGTTATATATTTACTTTTTTGTTATTCTAATGTATTTATTTTGTCATTTTGTGCCGTTATTTTTTTATGAAATAATCATAATATTAAAGAACCGGGGCATCTAAGATGCCCCGGTTCTCTTTTTAGACCAAGATCTTTAGATCTATCGACCAATTAGTCCAGATCTGTTCCTGCTACACCCACTGCAGTCTTAATTTTTGCGTAGTCAGTGGATTCGCTATCAAGAATGATAACAATCTCAGACGTTCCAGCATCAGCATCTGTACCTTCGAGAACTAACAGGATGTCACCTTCATCTATTGCGTCGTATTCGGAAACTTCCAGTTCGTCATCGTTAACTTTAACAAATACAGTATCTGCACTCGTCTTAAAGGTGGTTTTAGTCGTTGCACCAATTTCGAACGATTTGCTTCCATCCATTATTCCATCTTCCCGAACAGTACCAATGGCGGTTTCGGTAGCAAATGCAATACTAGTTACTTCATTGCTGCTATCCACATCAACGGTGTAGATTCCACCTTGTAGCAGATCCTCGCCATCGGTGTAATCATATTCATAGCTCTTGAGTTCGCCATCAACATAGACGTCAACCATGTCATCGCCAGTCTTGTAAGCTACGTCAAATATGCCATTGATATCTGTGGAAACAACACCACCACTGTTTTTCACAACAATGTAATCAATCTGATCATCTGTTGCATAAACGTCAGCGAAAATGCTTCCTAAGTCTTCAATGTCAGCCCATGTTGCCAGTTTAGCATCATCATCTTTTACTACATCTGTTACGTTGTCACTAGCGTCGAGTTTGTAGGTGTAACCCATGTCAAAAATTACGGTGTCGTCTTTTACATACTTGTAACCATCTGCATCCAAACGATCCCAATCTTTTTCAGCGTTATCGATGGAGTAAACTGAACCAATCTTAGCAGGTGTTTGACCAATGGGAGCTACGCTGTTAGAATCAACCAAGTCAATGTCCTTGATTTCACCATCAGCATTCAATTTTACTGAAATAAGCGTACCTTCTTTTGCAGTGGCAAGGTATGCGTCAACGGCAGTATCATTGTCATCATAATAGTCGCTGTCAATATCATAGGTTACTTCAGTTCCATTTTCAGTGAATAGTTTTGCCCAATGGGTCTTGCTTCCCTTAGTAGTGTCCACTCCCGAATTGAGAATAACTGCTACGATATCACTCTGGTCTTCACCAGTTGAACCAGTAATGTAAGCAACTTCATTATTGCCATCGAGATAAGCAGTAATCTGTTCACCAATAAAGTCATCAACATTTGTTACTTCGTCTTCATCTTCATCTTCCATGTAAAGACCCTGTTTAGATGTATCACCAGCCTTGGTGTATTTAGTACCATCGATGTAAATGCTCTCGCCTTTGATCTTGGTTACTTCTCCAGCAACCGTGTTAGAAAGAGCCATCAAATAGGTATCAAAACCGCGTTTTGCATCTTTCACCCAATAAACCAGGTCACCTTCCTGTAGGTCACTAGCACTCACAACAGCACCATTGCGGGTTACAAAGACATCATCTTTATCAAGACCAGTAATACGTGTACCTGTTTTGGTTTTAATGTAATCATCTTTTACTGTGTTAACAACATAGGTTGCGTTAGGACTTAATTTCTCGATGTAGATAACTTCTGCATCTTCGTTGAAGGACAGTGTAACTTTTTTGTCTTTCAATATAGTAGTCCATGCATTTGCATCACCGGTAGTGGTAAGTATTGTTTGATCATCACAATTTACCTTCAAGCCAACTTGATCGTTAAAATCATAAAGAAAGAAGGTATCTGCCAGGTCATAATCAGTGTCATCAATTTCAACGGTGCGAGCTGTCTCGTTGTAATTTTCTACTTTGCCAAATACGTCTGCAGCAGCATCGGTTCTTACTTTAACAAATACAGCTTCAGCATCATCGTTAATAACATAGTCGATCATTTTTCCATCCATAGCGAAAATGCTAGGAGCTCCGCTCACAACTACGTCTTTAGAAAAGGTTACGGGGTATTCCTTATCCGCTGCATCTTCAGCATCGAAATCGTATACCGTCATGGCATACTCATTGTTTTTTAATTTTGTTTCTTTAACTAAGACCTCTTTCACGGTGTTGGCCTTATCAAAGTTATCACTTAACAGGGTAATCGTATTTGCTTGGAAAACATTATCAGAAGCTAAGTACTCAACTGTATTTTCGTCCAGAGTTGCGCCACCCAGTACAGCTACCTCACCTCTGGTAGCAGCTTTGTTTGCTAAGAAGGTGATGTCATCAAGAACGCCCAGGTTAGCTGCTTTGGCAATGTAGCCTGCAGGCCAGTTGCCAGCCAGGTTGTCATTGTAGCCAAGGATTCTTAAGAGAACGGTGATAACTTCAGCCTGGCTGATCTGTGCTTCAGGACCAAAGGTTCCATCCGGATAACCTTTTACATATCCCTGAGTGGATGCTACGTTGATCCAGCCGTTCGCCCAGTTGTCAGTGGCAACATCGCTGAATGTGGAAGGAACGCCAGTCATTCCAGTTGCTACAGCCTCAAGTCCGGCTGTATAAGCAGCGATTTTTGCAAATTCTGCACGGGTGATGGTTTTTTCCGGACCAAAGGTTCCATCAGGATAACCATCGATAATGCCCAGAGAATTGAGCTTGTAGACAGCAGATGCTTCGGCGTCGTTTCCAGCTACATCACTGAAGGTTGCTGCACTTGCACTGCCGACGATGCTGAACATAAATGTTACGAGCACCAGAACCATAATAAGTTTGTTGTGTTTTTTCAACATGTGTTTGCTCTCTCCTTTTCTATAAATAATATTTTATTTAGGTGATCGCGTCATTTTTTAACGCACCTGTTGAATCGTGTGTTTTTTGCTTCTGTGGGTTTTAGACTGTTCTGATAACCATTCAGGTGTTTCCTGGTTATGTATGTCTATCTCCCCCTTCCGCTGGATAAACTACGATTCACTTTTTGGGTTCGTATCTTATGACGACATGGCGTCGAATTTTGTTCCGATATTTTTCTGTTTTTTCTATATTATTTTTTATTTTGTTTTTATGGGGGTTTTGTTGATGAATGAGTAAGAGGTTGCGAAGCCTTGAAAGAATGGAGGTTTTCTCCTATAGTAAGATTTTGTTGTATATGGGATTGATCTGGGAGTTAATCTGGTAAATTTCTGGTAATTGGATGTTATCGGAAGGATTTAATGTGTTATTTCCAATATTTAGTGGGTGTATTTCGGTTGAATGGACGCGGACGACGCAGACTTTCTGGACTTACGCTGACTTTTTTTTAGGGGGTAAGGCGTAAGGAGTTAATCGAAAAATATGCCCAGATGTTTGCTACCCGTGATTTCCTGCTACGGGGGTGGTGATAGTTATTGATGTCCGGAAGGTTTTTAGAGAAGGGGAGGCTGAAGCCTCCCCTTTGTGTTCGTGTTTTTTAAGGTGTTATGTGTTTTTTTTGTTTTGAATTTGGTTACATTATTAGGGCGAGATGTGCTTCAGCGCGGGAATTCATTCCCGCCTACGGGGGGGAGGACGGTCCTCTACAGCATGAGTTTTACGTATTTCTGGATCGCTTCGGCGATGGCTTCTGCTGCCTGGGTTCGGAATGTTGTTTTACCAAGAAGCTTTGCTTCAACCGGGTTGCTGATAAAGGCTGTCTCCACCAGGGCAGAGGACATATTTGTTTCGCGGAGTACGCAAAAATTTCCCTGTCTGATCCCCCGATCCGCTCGCCCACATTTCTCCAGCATCGCTTTTTGCAGTAGATCTGCTAAGAGAGAACGCTGGTATTGCTGTTTGCTTAAGGCGGGGTTATCTGATGGTGCATAATAGAATGTTCCGGTCCCATTGGGCACAGTACTTTCTACCGAATCAGCATGGATGGACACGAAGAGATCGGCTTTTGCCTTATTGGCAATCTCGGCTCGCTCATTTAGCCCTACATAGGTATCATCATCTCTGGTCATGATGACTTTATAGCCTTCTTTTTTGAGAAGATCTCTTACCTGAAGGCTGATCGGCAATACGACATTTTTTTCATACAGATCTCTGGCTTTGCTGATCGCACCGGAATCTTTTCCTCCGTGCCCGGGATCAATGACAATGGTCACCGGGTTTTCCGGATCTTCAGGCGTAGTTATCTGATTTTTATTGCCAAGGATAATGCTGATCATGTCTCCGCTCAGACTGCGGCTAACCTGATAGTTATCCAGATCTCCTCCAGTAAACACCTGAATCTGCACACCGTTGCCATCATTATTTTCTTCCACGGTCATCCCTGATACCACACCGGAGAATGCATAGCTGTCTCGGACAAATCCGATGCTGGTTTCTGGGAGGGTCAATGTCAGTGTACCGTTCCTGAAGGCTTCCTGATATTCCATACCGGATGTCGCACGTAAAACCACGATCTGATTCCCGTTATTCAGTAAAATATTCTGCACCTCCAGCAGCTGCGATGGAATGGTAAACACCTGCTTGCATCCGTCCTCCTCAACGGTGGTTGTATAATGATAAGCACGTGGGATTTCAACGGTGACCCAAGTGGTATCTCCTACCGTCTGTGCCACGATGGGAATGCGTGCGTTCTTTCCGCTTCCTATAAAGAAGTAGGCTTCATCTCTTGCTGTTTTTACCGCTACATCTTTGAAGGTATAGAGCACTTTCTTACCTTCCTTACTTTCAATAACTTCTGGCTCAACGGGCTCTGCTGTTTTCATGACCAGACGATATCCATCTGGTGTGAGACGGGTAGCAATGGTAAGGAATCCGTCGTCAACCGGAGCGTTTTCATCCCCCCGACGATTGAGGTCATCGTCTTCTATGGATATGCCATCCTCTTCGGTATATCCATGTCCATCCTGGGGCTTCTCCTGTTGATCATTTTCGTTATCAGAAGCGTTATCTGTTGAAGAATCAATATTTCCATCACGCAACGTGCGTGCTTCTACCAACCATCCGGCAACCCATGCGGTTCGCCCGCCACGGCTTACCTGATACCAGCCGTTCTGCTGGGCAAGCACCGCCAGATCCTCACCTCCCAGTGCGCTGTCCACTTTATCGTAGCCAGTAGATGGGCCACTGCGCAAATTGACCTCATCGCCTTTGACGGTGATGACAACTTCCCCCGTAGTGGTATCGGGGGGAGAAGCTATTTCATCCTCCATAACTATGGTTACAGTACGCGTAGCACCATCCCAGCCGACCTCACCTCCGAAGGCCTCGCCCACAAAACGCAGGGGTGCCAGGGTGCGGTCATTGACAATCTTGGCCGGTACGTCCAACTGATAGGTGGTTCCGTTAATGGTCGGGCTCAGAGAACCCAGCGGCAGTACGATCTCAATCCCACTGCGTTGAGACGTTACGGTACGGGTATCATTATTCCAGTTAACTGTTGCGCCCATGGCTTCAAAGATGGCTCGAAGCGGCACCATGGTTCGTCCGCTTTCAATCATCGGGGGTACATCAAAGATTAACTTGGTTCCATTTAGTATCACAGTTGGCGCTGCCAGCGGATCTACAGGCGGGGTTGCCGGCTGTACTGCATCCTGTGGCGGTTTAACCGGTTCACTGGGCGCAGTCGCTGGGTTCTGTACTTCACTGACCAGCCAATTGGCTACATATGCCATTTTTCCGTCAGATAGCTGAATCTGGTACCAGTCGTTTTCTTGTCCCACAACTGGATAAATCGCCTGATTATCAATCATCCCTGCTTTGCTGTAGGATGTTCCAGGACCTGTCCGTACATTAATCGGCCCATTGATCACCTGAAGATAGATATCAGGCTGATTAAACTTCAACAGATCATTATGTACCCATCCGCTTACCGAGCCGAAGCGCACCTGGCTCCATTCGCCCTGTTTTTCCAGGATGTCTACTTCGGCATCCTTAAGAAGGTTCCCGGATACCTGATAGTTCGTTCCCGGTCCGGAACGAATATTCACAACCTCGGTGTTAATGACTGCGGTTTGTGCGGACGCAGTCTGCGGAAATGCACCCTGGCCGATCAGACAGGCTGCGAGGAAGATAAACAGGAAGAATATTGATATATGTTTAAAATGATGCATTTTAGATCACCTTTCTTTAGTTAATAAACGCTGATTT
>JAYEHK010000153.1:0-10067 GCA_034659475.1 Bacillota bacterium | reverse complement strand
TGGGGTTGCTTCTCTTATTGATAATCTGAAAAAGATTCGGTTGGGATTGTCAAATCCTCTGTTTGATGCAGCCAGTTATGACACCGAAAAAGGAACCGATGCCAACGGTAACAAACCGGGTGTTCAAGAGGCTGTCACGTTGAGTAAAAAGGCGATGGACACCCAGTTGATTCCTGCATTTGAAGGCCAGAAGCAGGTCTTGAACGGTCTGGAAACCTTTGTGGGTAAACCAGGTGAGGAATCGGTTGCTCCGTCCACTTCAACGAGTGTTTATAATGATGTAAATTATTTAAAGGGCTTGCTCGCAGGTACGCCGGCAGAAGCAGTGATTGATCAAGCAATCAATCCTAAGCTATTTGCCATAGGCACGAATGTAACGGTTTTGAGAGATGGCGGAACTCTTATTATTCCCGGCGGTACAATGCCTTTCCCGGCCAGCGTGACAACGGTTGCAGCCGGGACCGAGAAATTGTCTGACAGCCTGGGAAAAGTGAATGGCGGTTTGGGAATGATGGTCTTTGGCATGGGGAATCTAGATGCTAATGGTAATCCTGCCAAGGTTATGATTAATGGAAAACCGGGTAGTGTTCTTTATGCATTGTCATATTTCCAGAGTGCCATGAATGGTAAACTTATTCCTGGTGTGGATATGATTATTGATGGGACTGGAAAAATCGGAGCAGGGTCTGGAACGGCCAAGGAAACAATTAGTGCCGGCTTAACCACAATGCAATCGGTTCCCGCAATCGTATCTGCATTAAAGGATAATGCAGCACAGGCCAGTACTTTTCTTGGTAAACCTGAGGGAGCCGAGTCAGCTGTTGTCTATATGTATATGACTCCAAGTGTGGATAACACTGCTGCCACCATGAACTATGGTCTGGGCGTTATCGTCTTAGTCCTGATCGTTCTATTCGCCCTGGGCCGTCCGCCCAAAGAGGTGATACAGTCAACAGATACAGATGTGCAGGCCTAATCAATAAGTGCTTATATAATAAATAGAATTGACAGAGAGAAGAACCACAAGTTCTTCTCTCTGTTTTTTGCATTTATTATTGGTTCTTTCAATTGCGAATTAGACGGATAATGCGCAACAAAAAGAGAAGTTGAATAGACGCTGATAAACGCAGCAACCTAATTAGTGAGCGGAGCGAACATCAGTGGTCCCCGTTAGGGGGATTTTTATGATTGACGCTGATTTTTATAGTTGGTTAGTTGGACAGTTGGTAAGTTGGTAAGTTGGAAAGGAACAAGGGAACGATAGAACACAGGCCCGCTAGGCGGGCACGCTGGCCCTTCGGGCACACCCCCTATGGGGACCACTGATACTCCCGTTGGTCGTAATTAATGTTGCTGATGTACGCTGTTTTAATAATTGGAAATACGTTTTTAGTTAATTAAAAGTTCCCGGCAATTCAGAGGTGGCAGAAGTTCCCCCAAAATATACAAAAAAACAGCGTGAATCAGCAACATTAATAACGACCGAAGGAAGTATCGGTGGTACTCGAAGAGTGAGCCGCGTAGCGGATCAGCGTGCGAGAAAAGCGAGCCTGCGTTCTATCGGTCCTCTGTCCCATTCTAACTTCTAATACGATCCAGTTTTCCAACTTTCCAACTAACCAACTGTCCAACTAAAAAGTCTGCGTCTATTCGTTCCCTTATCCCAACTTCGGATTATCTGTCTAATGCGAAATGCATATGGAATAATTGAAATTGTATAAAAAATTTGCTATTTAATGACTGTGGAAGGTAAAATAGAATCACCGAATAAATAAATTTGATACAGGGAGGTCATTATGTTTGGCTTTATTGGGAATATAGGACCATGGGAGCTTGTGTTCATACTTTTGATTGCGTTGATCGTTGTAGGTCCTGGGAAATTGCCAGAGGTAGCTAAGTCGATGGGAAAAGGGCTGAATGAATTTAAGAAGGCAACCAGTGGTGTAAAGAAGGAATTTGAGGATGCGGTTCGACTGGATGATCCATCGGTAGTACCGAAAACGGAAACTGTAAAGACAAATGTGGAAATAGTAGTAGATGAAGTGTCGGAGAACGAGACCACCTCCGCGGATTTATTGAAAAATCAGGAATAAGCTGGTGCGGTATAAATAGATAACCCCTGCTGGTATAGAGTCACTAAACACAAATAATTAAAAACATCTCTGGTAATATTTCCTCCTGTAATAAGGGGGATTTTGTTTATACATTCGGATGCTGGTGGTGAGTTTGAATGCATAAGTGCCCAGTGGGTGAAAGATTCATTCAAACAAGAAGACTTATTCACTTTTCCAAGGGAATCTTGGTTTACACTATCGATAAGGTTTGCTGTAAGACGGATTATGATACTGACAGGTAGGATAAAGAACTAAAGGAGTGGTTTTGTGTCCATTGATATTGAAAGTTTATTGAAGCAGAAGGTCTTGCTTTTGGATGGGGCTATGGGAACCATGCTTCAACAACGGGGAATGGGGCCGGGACAATGTCCGGAACTGTTTGGAGTTGAAAATCCAGAGACGCTTGTTGCTATTCACCGGCAGTATGTTGAAGCAGGATCAGATATTATTCAAACTAACACATTTGGGGCTAATCGATATAAACTGGCTGAATACAATCTGGCAGATCGTGTGCAGGAAATCAATGGGGAACTGGTGAAAATAGCCAGGCGTGCAGCGAAAGGGAAAGCGATGGTCGCTGCTTCGATTGGCCCAACTGGTAAACTGCTTCGCCCCATGGGGGAAGCAACGTTTGATGAACTCTATGAGGTGTATTCTGAACAGGTTATGGCGTGCGAAAAAGCAGGAGTAGATCTCATATCCATAGAGACGATGACAGATGTTGGGGAAATGAGGGCTGTTTTAATTGCTGCGAAGCAGAATACGAACCTTCCTGTCATTGCCCATATGACTTTTGAAACGGACGGAAGGACCATGATGGGAACCGATCCAATCACGGCAATGATCGTTTTGGAAGCACTTCAACCGCTGGCGATTGGTGCAAATTGTTCAGGAGGGGCAAAGGAACTGCTGCCTGTTATAAAGCAGTTAGCCCAGTTTAGCAGTTTGTATCTTTCTGTTGAACCCAATGCGGGTCTTCCCCGATTGATTAATAATGAGACGGTATTTCCGGACAGTCCGGACGAAATGGCCGAGTATGCCATTCGTTTAAAGGATGCAGGTGCAAATATCATCGGAGGCTGTTGTGGTTCTACACCGCTGCATATTCAGGCGATGGCGTCTGTTTTAAGAGGGCTCACTCCGCGTAAGATTACGCCCAGACATCACTTTGCGTTTGCTTCCCGTTCTCAACATGTTTTCATTGGGGAGGATCAACCATTGGCGATGATTGGGGAACGTATCAATCCAACCGCCAGAAAAAAACTGGCCCAGGACATTAAAGACGGAAAAATGCAGGTAGTAGCTGACGAAGCCAGAAAACAGGTGGAGGCAGGGGCGCCAATACTGGACGTAAACATGGGCGTTCCAGGGATTGATGAAGCCAAAGCGATGAAGCAGGCGGTGGAGGTTATTCAGGGCGCAGTGGACTGTCCCCTGTCGATAGATACCACGGATGCAAGTGCGTTGGAAGAAGGTCTCAAAACCTTCATAGGGCGTCCACTCATTAATTCAACCACGGGGGAAGATTCTCATCTGGAGGTTGTTCTGCCCCTGGCAAAAAAGTATGGCGCAGCGGTGCTGGGTTTATGTCTGGATGAAAGCGGGATTCCGGATGAGGCTGAAGGACGTTTGCGCATTGCCAGAAAGATTTACGAAAAAGCTAAGGGCTATGGCTTGCGGGATGAAGATATATATATTGATTGCCTAGTTAAAACAGCGTCTGCTGAACAGGGGCAGGTAATGGAAACCATTAAAGCATTAAGAAAAGTTAAGGAAGACTTTCAGGTGGGGACAGTGCTGGGAATCAGTAATGTATCACATGGACTTCCTGCACGTGATGTTTTAACCTCGGCCTATCTGACGATGGCCTGGGAAGCCGGTTTGGACTTGCCTATCATGAATCCTTTCGATGACCGTATGATGGATGCGAATCGGGCAACCGCAGTGTTGCTAAATCGTGATAAGAATTGTTCAGCCTATATTGATCAATACAAAGACTATAAAGCCAAGAAGGGCCTGCGCCACCCGGTCTGTGAGACATGTAACATTCCTGATTTGTTAGCAGGTAAGGAGCTGAAAGTGACGTCGGCACCGTCTCCTGTCCGTGAAAAAGTGCCGGAAAACCAGGGCATCGTGGATGAGATCAGAGGAACGGTTTATTCCGGCGATAAGGAAGAAATAGAGCATCTTTTGCATAAAGCACTACAGGAAGAAAAGCTGGACCCTTTGGAGGTAGTCAATAAAGGTCTTATTCCAGGGATTGAAAAAGCTGGTGAGGCATATGATAAGAAACAGTATTTCCTTCCTCAATTGATGAGGGCGGCCGAGACAATGAAAAGGGCTTTTGCCATTGTTAAACCACTCTTGGCTGAAGATGGCGGGCAGGAAACGGGTGTTGTTGTGATGGCAACGGTTGAAGGGGATATTCATGATATTGGAAAGAATATCGTTGTTGTCTTACTGGAAAACTATGGGTTCCGGGTTGTTGATCTGGGCAAGGATGTTCCGGCTGAAACGATTTTGGATGCGGCCCGAAAGGAAAAGGCCGATATTATTGGCTTAAGTGCATTGATGACCACTACCATGCCCCGGATGCAGGATGTGATAGATGGGGTAAAGGAACAGGGACTTCCTTGCTATGTGATGGTTGGGGGTGCTGTATTAAATCAGGAATATGCAGATAAAATCAAAGCAGATGCCTATTCAGAGGATGCCCGTGCAGCTGTATTCGTCGCAAAACGCTTGATGGAGCAGTTTCATAGATAAGATAAAAGGGGGAACCATTATGAGGGTGGCTGAAAATGTACTGGAGTTAATTGGTCAAACACCGATTTTACGATTAGGTAGGATGACGGGGCCCGATGAGGGAGAGGTTTATGTAAAGCTGGAGGGTTTTAACCCAGGGGGCAGTATCAAGGATCGACCCGGACTATTTATGATAGAAAAAGCGGAAAAGGATGGTCTGGTAAGGAAAGGCTCGGTTATTCTTGAGGCAACCAGTGGGAATACCGGTATTGGACTAGCGATGGCAGGCAGTGTCAAAGGGTATCAGGTTGTTATTGTGATGCCTGAAAACATGAGTGAAGAAAGAAAGAAGATTATGCGTGCTTACGGTGCATCTCTTGTTCTTACCCCGGCAGAAGAAGGCATGGCAGGGGCTGTTGAGAAAGCCAGGCAATTGGCTGAAGACGATGAAAAGTATTTTTGGGTTCAACAGTTTGATAACCATGCCAATGCAGAAAGTCATGCCAGAAGTACCGCATTGGAAATCCTGGAACAGATGGATGGAAAACTTGATGCGATTGTAGCGGGAATAGGCTCTGGAGGAACAATCACGGGCATTGCCGAAGGCTTAAAAAAGGAAATTCCTTCTATTCAGATGATAGGAATAGAACCCGCCAATTCCGCCGTAATCAGTGGGAAAATGCCAGGAAGTCATAAAATTCAAGGCATTGGAGCAGGATTTATTCCTTCTTTGTTGAATTTAGATTTGGTTGATGAAATCATGGCGATAGATGATATAGATGCCATTAATACCTGTAGGATCGTAGCACGTAAAGAAGCATTGCTGCTTGGTATATCGTCTGGTGCAGCGATCTTTGTTGCCCTGCAAAAAGCGAAAATGGCAGGGCCTGGATATCGCGTGCTTGCGATTGCGCCGGACGGTGCAGAAAAGTATATGTCAACTGAACTATTTGATGAATAGGGGGACCTTATTGTGAATGCAGAAATCGTAACAGCTCAACTGGTGGACTGGCTTCGTAACGAAGTGGAAAAAGCAGGTTGCAGGGGTGTTGTAGTTGGAATCAGTGGGGGTGTGGATTCAGCTGTAGTAGCTGCAATTGCCAAGAAAGCGTTTCCGACTCATTGCATGGGGTTGTTTCTTCCCTGCGAGAGTAATTTTCAAGATTTATTGGATGGGCAGTCTGTTGTTGAAAGCCTTGATATGCCAAATCAGTTGATTGAACTGGATGATGCTTATAGAATGTTGGTTACACAGTTAGAAGGTTTCCGCAAGAAGGATGGCGATCTGGGGCGAATGATCAGGGGAAATATCAAGCCTCGTCTGAGAATGCTTTGTCTTTATTTTTGTGCCCAGTCTAAAAATTATTTGGTGTTGGGAACCAGCAACAAGAGCGAAATTGCTGTCGGTTATGCTACGAAGTATGGAGATAGTGGCGTTGATCTTCAGCTTCTGGGGGATTTCTACAAGGAAGAAGTTTATGAATTGGCACGTTATTTGGAAGTTCCGTCCTCTGTCATTGAAAAGGCGCCTTCAGGTGGATTATGGCAGGGACAAACCGATGAGATTGAAATGGGCGTTCGTTATGAAAGCATTGATCGTTTCCTCCAAACGGGGGAAGGGGAACCAGATAAAGTTGCGATCATAAAATCGATGATGGAAAAAAGTGAACATAAGAAAAAGATGCCTCCGATTGCTGTTGTTTCCCGTGATTAAAAAAGGGAGGGGACTATGAATACAAGGTTGCGAAATAATCTAACGCGAATCATCATTGCAGTAGCTGTATTTGCATATGTGGGATATATGGGGTGGCAGCAGCTTCCTCGGTTTGACTTCTGGGTTATCATGAGTTTTTTTTTGCTTTATGGATTTTGGGCGATTGCAACGGAATTGTGGATCTATCAGGATCCGGATGATTTTGTGACCGAAGATTCAGATCAAAAGTCCTATCTGTATTTGCAGCTATCCTTTATTGCAGCACTATTTTTTGCTACAATTGACTTTGTGGAAATCCATGTCACCCGCGTTATTGTGTGGGAACCATATGTGATCTACATAGGTTTTATCTTATTTTTAATATCATGCTATGTTCGGTGGTCGGGGTTCCGTTCTATCGGCAAATATTTCAACCCCAGGGTGGCTGTTTATCAGTACCATAAACTGATTGTAGAGGGTGCCTATCGTCGAATCAGACATCCACTGTATCTGGGATCATTTATCAGTTTTATTGCGATTCCTATGGTGTTTAATTCCTGGGGTGCGATGCTTATCATTGTATGCTTAACTGTACCTGCTCTGATTTATCGAATTCGCATTGAGGAAGAATTTATGATCAAGCAGTTAGGTGAGGATTATGAAAATTATCAAAAAGTAACCCGCAAAATGATTCCAGGTATCTGGTAATTTAAACAAAAGGAGGATTTTTATGTCTGGACATTCCAAGTGGTCGACCATTAAGCATAAAAAGGCTCGTATTGACGAAAAGAAAGGCAAGGAGTACACCAAAGTTGCCAAAGAACTCACCATTGCTGCTCGTATGGGCGGGGGAGATCCTGAAAGTAATTCCAAGCTTAAGCTGGTGGTTCAAAAGGCGAAAGCCATTAATATGCCCAATGATAATATTAGCCGCGCGATAAAAAAAGGTACCGGGGAAATGGGCGGCGATATGCTGGAGGAATTCATGTATGAAGGCTATGCTCCAGGGGGTGTGGCGGTTATGCTGGATATTGCTACAGACAACCGCAATCGTACAGCATCCGATATCCGCCATCTGTTCTCCAAATATAATGGCAACCTTGGGGAAACAGGCTGTGTTTCGTGGATGTTTGATAGAGTCGGATTGATTACTATCAACCGGGAAGAGCTCAAAATGGATCTGGAAGACTTCATGCTGGCAGCGATTGAAATGGGTGCCGATGATGTAAGAGAAGATGAAGATATCATTGAAGTTATTAGCTCGGTTGATAGCTTTATGGATGTCAAAGAGACGGTTGAGCAGGAAGTAACCATAGAGGATGCGGATCTGGTTTTCCTTCCGCAGAATACGGTGGAAATAACCGATGAAGAGACGGCTGGCAAAGTACTAAGAATTGTTGATGTACTGGAAGATCACGACGATGTCCAGAACGTTTACGCGAACTTCTCCATATCTGATGAACTCATGGAGAAGCTGTCCTGATCTATTAAATAAAATAAAAATAAGAGGGCGTGTCATGAGACACGCCCTCTTATTTTTCTGTGCAACGGTTACATTCATTACTGGGTTAAAAAATCTCTCCAACGTTCAGCATGATGTTCATGGGTGCTGCAAAGGCGTCGATGTCGTTTGACTCAATAAATGATGAAAAATCAAAGGTGTGATGGGTTTCATGATATTCAGCGTATAGGGATTGGTAATCCAAGATATTATTATCGATATTATTTAAGGTCTGCAGGATTTTCTCATTACAAACGATATCAGTCATATAAATCCATCCTTTCAATGAAACTCTTCACTACTAGTTTTGCGCCTTTCTTCGTAAATCATTCTTCATTCAGAGAATACAGATAATGTGAAGTCAACAATAAGAAGAACGAAATCGCTATCGCGATGGCCTATTTACGATGTCAATCAAATCGTGTTATAATACACTAAATCCAGTAAACATGGTGGATAGAACAGTTTTGGCCATGTCGAAAAAGATTGAAATTCCATAGAGAAGAAACTGTTTTCGCCACTCGCGACTTCCTTCTTCTTGGGCAATCAAAAATTTTGCGAATGTTTGATTAAGGCTCGGTCATCAATGAACAAGATGACTGGGCCTTATTTTGCGCAAAACTTCCGATTGAACCCTAAAACCGTCCCCAATGTTGACTTCGTGCGATAATTTACTTGTTTATATTATACCGCAAAAAGTGTTTTTTCTACAGCAGGTATAAACTGTGAAAAAAAGGGGAAAATCGCTGATAGAGGTGATATCAATGAACAAACAACAAACGAATATTTTCTTGTTTTCTGTTTTACTTGCCAGTTTTGGTTTGGGGTATATTATGGCGGATGTATTTCGCAGTAATGATGTAACATCTGGAATACAGAAGCCAGTGGTGCAGGTTCAGGAAAAAGTGGAAAAAATAGATGAAGAAACGCCGGTGGTTTTTGAAAAAGAATATCTGCGTTCTAATAGAATTGTTATTGATAATTTCGATAATAGAGCATCAATCAATGGATTAACCGTGGAAGATATTAAAGAGCGTTATACAGAAGCTAATCAATTCTATGTGGTTTACGAAAATGGAAGTCTTCTCATTCATCAAAAGATTGATGATTGGTGTCCTGCGGATAAAGATAAGTGGCGGTTAAAACCTTATAAAGGAATGGTGGCAATTTACAGAGGCCCTGACAACGAACATGATGTGCTGCAAAAAGTCACAGCTATTAGGATAGATTCGCTGCCCGTACAGGTTCGTGTGCCAATCGAAAACCAATCCTCTGAATTCCCCAACGAAAACGCTTTGAACGACGCCCTCGAAAACCTCGACGAATACATCCCGTAACCCTAATTACGATACAAAGTAGTAATATTGCGCAGTAGACAGATTATGCGTCATAAAGTTGGTCAGTTGGTTAGTTGGACAGTTGGTCAGGTGGTTAGTTGGAACGGTTCAGAAGGGATGTCAATATAATTTCCTCCTCTTACACGGCAGACTATTTCAATAAGGAGTAAAGAGTTAGGGGTGAGGGGTGAGGGGTGAGGAAAATGTTTGACGCGAAGCGTCTAACCCCCTAACCCCTAACCCTTAACCAAAGCTAGGTTAATTCCTGCCGCGGAACGGACCACGTGAGAACGGAAACAGACTCCAAAAGCAAAAAAGGTGCTAGGCTCTTAACTTATTCAGAAAATAAATTAGTTTCCATTACGTATTGCGAATAAGTTAGGAGCCTGGCTCCCTTCATGCAGCGTTACCACCCAATTATCTAGATACGCAGAGTTCCAATATTGTTGGGGTCAGACACCGCTTGTCCCATTCTACACCCTATTCAGTTTTCCAACTGTCCAACTAACCAACTGACCAACCAACCAACCAACTAACCAACTAACCAACTAACTTTATGTCGCATAAACTGTCTTTTGCGAAACAGGCGTCAGTAAATGATCGGGCAGAATGAAAAGTTCTGCTCTTTTTTTGTGGGTTTACGAATGGCATCTGGGCGGGATTTGCAGTAATATTAA
>JAYEHK010000152.1:0-34298 GCA_034659475.1 Bacillota bacterium | reverse complement strand
TTGCATGCAGCGGATATCGTTGTTACCAATATCCTGGATGCACTGGATCTTCTCATAGAACCGATGCGAATCGTAGCAACACTTCGAGGCTAAACAGATCTAAAAAGGGAACTGAATTAAATAGTTAATTGTTACTACTCAGCCGTGTTAATCCGTGTCTATTCTTTCCAACTTTCCAACTGACCAACTAACCAACTTTATGCCGCATAATCCGCCAACTGTCGAAACTTGAGTTATTATTTTGTCAATGGCTGAGTAGTAACAGTTAATTTACTATTTAATTCGGTTCCCTTTTAGCTTTTACACGCCATAACCATGCAGATCGCTGAGCATGTCGATAAATTCCTCAACTAGTCCATGATCTAGTTTGCCAGCTACTGCATCTTCTCGTAAAATTCGGATGGCATCATCCATCTTCATCGCTTTTCTATAAGAACGATCTGTGGTTAATGCATCAAAAATATCAACGATGGTTACTATTCTCACTTCAATAGGGATGTCGTCACCGGTAATGCCATCAGGATAACCCGAACCGTCCAATTTTTCATGGTGATAACGAACAATTTTTATGACCTCTTCCAGGGACTTTAACGGGCGACAGATTTCTTCGCCTACCAATGGGTGTAATTTGATTTCTTCGAATTCAGCATCGGTGAGTTTCCCTGGTTTATTTAGTATATTCAGATCAACGACAATTTTCCCAATATCATGTACCATCGCACCAACTCGAAGCGTTTCCAGTTCTTCGGTAGAAAGACCGATGCGTTCTCCGAGGAATACTGCGTACTGACTTACTCGTTCAATATGACCCTCTGTATATTTGTCTTTTGCATCAATGGTACGTGCCAGAAAAATCACTACATCCTCTATGCTTTCCCGTGCTTCAGAATAACTTTCATTCAAATGCTTAAGTTCTTCCGCAAGGTTCTGTTGCGATTCGAGAACTCTTTGGTCCAAAATATAGTAAATAAGGGCAAGAAGCAAAAGTGGTGTTATCCAAAGTGAAAGCGTGAAAGACGGAAGAATCAGAGGGAAGGATATGGCTGAAAGATCGTATAGAAAGAACAGGTCAAAAATCACAAATAATATTAATAAAAAAACATTATTTTTATAGGTTGTAAAGGTATGGCTTACAGTTCTAAGTGCATATATAAGTAAAAAAAAGCAGGCTACAAGAATAACGGCATTGCCATATGGTAAAACAGATGGAAAGAAATGTGTTATAACCATGACGAAAACAAAAAAAATGACAATACCTGTGATGTGTTTATGCAGCCACGTTTTGAAGGGAATTAAGTACAATAATAGTAGGCTCAAACTAATGGTTATAAGAACTGTCATCCCCCACTGATAAGAAGAAAATTCAGTGTAGAGGGAATTGATGAAGGGCGTTAAAGATGCTAACCCGAGGCTTAGCATTACAAAAACGGATATTAGATACAAAGTCATTTTTCGTACTGGATTTTTGGATAAGATGAGGTGAAGCAAAACAACAAATGCATAACAGCAACTTGTCCCGAAAATTGAAAAGCCGTATATATTTTTAATAAAAGAAATAGAAACCATCAATAATATCCTCTGAATTCTAAAAGTATAGCCACTTCTAGCTTATCAGACCAACCTGTAAAATTCTACTATTTATTTCTCAGAGCGTTGCTTTTTCTATGGGTTAAGTTTATAAAAGATGCATTGGTTATCATATTTATTGAGACGGGTTTAAATAATCGTATAATTAACATCGATTTAACAAAAGTATGACGCATAAATGCGGTATAATAAATAAGTCCTACATGCTTTAATGTGAAAATATTCGTAATATTTGGATATAGCCTTTTGATATCTTGCAATTTTAGCGATATTCTCTTATTATTTAGCATGTAGTGATATATAGTGACATAATTCACTATATAAATGAATTATGTTCAAATAATCTTTATAGGGTTATTGAGATAGAAATCTCCTAAAAATCATAGGGTTTGTAGAAAGGGGCGAAAACAGTGGAGCAGGCTGTGAAACTAACTCCGGCTACCGAAAGTCAAAAGGCTTTTATAGCCAGGATTGAAAAAGAATCTGGTACAAGTGTTAGTCTTTGTTACCAGTGTGGTAAATGTACTGCAGGATGTCCAGCAGCATTTGCTATGGATTATCCACCACGACAGGTGATCCGTATGTTACAGCTGGGTATGGTAGACAAAGCGTTGAGTGTTGAAAGTATTTGGATTTGTGCATCATGCGAAACCTGTACTGCCAGATGTCCACGTGGGGTTGATATTGCATCACTGATGGATGCGATGAGACGTGAGGCACTGAAACAGGGTAAAGTTACTGATAAAAAGGTAGCTGCCTTTAACAAAGCTTTCTTAAACGGCGTAAAACATTTTGGCAGAACCTACGAAGCAGGATTGATGTTACAGTACAATCTAACAACCGGACAGTTTTTGAAAGATATGGGACTGGGGTTGCCGATGATGAAACGGGGAAAAGTTGGAGTACTTCCAGAAACCATTAAAGCCCGGGACGAAGTCAAGAAAATCTTTGAGCGGGCAGAAAAGCTGGGGGGTGAAGAATAATGAAATTAGCATATTATCCAGGGTGTTCTGCTAATGGCAGTGGGATTGAGTATCGTATGTCTATGGAACGTACAGCAAAGATACTGGGTATTGAGCTTCAGGAATTAGAGGATTGGAACTGCTGTGGGGCTACCTCGGGACACAACACCGAAAAGATCCTTTCCCTGGCGCTTCCAGCAAGAAACCTGGCGATTGCTGAAAAGACTGGGCTGAGTATGCTCGCGCCCTGTGCAGCCTGTTATAGTCGTCACCGTCATACAGAAAATGTGATTCAGCATGATCCTGAAATGAAAGCTAAAATCGAAAAGGTATTGGATAGGGAACTGCAGGGAACCAGTGAAACACTTTCAGTGCTTGATGTGCTGGCTAACAAAATTGGATCCGATGCAATCAAAGAGAAAGTAAACCAACCCCTTACAACCATGAAAGCAGCTTGTTATTATGGATGCTTATTGGTGCGACCGGTTGAGGAAACTGGGTGGGATGACCCGGAAGATCCCCAGACCATGGATCGAATTATGACGGCACTGGGTGCAGATGCCATTGACTGGTCACACAAAACTGAATGCTGCGGTGCAGCATTGGTAACGTCCAGACCGGATGTAGGTAATCGGATGCTTTACAGGGTGCTTAAAGATGCAAAAGATTCCGGTGCAGAGTGTATTGTTAGTGCTTGCCCTCTTTGCGTGTTAAATCTGGACATGCGTCAGGCAGCAGTGGAAAAAGAATATGGTGAAAAGTTTGATTTGCCGATCTATTATGTAACAGAACTGCTGGCGATCGCATGTGGAGATGCATATAAAACCGTTGGCTTGGACAAACACTTTGTTACAGCTGACAAATATTTGGATACAGTTAAGGCTCGTGGCGTTGAGGCCAGGGCTGCTGCGGAAAAAGCAGCACAAGAAGCTGCGGCTAAGGCAAAAGAAAAAGGGAACAAAGCCAAAGGAAAAACAGCAGCGTCATCAACAGAAGCAGATCCAAAGAAAGTGGCTGCATTTGTCACTGCTTTTTCCAAAAATCCGGATAAAATGGCTGGGAAATTAATTGATGATGAGGCTCAAGCAGGAATCTTGGTGTCCGTTTTGGACGACAAGAAAATTGCTAAATTAGCTAAATTGATGGCAACTGATATAGAAAAGGCGAAAAAAGGCGCGGCAGCATTTGTTGCAGCTGAGCTAAAGCGTCAGGGAGACTGCCAATAATTCCATGAGACGGTTTTTTCCGTCAAGAGTGATTTCCATAGAGAAGGGAGACGGAGTAAATGAAGAAACGTGTAGGCGTATTTGTTTGTGAATGTGGTACGAACATCGCTGCTACCGTTGATACTGTGCAAGTGGCTGAATACGCAAAAACATTACCTGGAGTTGTCTATGCGACCAACTATAAATATATGTGTTCAGACCCTGGCCAGGAGCTGATTCGAACAGCGATCAAGGAACAGAATTTGGAACAGGTCGTGGTTGCTTCCTGTTCACCGCGTATGCATGAAAAAACCTTCCGCAGGGCAACGGAAAGCGGAGGACTTAATCCTTATATGATGGAAATGGTGAATATTCGGGAGCAGAACTCGTGGGTTCATCATAATCGGGAAGAAGCTACCCAGAAGGCGCAGGATATTGTTAGAATGGGCGTGTCCAAGGTTCTTCGCAATAAACCGCTACAGTCTTCGACAGTCCCTATTACCAAGAAGGCCATGGTCATTGGAGGCGGAATTGCAGGAATGCAGGCCGCGCTTGATATAGCCGAAGCAGGGCATCCAGTCGTTTTGGTAGAAAGAGAGGCCTCGATTGGCGGGAAAATGACCCAGCTGGATAAAACCTTCCCGACCATGGACTGCGCCGCCTGAATAGGCACCCCCAAGATGGTTGCTGTGGCGCAGCATCCGAATATTGAATTGATGACCTATTCAGAAGTAACCAAGGTGAGTGGTTATATTGGAAACTTTAGTGTTACCGTTAAGAAAAAAGCAAAATATGTGGATTGGGATGCCTGTACCGGATGTGGTACCTGTATTGATAAATGCCCAACCAAAAAATTATCAGATGAGTTTAATTTTGGACTGGGGCAAAGAACGGCGATCCATAAATTGTTTCCCCAGGCGGTACCAGGTAAACCGTACATTGATGCAGATAACTGTTTGATGCTTACTAAAGGAAAATGCGGTGTTTGTGAAAAAGTATGTCCGACCAATGCGATTAACTTTGATGATGTGGATACGTTTGAAGAAGTAGAGGTTGGCGCCATTGTAATGTCAACCGGATATGATCAGTTTAACTGGAAAGAAGCCTATGGCGAATATGGTTATGGAAAATATCCTGATGTTATCAGCGGACTTGAATTTGAGAGACTTGTTTCCGCAGGTGGACCTACAGGTGGCCATATCATTCGTCCATCAGACGGAAAAGAACCAAAACAAATTGCCTTTATCAAGTGTGTGGGTTCAAGGGATGACACCAAAGGTAAGAGTTACTGTTCCAGGGCATGCTGTATGTATACAGCCAAACATGCGTATCAGGTGAAAACCAAGATCGAAGATAGTGAAGCCTATGTCTTCTACATGGATGTTCGTACCGCAGGTAAGAACTATGAAGAGTTTTATCAGCGTGCTTTAAATGCAGGTGCGAAATATATTCGCGGACGGGTCAGTAAGATTTATCCGAGCGGAGATAAGCTGATTCTGAAATCCGAAGATACGCTTTTGGGTTTGCCTATTGAGGTAGAAGCGGATCTGGTTGTGCTCGCAACCGCGATGATACCTTCTGAAGGCTCGGGTGAACTGGCGAAAAAGATTGGTTTTTCCGTAGATAAAGATGGATGGTTCCAGGAAGCTCATCCAAAACTTCAGCCGGTGGAAACCTTTGCTGCTGGAGTATATCTCGCAGGCACCTGTCAGGGACCCAAGGATATTCCTGATACCGTAGCGCAGGCGAGTGGTGCCGCTGTAAAAGTATGTGGCTTGTTTTCCAAGTCTGAACTGGCTACTGAACCGATGGTTTCCAAGGTGGATACTACGAAATGTTCAGGTTGCGGACTCTGTGTTCCTATTTGTCCGTACAATGCAATTTCCTTGAAGACCATCAACGAACGCGGTGGTCATGGTCATGGACCTTTTACCCGTCAGGTAGCGGAAGTAAACGGAAGTCTCTGTCAGGGATGCGGAGCATGTGTGCCTGCGTGCAGGACAATGGCGCTGAATCTGCAGGGCTTTACCGATGAACAACTTGTATCGGAGGTGGATGCATTATGTCTATAGAAACACCCAATAACTGGAAACCCAAAATTATTGTGTTTGCTTGCAACTGGTGTTCCTATGCAGCAGCTGATCTAGCAGGCTTGAACCATCTGGAATATCCAGCGGATGTACGCATTATCCGTACTCCTTGTTCCGGGCGTATGGATCCAATGTTTGTATTAAGAGCTTTTAACCGGGGGGCCGATGGTGTACTCCTCTCCGGGTGACACCCTGGAGACTGCCACTATGGTAGTGGCAATTACTATCAACGTCGCCGTCAGACGGTGATGAAGAGCCTCATGGAATATTTGGGGGTTGAACCTGAACGCTATCAGACCTCATGGATTTCTGGTGCAGAAGGAATAAAATTTCAGCAGACGATGGAGAAACTAGTGACCGACGTCAAGAAGCTTGGACCTAACAGAAAGCTGAGGGATGCGCAATGAAAGAAATAACAAATAAAATCCAAGAAATTGCTTCCAGGCTTTTACAGGAGGGTCAAGTAGACGTATTTCTAGCATGGGAGCAGGGGGGCGAAGCATTTCAAACCCGACCCTATTTTGCAAGAACTGTAGAAGAAGCGAAAAACCTTGTTTTTAACGAATACTCCATTCATAATATTGCTAATTCTCTTTTGAAATTTAGAGATGGTCAAGAGAAGATTGGGGTTGTTGCCAAGGGCTGCGATTCAAGAGGAATTGTGCGTCTGATGGAAGACAATCAGATCAGCAGAGATCGCTTATATATCATTGGCATTCCCTGTCCGGGAATGAAAGACCCTCTGATTGCAGCCAGGAATCATTCCGGATTTAACAAGGCGAATGAATCAGAAGAAGGCATTGCGAAAAAATGTCGTGATTGTATCCAGCCTAATCCAGTCATCTATGATGAACTGATTGGTGAGGAAGTAGCACCACATTTTGAAGGTGAGCGGTTTGCAAAGGTCAGAGAAATTGAAGCAATGTCACCGGATGAACGCTACAAATTTTTTGAAGATACACTGTCAACTTGTATTCGTTGCTATGCCTGCCGTCAGGTGTGTGTAGCCTGCGACTGCCGGACCTGTATTTTTGATGAAATGAAACCGCAGTGGGTAGGCAGAGAGAATAATACCACTGACAATATGATGTATCATATTGTGAAGGCGTCACATATGGCCGGACGTTGTATTGAATGCGGCGAATGCGAACGTGTTTGTCCGGTTAATATTCCTCTGATGGTTATTAACCAAAAACTGATCAAAGATGTGGACGAATTCTTTGGACCGTATGAAGCAGGAATGAAATATGAAGAAGGCGTAAAACCTGCTCTCAGTATGTACAAAGAAGACGATCCGGATAACTTTTTATAGGGGGTGAGACTGTGAAGGTTTTAAGCAAAGAAAAGCTGCAAACAGCTTTTAACAAACTAAATGAAGGTGCCGAAGTCTTTGTGCCCATGCAGAAGGGTACACAGAGCGGGTTCCATCCTTGGAAAAGTTTTGAAAGCGATAAAGACGCACTTATGCTGGATGCCCTGAACGTATATCTCCCCCCAAAAAATGTAGTTTTTCCACAAACGGAGAAGATGTACAGTATCAAGCAAAAAGGTGTAGAAATCAATATCGACGAAACCTTTGAAAACTATGATCCAACCATCATATTCGGTGCCCGCGGGTGCGATATTAAGGGCATACTGGCGATGGATGATGTTTTCCTGACCAAGGGATATGAAGACAGTTTCTATAAGGCTCGCAGGCAGAACAACACGATTATTGCGAATGCCTGTTACGAATCAGGACCCAACTGTTTTTGTAGCTCCATGGAAGTAAATCCGACTGATCCTGCCGGTGCTGATGTTATCATCCGTGATACCGGAAAAGAATATGTTTGGGAAACCAAAACTGAAAAAGGGGAAGCGGTGACTGCGGTAATCGCTGATCTTTTGGAAGAAAAGGAAGTCAAACTTCCTGAAGCGAAGCCTTTCAAACAAAATGTTGACTATGATGGCGTTGCTGAAAAACTAAAAGGGATGTTCGAACATCCCATGTGGGATAAACTGGCTGAACCTTGTGTAAATTGCGGGATGTGTACCTACGTCTGTCCTTCCTGTTATTGCTTTGATATACAGGTCAAGATGTGGGGAGATGAAGGCTATCGGTTCCGTTGCTGGGATTCCTGCATGTATGAAGAGTATACACGTGAAGCTGGCGGAGGAAATCCACGCGGCGCGGCCAAAGAAAGATTCCGTAACCGCTTCCTGCATAAATTGGAATTCTTCAAGGAAAGATATGATACACCTCTTTGCACCGGTTGCGGAAGATGTATCGCTGTCTGCCCGAATGGAATCAATATCATTAAAATCATTGAACAGGTAAAGGAGGCTGAAATTAATGAGTGATCAAGACCAGAAATGCACCTGTAATGAACAGCCTCTGGTACCCACAGTGGTTGAGGTTATCGATATTATCGATCGTACTCCTGATGTTAAAAGCTTTTTTGTAAAGAATGTTGATGGAAATGGTGTACCTTTTAACGTTGCCCCCGGACAATTAGCGATGGTATCACATGTTCCCGTTGGTGAAGGTATGTTTTCCTGCACCTGGCAGGAAGAACAGGAACATCTTGAATTTGCGATCAAACGTGTCGGACTTCTCACTGATGAACTGCATCAGATTGAAGTGGGACAGAAGATTGGTGTGAGAGGACCTTACGGAAACGGTTTCCCAGTTGAGGAATGTAAGGGCAAGGATATGGTGTTTATAGCGGGAGGAATTGGCCTTGCTCCACTGAGATCCTTTATCAAATACTGTTTCAAGCACCGTGAAGACTATGGCAAAATTACAATACTGTATGGAAGCCGCAGTTCTGCAGATCTGTGCTTCAAGGAAGAATTGTTTGATCTCTGGCCAAAACAGAGCAATACCGAAGTATTTGTCACAATTGATAATCCGGAAGAAGGCTGGGATGGTCATGTGGGCTTTGTTCCTTCCTATCTTGAAGAAGTAAGCCCTAGCCCTAACGGAGCCATAGCAGTTACTTGCGGGCCACCGATTATGATTAAATTTGTTCTCAAGTCATTAGAAAAAATGGGCTTCACTGATGAACAGGTTATCACAACCCTTGAAATGCGTATGAAATGCGGCATTGGAAAATGTGGCAGATGCAATATAGGCAGTGAGTATGTCTGTTTAGATGGTCCTGTCTATTACCTGAAACAGCTAAGAGATCTACCACCGGAATGGTAAACAGATTAGGAGATGGTTTCGGGCCTTTGTCATAACACGAAAGCAGGGATAAGCGTAATGCTTATCCCTGCTTTTTTGCCTGCCCAGTTAGAAAACTGATCCGCCAAATAACCATCCCAGGTAAAACACTCCGGCGATGGCAATGACATGCCAGATCCACCAACCGGCTTTCAGAAAATGAAAAGTACCGAGATCGTAAGCGTCTTCCGTTCTAAATTCGCTCCTGTTTTGCTCGTCAGCCAAGTGAAAACCTCCTTCCTTATTGACACAAAAAGATATGTTTTATTTCATTACTACTCTTTCCCATTTGGCAAAAAATATGTAAGTGAAAAAATATTTTGTTACTAACTGTGATTTGACATTTCATTTTACTTCTATAAAATATATGTAGCTAATATAATTGCACAAAGATGTGCACAAAGGAGGATATTTATGTCCACGCTTCGGAAAGATCTGCTTAATCCCAGCATCAAAAAAGTGATTTCAAGCTTTAAACTGGACAAAACCTATGTTGCGGCAGAGGGCGTTTATCTTACAGATGAAGAAGGTAACACGATTCTTGATTTTATAGCTCAATATGGCGCGGTGTCATTTGGATATAACCCGGCATTTGTATGGGAAGCCCTGGATAATGTTAGAAAGAAGAAACTGCCTTCGCTGGTTCAGCCTTCATTACCTGGAGAAGCCTTGAAACTGGCGAACAGACTGGCTGAACTGGCGCCTGGCGATTTGACCTATTGTACCTTTTGCCAGAGTGGCACAGAGGGGGTAGAAGCATCTATCAAACTGGCCCGGTCAACCACAGGCAGAGAATTCATTGTTTCAACCAGCAACAGCTTTCACGGCAAAACGCTGGGGGCGCTTTCTGCAACCGGAAAGGATTCTTATCAAACGCCGTTTAGAGCGCCTGCTCCTGGGTTTTTGAGGATACCGTTTAATGACGAGGATGCTTTGGAAAAAGTATTTCAAGAGTATAAAGACAGAATTGCGGGATTTATCATTGAGCCTGTTCAGGGAGAGGGCGGTATTCATGTCGCGAAACCTGGTTATCTGGCGCATATTCAGAAGCTCTGTAATGAGTCAGGCACTGTTTTTATTGTAGACGAGGTTCAGAGCGGTATGGGACGTACTGGAAAGCTTTTTGCCTGTGAACATGAAGGGATTAAACCCGATGTCATGGTCCTGGCCAAAGCACTTGGCGGAGGGATGCTGCCCATGGGGGTATGTATGAGTTCACCACGTGTTTGGAACGAAGATTTCGGCATGCTTCACAGCTCTACGTTTGCTAATAATGATATTACCTGTTCAGTAGGATTGTCTGTACTTGAACGGTTATGTGAGGATGATAAGCTGCTAATAAAGGAAACAGGTGACAAAGGCAGATACCTCTTAGAAAAAGTAACGAATCTTCAGGAAAAGTATCCCGGCGTGATTAAGGAAGTGCGCGGACTTGGATTGATGGTTGGAATGGAGTTCTATCCATTGGAAGACTGTGGGTCCTATGATATGTCATTTATAGAAGAACAGGGTGGTTTTACAGCTCTGTTAGCTGGCTTTTTATTGAACGTATGCAAGATTCGCCTG
Organism: Bacillota bacterium; assembly: GCA_034659475.1. GTDB lineage: Bacteria > Bacillota > Syntrophomonadia > Syntrophomonadales > Syntrophomonadaceae > JAYEHK01. The sequence goes on along the minus strand of JAYEHK010000152.1, from coordinate 23,683 downwards.
GCGCCTTTTTTAAACAATTCTACTACCCTCCGTTTAGAACCAGCGCTAACCATATCCTATGAGGAAATGGATCGGGTTCTGGAGGCGCTCGATTTGATTTGTAAAATCATGTACTATCAGGATTACGCGCTTTTATACAGATATCTGGTGGATGACTATCGGATGCCTCATAAAATATCTGATTATCGAGGAGCGACACGAAAAATCAAATCATCTATTCTGCAAGAGGGTGAACAGGTTGACAGGCGGTTTGCATTTATTGTTCACTATCCTGCACCAGAGGATGTTATCCTAAATAATCATTCCTTTGTATCGTATAGCCGCAACGAACTATATGATTTTATAGCTTGGGAAAGTCAGAATAAAGAACCTGGTTTATGCTGTCACATGCCTGCCATAAAATCCAAAGCTGGGGTTGTGGTTGAAGGTTGGCTTATTGGTGTGCCGTTTGGAGCACGAGAGATAATGCAGGGTAACAATGAAGAGATTGCTGAATGTATTGCCAGCGGAGTCGATAAGGGGAAAGATCTAGGTGCTGATATTGTCGGTTTGGGAGCCTTGACATCTGTTGTTACCAGAGGAGGCAGATCAGTCACAGGACGTGGTGTGCCTGTAACAAGTGGTAATAGTTTTACTACCCTCATGGCAGTGGAGGCCTTGTTCATGGGAGCAGAAAAAATGAATATTGAACCTATTGCGGCAAGTGGTGGTGTCGTAGGGGCTACTGGATCGATTGGAAGGGCCTGTGCATTAATGCTGTCAGAGCGCCTCTGCCAAATGACGCTTTTTGGCAATCCAGAACATCAGGTCAGCAGCAAGAATCGCCTTCGGTCGTTGTCCACAGATATATTCACCTATGCTTACGAGCGCATGCACAGGGGTGAAATGGATGGGATGAGTGCCTGGATGGATGGCATTGTGAAACGCGTATCAAAAATGGAGACAGCAGGTGCTAAACGTTATCTTAGTCATCTGGAGAACGGTGAAAATCTTTCCTTAGATTTCATGCACGAGGTATGTGATTTCCTGAAAATTGATTATCCCCTGCAAACAAGTCTGGATATCCCCAGAGATTTACCTGATTGTAATCTGGTTATTGCTACGAGTAATTCACCCGAATATTTAATCTCTGCAGATGACTTGCAATCTGGTGCTGTCGTGTGTGATGTGGCCCGTCCTGCAGATGTGGCGCCAGAGGTCTATGCGCAGCGGGATGATGTATTAATCCTCGAAGGAGGCCTGGTGCAGTATCCAGATAATATCTGTTTTGGTCCCAATCTTGGTTATCGGGATGGTGTAAACCTGGCTTGTCTCTCTGAAACTGTATTGTTGGCAATGGAAGGAGATTGTCAGGATACCAGTATCGGTAACAAGTTATCCCTGGAAACGGTTCACCACCTGCGTGAATTAGCTCGCCGACATGGGCTAAGCTTAGCAGGCTTAAAGATGGGAAATCGAGAGATTACTGATGCAGACATCGATGAAATATACCGAAACTCTCTTGATCTGAAAAAGGCAGAAAATCTATAAAAGTGAAAATCGGGGTAAAGCTGTGTTGTATCCAATTTTCATACTAACCACCCATGTCTGCACGACACAACCACCGATGAAAAAGGTCAATAGAGTATTGTTTTCAAGAAGGAATTCAGAGATGATTTCTCGAAGTGACGTAATAAGATGTTCATGGGATTAACATGAGGAGTATTATCAAGGAGGAACAGACAGTGGAGGTACAGGAAATTAGAATTAAAAAGGATGGGAAATGGTATTTTGGCGGGGCCGAGATGTTCAGACGAAACATTGTCAATGTGTTTGCGAAGAATATGGAACGTACAACGGTGGGAGACTATTCAATTCAAATGGGAGAAGATATAAACCCCCTGATAGTGGAAGATGTCCCCTTTTTTGCAATCGGTATTTATGATAATGAAACACCAATAAAACTAAGGTTTCATGATTTACAGGAAATGGTGCTGGATCATGAAATTAAACTCTACATAAAAGACGATGTCCCTTATATTAGTTTTCGATGGGAAGCAGATACCCGGCTTAGCCGGGGTGTTTACTGGAAACTGAGCGATTACTTCGATTTCAGAGGCGATGATGTATATATCGTTCCGACACAGGGGCAGAAGCAATAAATACAAAGAACTTAGTATTCTAAATGGGCAAGGAATATTTGTGGTATTTCTTGCCCATTAAAATTTTATTTTACAATTAACCAATATTCTGATTTACGATCTACAAATACCTGCTATCCGCCACCTGAAAATGGGATTCATCAACAGATAGCGCATGGTCCAATTCATTCAGCATTCTGTCTTTGTCAGCTGGTAATATTCCGTTAATGTTCCAGTAGTTTGTTACATGATCGCTTATGATCATGCTCCCTTTACAGTTCAGATTTTGAATTAACAGACGAATTTCCTGTAGGGCTTCATGGGGTGAAGGGAGGGTGAAACGACCTTCCTGAATATCATCATATAATGGCGTTCCGGGGACAGGGACCAGGGTACGCAGTCTGATAAAGTCAGGGGAAAAATCGTTTAATGTGTGTGCACTTTCTAAGGCATGTTCAACGCTACGCTCTTTTCCGCCCACTCCAACCAGGTAGTATTCGCTGAGTTGGATGTTGGCAGCCTTTATTTTTTGTCCGGCCTCAATAATTTCCTCCGAGGTGCTATTCTTTTTAATCCTTTCCAGGGTAACATTATCTCCGCTCTCCATGCCCATATGAAGCCTTTTAAGACCCGCTTTTTCGAGGCGAATAAAATCTTCCAGGCTTTTCTTCCTTGCAAAGCGAGCCGAGCCATATACGGTTATACGTTCTAGATGAGGAAAAAGATCGCTGGCGTAGCCAAAGATCTCTTCAAGTTGATCGGTCTTCATAATAATCGTGTTACCATCAGGAAAGAAAAGAGAACGAACAAAAGGACCGTAATACTCTTTGGCTTCATACAGGTCTTCTTTAATATCCTCTACGGAGCGAACACGAAATTTTGTACCTTTATACATACTGCAAAAAGTGCATTTATTATGGGGACAACCAATGGTTGCCTGAATTAATAAGCTATTAGCTTCGCTTGGGGGACGATAAATTGTACCTTCATAACGCATAGTGTTTTTACCCTCCTTATTACTAGTTAGATTAACAAATTGCAAAGGTTTTTTAAAGAAAAAAACAACACAAAAAATAAATAAAAATTGGTAAAATTATAAATATATTGGCATAGTTTGTATTTTTTAGTTGTTTTTATTGGCGAAAACCTATATATTTAAAATGAAAAATTATATTATTAATATATTGGGGATGAAGTAATATGTCGATTCGAGTTTTAATAGTTGACAGTGAGGAAAGGGAACGAATTGTCCTTAGATACCTACTTGAACAAATCAGTGAAGTTGAAGTTATTGGTGAAGTAGGACACGGCATTGAAGTTCTTATGATGTGTCAGGAAAATAAAATCGATGTGGTATTCTGGGATCTTGGCCCTGATGAAAAAAAGTACATGGACATGTTGTTTCAATTGAATAAATTGAAACAGGCTCCTATGCTTGTGTTGATTGGTTCTTCCAGTGACCAGGCAACACAAGCGTGGGATCTAGGGGTAACGGATTTTGTGTTGAAACCCATTGACCAAAACCGAATCGGAAAAACCATTCACAGAGTTAAAAAGCAAATTGTACACAATCAATATATAGATGATCTGGTTCGAGAACGGTTAAAACAAAGAATAGATTTTATGTTGGAACGATATCAGCATCAAGATATCTATTCTCGAAAGCTTCCTGTCAGGGAAAAAGGCAAGATATCTCTGTTAAAACCAGATAATATTATTTACTGTGAAAGCGAGGGGAAAAAGGTATTTATTAGCACTAGTGAAGGAGGATATTTGAGTAATTATACATTAAATGAACTGGAAAGCCGGTTGGATATGTTTAGCTTTTTCCGAGCTCATCAGGCTTTTATCGTAAACTTGAATTATATAAATGAGATCGTAAACTTTGGAGAAGGGTCATATTTGTTGCATTTGGAAGGCACGAAAAAAAATATAATTCTTAGTCGGTCACGAGCCAAAACACTTAGGGTTAAGCTGGGAATTTCATAAAAGTAGCTTGTTATACTGAAAATAGAGTTTTGTACCCCAAAAAACTGACCTATTTGTATTATAATTATTAACGTGGAATGATGGCACAACCATATTGTATATGAATTTTTCAGCGTTGTTTCATGCGTACCAAAATTTGGTGATAACGGAGAGAAACATGGACAATTTATACTACAATTTACACTAAATAAATACATAATAGAGAAAAAAACCATAATTTATTTTATTATTTAGTCACGGGAATAGTGTGCTTGTAAATTGACTAAAAACCTTGTTTCCAATACTAATACAGTTTATAAAGATAGGCGGTTAAAGGGAAGGCGATGAAGTTTGTAGCAGGGCCACATGTAAATTTATGAATGGGGGGTTATATGCATGATACCATTTTCCAAGCTTGAACGTTATGAGGGGAATGAAGTGCTATTTGATCTGGTTGTGATGTCTGCTGTTTCAACATTTTGTGGTGAACCGATGCATATTCATGCCGAGGGATTACGAGGAACTGGAAAGACCACCATCATGAGAGCGGCCAGAGGCATCCTGCCCAAAATTAAGAGAATACGGGGGTGCTTTTACAATTGTGACCCAGAACACCCGCATTGTCCAATGCATAGGGATTTATCCCCAGATGAAATCAATGCTATTGGGGTAGAAGAAATCACTATGCCCTTTTTGGAGATATCACATTCAGCTCGTGTAGGAACGGTTGCAGGAAGCATTGATCTTGCTCGACTGACCGACCCATTACATCCGGAGGCTAAGCTACTTCCAGGCATTATTCCGCAGGCTCATCGAGGAATTGTGTTTATTGACGAAATCAATCGCTTGGCAGATACATCTCCGGAGATAACAGATATTCTTTTGGATGTTATGGGGAACAAACCAGGGCATCTTCAGATTGAAGAAGCGGGGCTTCCCGTAATAGAACTTCCAGTTAATGTTTCCGTCTGGGCGGCTTCCAATCCTGATGAGGACCCTGGCCCTCTTGAAGAGATTCGGAGACAATTATCTGATCGCTTTGATATGGTGTGTTATATGGGGCGCCCAACGAACGTAGATGTATTATCACAAATGCTTAAAGAGAATTCTCATAATCATAAGCTGCATAATGAAAAAAATGAAAAGGCCTTGTGGGAGCAAGAAGATCGAGAAGATCAGAAGTATTGCCAAAAAATAATTGAATGGGGTAAACGTTATGACGAAGGCGAACTGCCTGATTTTATTCGTAGCTATATTGCCAGGCTTTATGTAAAACATAATCTCGAAAGCATAAGGGCGATAGAAGCCATGCAGCAGGGTGCACTGTTGTATTCGGTGATAAAAGATCGCAACCAGGCGATGATTAACGATGTTACGCATATGCTTCCCCAGGTATTAAAACACAGGGTTGATGGAGATACATTGATTAAAATGGTGAATGATGTTGATGTGCGTGGTACCCGTGAAGGAATTTTAAATTTCAAGAACAAAAAAAATAAAACACGGGAAAAAGAGAATGAAGAAGAAGGTGTTTATTTCCAGACAAATGGACGCCCATTAAAAGATCTGGGAAGAAACGAGTTGATTAATACAGAAAAAACATTAAATACAGAGGTCTAGGAGGGGAGGGTTAGTTGTGCAGAGTAACGAGGGTAATATCGGCAAAGCTACTTCTGTGGGAAATTACCTGAACCTCTATCTAGGACAAAACCAGGGTGTTCGTCTGGGCGAAAGCGTGGTTGTAAGCAGAAAGGCCCACGCGAAAATGCTTGAGAAACGGATAAAAGGACAGATAAAAATCTTGATCAACTGCGATGCAGGAAAAACCTACCTGGATTATGTGGATGCTGACCTGATAGTACATATTGACGTGTATCATTATCCTGTAGAAATAAATCCAGTGGATATAGCAACCATTCTCTTTTATCATTTAGATAAACACTTTTTGGAAGAGGATCCCATGCTCAAGTATGCCGAGGACGAACGATTTCGAATGATTGCGGATTATTTAAACAAAATTTTCATTGCCACAGATCAGGGACAGGGAACTGTTTATGACCTATTCCAAGGGGAAAAACAGCCACTTTTTGCAGGTGATGAAGGAACTGACCATGTTCATATTCTGGCAAGATTAAATCGGGATGAATATAAGCTTATTTACATCATTGCGACGGCGGCTGAAGAAGCCATTATTCAATCGGGAGGCAGTCTGGCTAGGGTTCGTAACATATCTCATGGCAAACAAAAACAAACCGAAGAAAATTTTGCTGGTTATATTAAGTTGCCGTGGAAGAGTTTTAAAGGACAGCATACCAGTCCCTTGCCAGCAAAGGAAAATGTGAATCAACTGGTATTAAAGCTGGCAGAAAAATTCGGGGGAGTTAAAGAAGTCGAAGAATTTATGGAATGCAATTCCACAAATTTTTTAAAAAGAAAAGGAATAGACCAACAAAAGAAAAAATGGGGAGAGGTAGACCACTATATTGACCAAATGGAGGATTTGGGATTAATAAAAAAAACACCGGCTGGCCATAAATTAACGAAAAAAGGTATCTGGTTTAAAGAATATTTGATTCAACATCAGTGCGAACTAGAAACTGAAATCAGAAAGAATATTCGTAAGGTTCCTGGCGGAAGAAGTAGTCGCTTCAAGAAATTGGGTAAGGTTGAGCACACTGCATCCCAGATTGAGTTTATTAACTATAACAAAACCCTTCAAAGCAATAATGGAACATGGACAGGGAATTTGGCGGTTCCGCAAACCATTATACAAGCAAAAAAGAATGGCTTTATTCGCGGGGATCAGCATTTTTCAATTCAAAAAGGAGATCTTCATTACTTCGACAAGAAAAGCTATTTTCCGGTAGATATCTGTCTTCTTATGGATGCCTCTGGAAGCATGGCAGGGGAAAAACGTCAGGCTGCCTGTTATCTTGCTCAACATTTGTTGTTGACGGGGAAGGAAAAGGTAGCGGTGGTGACTTTTCAAGAGCATTCCAGTAGAATAGCAGTCCCCTTTACGCGTAGTCAGAGTCTATTGAATAAAGGTTTGATCAGTATCCTGCCTGCTGGGTTAACACCCATGGCAGATGGGATTATGACGGCAATGAACCTGATTGGCGAGAACCGACTCAAAAACCCCCTTCTTATATTAATCACAGATGGTGTTCCCAATACACCTTTGTGGACTACGGATGCACGTACAGATGCAATCACCGCCGCAGGTAAACTGGTCGACAAAAAAATTCGTTTTATCTGTATTGGCGTTGAGTCCAACAAGATTTATCTTGAAAAACTTTGTAATAAGGCACAGGGGGCTCTTTATTTGGTGGATGATTTAAATAAGGAAAACCTGATTAATATAGTACGTTGTGAACGAAAGGCAATTCGTCTGCACAATATGGCTTAATTCAACAAATTATATAATAATCGTTTTTCCATTGACAATATTAATGGATATCGGATAAAATTTACTTAAACAATATTCGGGAAAATGATATTTGTTATTGTAATTATAATGAATATCGCTTTAATAACTCCTCCTTCATATGGAGAGTGCCTTGTGCACTCCCTTTTTTTTTTACACATTTCTATTCTCATAATAATCACCCATGGTCGCAGGTCACAACCACCGATGAAAATAGGTAAAAGGGTTAGGTGTAATGTGATGCCAGGGGCTGAAGGCTTAAGCACCCTTCGGGCATCACGATACTTCTTTCAGTCGTGATTAAGGAAAATCGCTTGCGTCCGGTCTAATGTTTTACGTACGACTTGGATAGATGCTGCTCTGGGTGCCTGGGCAGGGAGAGCTGATTTTAAGCTTTCTCTATCGCCTTTACCCCCCTGCGCTAACCTTAAGCCTTCATCCCCGAGAATCATTAATAAGGTCCGCGTAAGTCCAATATAGTCTGCGGTAGTCCGCGTCTATTCAACTTATTATAATTAAAAGAACAGCGTAAATCAGCGGTAATCAGCGAACATCAGCGTTTTCGGTTCCTATTTTCTAATTAATCCACTTCAACGTTCCAACTGTCCAACTAACCAACTTTCCAGCTAATAATTCCGCTTATACTCAACCTATTTTCTAATTAACCACAGATGTTTGCAGGACTTGTTAACTTCTTAAGCATAAAACAGAAGCCTGTCTCGTATTCTGTAAGAGCAAGAATTTGGAGGGGGTTGATAAACGTGAAAAAAAAGGTCTTTATATTTTTGGCCATAGGAATTTTAGTGGTTTGTCTTTTGAGTGGGGGTTGTTTGAAACAGGAGAATGATAAGCTTAGTGATTGGAAAGATCTTTTGAAGCTGCCTGTTAAGCAAAACGAAACGGTAGAGAAAGCTGAAGTGGAAAAGCAAGGAACGACACAGAAAGTTGATTTAGGGCAGCAGGATAACATTGAAACTATGGCCTTGAATTTGTATTTTGGAAATGCTACCGGGACCTGTTTGGAAGCAGAAGCAAGGGATGTTCAAAAAACCGAAGGGATTGCCAGGTGTACCATCCAGGAACTCTTTAAAGGACCTGCACGAAAGGAAAGTATTAACGTATTTCCTGAGGGAACTCATTTGTTGGACATAAATGTAAAACCGGATGGTATGTGTATTATTGATCTGAGTCGAGAAGTTACGCGGGTAGAAAGCTATCAACAGGAGAAATTGATGGTCTATGCCATTGTTAATACCCTGGCGCAGTTTCCAAGCATTGAAACCGTTAAATTTCGCATAGAAGGAGAGGATATTGATACACTTGCTGGATATATACATCTGGGGGATTCCGTCAAACCGGATCTGCAGGTGTGAGACAGGGGGACGGTTCATTTTGTCTCACCAATAAAAAAATAATAGACTTAATGCATTATCTATTTTCATGGGAGGTTGTAGTCTGCTGGCATGTGGGGTAGTTGGAAAATATATATGGCAGGATCGTCTGGAATGTAGCCTATAAAAGTGTTAAAGTATGTAGTTGTAACCGTAACCGTTGACAGGATGGTGGATTAGATGGATCAAGAGATCTACTTTTTTCAAGACTGTTTGTAGGTACGTAATTTACAAAATTCAGTACAGAGGTGTTGGACGTTGGGGGATCAAAGACCAATTGGTATATTTGACTCGGGAGTAGGTGGGCTCACTGTGGTAAAGACTCTCTTAACAAGATTACCTGGTGAAAGCTTTGTGTATTTTGGGGATACTGCACATGTACCTTATGGTAGTAAAACCCGTGAACAATTATTCCAATATGCGGATGAGATTGTGAATTTTCTTTTAGAAAAGGACGTAAAAGCTATCGTCGTAGCCTGTGGTACACACTCCTCGGTAACCCTGCCGTCTTTACAGCAGGAATGCGAGGTACCTGTGTTAGGAGTAGTGCAACCTGGTGCACGGGCTGCGTTGCAGGTTTCTAAAAACAAAAGGATTGGGATTATAGCGACCAAGGCCACCGTTAATTCAGGTGCCTATCGTCGATATATAGAGGAAAAGGATTCGGAAAGTCAGGTGTTTCAGGTTGCGTGTTCTCGCTTCGTTCCGTTGGTTGAAAGCGGAAAACTACAGACAGATGAAGCGAGACAGGCGGTGTCTGATTACGTTTCACCGTTAGTGGATAAAGGGATTGATACATTGGTCATGGGGTGTACACATTATCCGTTCCTGGCTCCCCTGATTAAAGAATTGATTGGGCCTAATGTAACCCTTTTGGATCCGGGGATAGAAACCATAGAGGAGCTGCATTATATCCTGCTGAAATCAAATCTGCTAAATGATCAAGGTGGGACATCCAGAGAATTCTGGGTGAGTGGAGATGATCGATCATTTTTCAATGTAGGTAATTTGCTTTTGGGAAATATCATTGAAAAGGTGGAAAATATAATGCTGTAACCCAATAAAAGAATAAAGGTATATTGAGAACGGCAGACCCTGTTTTGCCGTTTTTATGTGTCCTGTTTTTCGTAAGCCAGGGGCAACTATGATAAAATGGTAAGGGAATAAGGAAATCCAACGTCACCGAAATTTTGCACCCAATGGGTACTTATGCATTCAAACAGGATGATTTAGGGGCTTTTGGAATGGAATCCATCTTGCCCGCAGGACACAGCCGTCAAGGAAAGTTTTTGGGCCTTGCTTATGTAAATAATGTTACATGCTGGGGTCAGACCCCATTTGTTACACATTTGTTACACCATTTGTTACATTTGTTACACGTACTAAACCCTCATGGCTGCAGGCCACAATCACCGATGAAAATTGGTGAGGGGTTATGAGTAAGGTGTTGCTGGAGGCTGAAGCCTTTACTACGGAAGATGAAAAACTCTCTATCATCTTAGAGGAAGCTTCAGCTTCCGACCCATTTTAAAAAATCCGTGAAAATCCGGTTAATCCGTATAATTCGTGTCTATTTCAAAGTCTATTTTCGTACGAATCAACAGTATAAATAATGAGGTGATGATATGCGTGAAATTCATATAGAAGAGATCAGGAAGGCGCTTGAAGAGGCAGTTGTTCAAGCGAATACTGTTTTACCCGCTGATATCAGGCAGGCCCTTGAGAGAGCCTGTGAAAGCGAAACGCTTCCCAGGGCACAAAAACTGCTGCAGATTACATTGGAAAATGCCACAATTGCTGCTGAACAACAGCTGGCCATGTGTCAGGATACGGGCATGGTTGTCGTGGAAATTGAATTGGGGCAGGATGTACATGTTGTGGGAGGACTGATGGAGGAAGCTATTAATCAAGGCATCAGGGACGGTTATGAACGAGCCTATTTCAGAAAATCAGTGGTTTCTGATCCATTTATTCGAATCAATACAGGAGACAATACCCCGGCTGTTATTCATACCCACCTGACTGCAGGGGATCAGATGGAAATCGTTGTTTTCCCGAAAGGGGCTGGAAGTGAAAACATGTGCCAGTTGGTCATGCTCAAACCCTCACAGGGGATACAGGGGGTGAAGGAATTTGTGGTTAAGGTTGTCCGGGAGGCCTCGGGAAATCCATGCCCGCCTGTCCTCGTAGGAGTGGGTATCGGAGGAAATATGGAAAAGGCTGCACTTTTGGCTAAGAAAGCACTTCTGCGCGAAGTAGGGCAGCGCCATCCGGAGGAGCATTTAGCTTCACTGGAGGAGGAACTCCTGGAACAGATTAATACGCTGGGAATTGGTCCCCAAGGGCTTGGCGGGCAGACAACAGCACTGGATGTCTTTGTTGAAAGCTATCCCACCCATATCGCCTGTTTACCGGTCGCTGTATGCTTGGGGTGCCATGCTACCAGGCGGGTAAAGATTAACCTATAGGAGGCAGAAGATGAGCAAGAAAATACAAACGCCGTTAAGTCAAAAAGAGGCGATGGAACTTCAGATGGGCGATGAAGTGCTGATCAGTGGAACCATCTATGCTGCTCGTGATGCAGCACATAAAAGAATGATAGAGGCACTGGATAATGGTGAGGAACTTCCCTTTGATCCGGAGGGACAGATGATCTATTACGTGGGTCCCTGCCCGGCACCTCCGGGTAGAGTGATCGGCTCCGCCGGACCTACTACTTCAGGAAGAATGGATGCTTATGCACCTCGTTTAATGGAAAAAGGACTTCTGGGTATGATCGGTAAGGGATTACGCAATGATGAGGTGATTTCATCCATGAAAAAACATGGAGCCGTATACCTCGCAGCGATTGGAGGAGCAGGGGCATATTTATCACAGAGGATCGTAGCTGCAGAATGTGTTGCCTACCCCGAGCTTGGCCCCGAAGCCCTGCTGCGTCTCCAGGTAGAAGACTTTCCCTGCATCGTCGCTATAGATGCCCGGGGAAACAACATTTATGTAAGGGGATAACTAAGGTAAGAAAGTGTGTGGGTTGGGGAATAATTTTATAGATAGGTATTTTTTATAAAGGAGGAATTGAGATGAGACCGTTAGATCGAAAGAATGATGAATTACGTCCTGTTAGCATACATGCAGGATTTACGAAACATCCGCAGGGATCTGTTTTAATGAAAACAGGGGACACGGTAGTTATGTGTTCTGCCATGGTAGAAGAAAAGGTACCACCTTTTTTAAAGGGAACGGGTTCAGGGTGGGTGACAGCCGAGTATTCCCTGCTTCCCGGTTCAACAGAAACGAGAACCCATCGTGAAGCCAGTAAAGGTAAAATTACGGGGCGTACCTCGGAAATTCAGCGTCTTATTGGAAGAGCCCTTCGAGCTGTGGTGGATCTAAAAAAACTGGGTGAGCGGACGATATGGATTGATTGTGACGTGCTGCAGGCTGATGGCGGAACCAGAACAGCTTCTATTACCGGGAGTTTTGTAGCATTATGCCTGGCGTTAAAAACGCTGAAAGAACAGGGAAGAATTGATACGATTCCAATCATTGATTATGTAGCCGCGACCAGTGTGGGTATTGTTGATGGTGTGCCTGTGTTGGATCTGGAGTATGTGGAGGATTCTCGTGCCGATGTGGATATGAATGTGGTCATGACAGGCAAAGGAGAGTTTGTTGAGGTTCAGGGTACGGCTGAAGGCAATCCTTTTAGTAGAAAAGAGTTAGATGAGCTGCTGGGTCTGGCGGAAAAAGGGATAATGGAATTGATTGCAGCACAAAAAGATACTATTGGAGAGGATTTTACATATGAAGCAGCAGCTGTTGATAGCAACGAGAAATAAGCATAAAAAAAAGGAAATCCAGGAGATTATCGATGGATTGAATATTGAACTGCTGGGTCTGGATGATGTTGATGAGTTACCGGAAATCATTGAAGATGGGCAAACCTTTGAGGAAAATGCCATAAAAAAGGCCTCTGTCACAGCAAAATTGACTGGTATTACAACGCTGGCGGATGATTCTGGTTTGGTAGTTGATGTGTTGAGTGGACAACCTGGGATCTATTCGGCCCGTTTTGCTGGTCTGAATGCGGATGATGAGAAAAATAACCAGAAGCTGCTGGGAATGATGGATCAGGTAGACCAAGACCAGCGTACCGCCAGATTTGTTTGTGTTGTTGCGCTGGCAACGCCAGAAGGAAAGACTCAAACCGTTGAAGGAAGATGTGAAGGAAAGATCGCCACGAACCCTCACGGAGCAGATGGCTTTGGATACGACCCGTTGTTTATACCGGAAGGCTTTGAACAGAGTTTTGCACAACTTGGTGCAGACGCAAAAAACCTAATTAGTCATCGGGGTATAGCGCTTGCGGCCATACGGCCTATATTGGAGGCATTGAGGTAAGAACGGAATTGGTTTAAATTCTGCCATAAGGGGATTTAAACGTAGGGAGTAAAGGCGGGGAAACAGGTATGTGTTTACATGTTGCGGTGGTGGCAGATACGCATGGAAAAACGAATGAAATTGTCCAGGTGCTTAAACAGAGGATACCCGATTACCTGCTTTTTGCAGGGGACCACTTTTCGGATGGCATAAAGATTGCTAATGAGCTGGGTATTGCTTATAATGTGGTCCCTGGCAATTGTGATTATGAACCAGACCAGGATCAGGAAGCCGTCGTTACGTTGAAGGGGCACAGAATTCTTTTGGTTCATGGACATCAGTATGGGGTTAAACATGATCTGAACAGGCTCTTTTATCGGGGCAGAGAAATGGGCGCAGAGGCAGTGGTGTTTGGACATACCCATACGCCTCTCATTGAAAAAACCGATGGCCTATGGCTTATTAATCCCGGAAGTCCTTCTCGTGCGAGGATACCAGGGCAGGGTACGTATGCAATGATAAAAGTGGATGAAAAAGAACTGACCGTGTCTTTGGAAAATCTATAGTATATTGTATTTTTTGATATGTCTTTCCACGTATTCCTTGAAAAATCTTTTAAGGATTTGTATAATCAATGCAAGCTAAAAAAATAGCGTAGTCAAAATTAAGCGATAATTCAATCTATCCAAATGAACGGTATGAGAGTATCAAGTGGATGCGCTGAAGAGGCAAACTGCTGACCGATCATGGTCAGTAGTCGAACTTTCAAGTAAAAGGACCATACCCGGATGAGACCTTGAAGAGATTTCTCGACGGGGGAGAAAAATGATATTTTTCTCCCCTGTTGTTTTTTTATAGTAGTAAAGTTTATACATAAAGAAAATTCTAATGTGTTTGTTAAGAAAAAAACATGTTTTTTCAGCCAGAAGGGGGGAAGAATAAAAGGAAAAAGAAAGAAGGACAAAGAATTAAGACATGAAAAACATTTTAATAGGAGGGAGACAATGATTTTGAAAAGAACGCCACTCTTTGAGATGCATCAGAAGTATCAGGGAAAAATTATTGATTTTGGTGGATGGGAATTGCCGGTTCAGTATGAAGGAATTATCAAGGAACATCATAGGGTTAGAACTAAAGCGGGTCTGTTTGATGTTTCTCATATGGGAGAAATAGAGGTAAAAGGAGATCAGGCGGAGGCCTTTGTGCAGAATCTGATAACCAACGATGCAAAACGAATTGTTCCGTATCAGGTGCAGTATTCACCCATGTGTTACCGTGATGGTGGGGTCGTAGATGATTTATTGGTGTATAAGTTTTCAACGGAACATTATTTGCTTGTCGTCAATGCCTCCAATACTGATAAGGACTTTGATTGGATTCAAAAGAATGCATTTGAGGGATTGGATATCAAAAACGTTTCGCCTGATTATGTCCAGTTAGCGGTTCAGGGTCCTCTGGCTGAATCCATCTTACAGTCAATCACTGATTTTGACCTGAAAACCATTACCTTCTTTCACTTTCAACCCCAGGTTAACATTGCTGATGTCCCGTGCATGGTATCGCGAACTGGTTACACAGGAGAAGATGGTTTTGAAATCTATGTCTCTCCGGATCAGGCAGCATATATCTGGGAGGAAATCCTGCGTGTTGGAGGAGAGGATATTGCTCCGATTGGTTTAGGCGCAAGAGATAGCCTTCGTTTTGAAGCGAAATTGCCCCTTTATGGTCAGGAAATTGATAAAGATATCACACCGCTTGAAGCGGGTCTGGGCTTTTTTGTGAAACTGGATGCCGATGATTTTATTGGCCGGGAGGTCCTCCAGGAACAAAAACAAAATAAGCCGCAGCGAACCTTGGTTGAGTTTCGCATGAAGGATAGAGGAATTGCTCGTTCTCATTATGATGTCGAAAAGAATGGTAAAAAAATTGGTTGGGTCACAAGTGGAGGTTACTCACCAACACTGGAACAGAATATCGGGCTTGCCTTAATCGATCGGGCTTATGCTGATCCAGGCGAAATGCTTGACATCATCATTCGTAATAAGCCTGTTTCAGCTGAAATTGGCAAAGGTATTTTTTATAAAAAGAAAACCAAAAAAACTAATGGAAATGAGTCAAGGAACCGTCCCCTGACTCAATAGAACTAACGATAAACAAAAAATGGAGGGATGATTTGATGAGGATACTTGAAAATCTTTATTATTCCACAGAACATGAATGGGTTCGTGTTGAAGGAGAAAAGGCCTATATTGGCATTACCGATTATGCACAGCATCATCTGGGTGACATAGTATTTGTTGAACTTCCAGAATTGGAGGCCGAGGTTGAAGCAGGTACGGAGATGGGGGTTATTGAGTCCGTCAAAGCCGTCTCTGAGATGTTCAGTCCGGTTGGGGGAACGATTGTGGTGATCAATGAAGCATTGGAAGAATCTCCTGAATTGCTGAATGAAGATTCCTATGAAAACTTTATCGCCGTCGTTGAAATGAACAATTTGGAGGATCTGGGCACATTGTTAAACCCTGAACAGTATGAAGCATTGTGCGCGAAAGAGGAACAGGAGGGGAAATAAAATGAAATATACCCCAAACCCCACATCTATCGTACAGGATATGCTGGATAGTATAGGTATGTCTGTTATTGATGAACTTTTTGCCGATATCCCTGATGAAATAAAATTGTCCAGAGAACTCAATCTGGGGACGGGGATGACTGAAATAACACTACGAAATCATTTGAAATCTATGGCAGGGAAGAATACTTCTGTCGAAGATGTTCCCTGCTTCTTAGGCGCAGGTGCGTACGATCATTACATACCTGTTGCTATGGAGCAGCTTCTTCAGCGGTCTGAATTTTACACTGCTTATACCCCGTACCAACCCGAGATCAGTCAGGGGATCTTGCAGTCTATTTTTGAATACCAGAGCTTTATTTGTGAGCTTACTGGGATGGATGTTTCCAATGCTTCCGTGTATGACGGTGGAAGTGCTGTGGCGGAGGCATGTGCACTAGCCTGTGAAGTAACAAAACGATCCAGGGTTATTGTTTCCGGCACTGTTCACCCAGAATTCAGGGAGGTCATCAATACGTATGCACTTTCAGGACGGATGGAAGTGGTGCTGGCGGAGGAAGAGGATGGAATCACCAGGGTAGATCATCTCCTGCAGCTAATTGATAAACAAACGGCCGCGGTTGTTATACAACAGCCTAACTTTTATGGAAATTTAGAAGATCTGGGGGAAATTGAACAAGCCATTCACCAGCACAAGGGGCTTCTTATCATGGCGGTTGACCCCATCTCATTGGCAATTCTGAAATCGCCAGCAGAATGGGGTGCGGATATTGCTGTAGGAGAAGGGCAGGCACTGGGAAATCCTTTGAGTTTCGGCGGGCCTTATCTGGGCTTTATGGCTGTTTCAAAAAAATATATGCGGAAGATCCCCGGACGAATTGTTGGACAGTCTGTTGACAGTGATGGCAAAAGAGCCTTTGTATTAACCCTTCAGGCCAGAGAACAGCACATCCGAAGGGAAAAGGCGAGTTCAAATATATGCTCCAATCAGGCGCTTAATGCACTGGCAGCCAGTATGTATTTGACCTTTGTTGGTCCCAATGGATTGAAAGAAATAGCAGTCCGCTCCCACCAATTAGCGTTCTACGCCAGAGGACAAATGAAGCAAAAGGGATTAAACCTGAAATGGGACAGACCCTTTTTCAGGGAGTTTGTTTTATCCTGTGAGAACCCGGCCGAGATGAATCAACGTTTACTTCAAAACGGGATTATTGGGGGATATGAGTTGCCTGATGGACTATTGTTAGCTTTTACCGAGAAAAGAACCAGGAATGAGATCGACAAACTGGTCGCTGTTTTAGGAGGTGAAGGTTGTGCCTAAACTTTTGATTGAAAAAAATGTCTTGGGAAGCAATTCTTTTTCCCTGCCTCCCTGTGATGTTCCATTTGTTGAACTCGGCGAATCCATCGGGGAAGAGTATCTTCGGCAGGACGATATTCATCTACCGGAACTCAGTGAGGTCGAAGCGGTAAGACATTTTACGGAATTATCGCATCTTGCTTATGGTGTAGATGACGGTTTCTATCCGCTGGGATCCTGTACTATGAAATATAACCCCAAAATCAACGAATGGGCAGCCCGGTTGCCTGGTTTTTCATCCGTTCATCCCTATCAACCTGTAGATACCGTACAGGGATGTCTAGAACTTATGTATGAGGCCGAGAAGATGTTCAGTGAAATCGGTGGCATGGATCGTTTTTCATTGCAGCCTTCTGCAGGAGCACACGGTGAAATGACCGGGGTTATGATCATTAAGGCTTATCATCAGCATCGCGGTGACGATAAAAGAACAAAAATACTGATTCCAGATTCCGCTCACGGGACGAATCCAGCCACGGCTCATGTGGTAGGTTACGATGTGGTAGAGGTAAAATCAAATGCCAGAGGGCTGGTGGATCTGGAAGACTTAAAGAGTAAAATGAATGAAGAGATTGCGGGGCTTATGCTCACAAATCCTAATACTCTGGGCTTGTTTGAAGAAGATATTCAGTCGATTGCAGCGATTGTGCATGAAGGCGGAGGATTATTATACTATGATGGTGCGAATCTCAACGCCATCATGGGTGTGGCTAGGCCAGGGGATATGGGATTTGACATTGTTCATTACAATCTGCACAAAACCTTTGCGACCCCGCATGGAGGCGGAGGCCCCGGTTCAGGACCGGTTGGCGTGAAGGGATTTCTCGAAGCATTTTTGCCGAGCCCGCTTGTAGAAAAACAAGATGGCAGATACTATCTTGATTACAATCGACCCCAGTCTATCGGCAGGGTACGATCCTTTGCAGGGAGCTTTGGCGTAATTGTGAAGGCTTATGCATATATCCTGGCCCTTGGCGGTCAAGGGATCAGAGAAGCCTGTGAACAGGCTGTTTTGAGTGCCAATTATACACGGGTTAAGCTTAGAGATGATTACTTTATCCCCTTTGATCGTTTATGTAAACATGAGTTTGTGGCAACGGCTCGCTGGCAGCTTGACAGCAATCATGTTACTACACTGGATATTGCCAAAAGGCTGATGGATTATGGCTATCATCCGCCCACCGTATACTTTCCGTTGATTGTTCGCGAGGCGCTTATGATTGAACCGACGGAAACAGAAGACCGGCAGCGGCTGGATAGCTTTGTTGAGGTCATGCACCAGATTGCCAGGGAGAGTAGCGAGGAACCCGATACGGTTAAGAATGCTCCCCATACGACCAGAGTCAAACGCATTGACGAAGTACAGGCAGCAAGAAATCCCATCGTAAAATGGAGGTAAAGTTATTGAAGGATCTAGTCATTATAGGTGGCGGACCAGGCGGATATGTGGCAGCGATACGTGCCAGGCAACTGGGGATGGAGGTAACACTGGCTGAAAAGGAAAGGGTAGGCGGAACCTGCCTGAACAGGGGCTGTATTCCTACCAAGGCCTACTATAAAAATGCCGAGTTTCTGAGAAGCCTGGAAAGACTTAATGAATTTGGTGTTGGAGGAATTTCCGACTGGAGGTTCGATCTGGAGGCTGCCAGGTTTCGTAAGGAAAGCGTTGTCGGGAACCTGGTGTCGGGCGTGGAGGACCTGTTAAAAGCTAACGGGGTGGAAGTCATTAGCGGAGCGGCATCCATTGAATCGCCCGGTCAGGTCATGGTGAACGGGCAGCGATTGGAAACGAAGCAAATACTGATCGCCACCGGATCTGAAAATGCGGTGCTTCCTATTCCGGGAACGGACCTCCCCGGGGTTGTCTCCAGCACTGAAATACTGGATCTTACCAATGTCCCGAAACGAATCGTCATTATTGGCGGCGGTGTCATTGGCATGGAGTTTGCCTGCATCTTTCGGGCCTTTGGCAGTGAAGTTACTGTCTTTGAAGCATCAGAGAACATTCTGGGTGGGCTTGATGGGGAACTCGTAAAGCGCATGAAAGTATTTACGAAAAAACAAGGCATTCAGGTACATACCGGTGTTTCTGTGCAAAAAATTGAGAAGTCGGAAACGACGCTTCAGGTATATGCTGAAGGCAAAAAAGGCAACCTGATAGAAGCGTCAGATATTGTGTTGGTCTCGGCGGGGAGAAGGCCCTGTACATCCGAGCTTAATTTAGATAAAATTGGTATTAAGACGGACAAAGGATTTATCAAGGTCGATGATAGGTTTAGGACATCGGTTCCAGGTATTTTTGCTATTGGGGATGTTATCGGCGGTCAAATGCTGGCACATCTTGCCTCTGAAGAAGGCAAAGCAGTGGTAGAACAGATGGCAGGAATGGAGAGCCAGGTAGCCTATCATGCTGTACCTTCCTGTATCTTTACCTTTCCAGAGATTGCTTCTGTTGGGCTCAGCCAGGAGGATGCAAAAAATAGAGGGATTGAGTGCAAGGTTGGAAAATTTCAAATGGCAGCAAATGGGAAGGCGATGACCATGGGCGAACGTGATGGCATTGTTAAGGTGATTGCAGATGAAGAGGATCGTATTCTAGGGGTTCATATTATTGGCCCACATGCCAGTGATTTAATTCTAGAGGCGATCTATATGGTTAAAGAAGGACTGACCATTGCACAGGTATCAGGAACCATTCACCCCCATCCAACCCTGGGAGAAGCACTTATGGAGGCGGTTATGGATGTTCATAAGGAAGCCATTCATCTGATGCCTCCTAAAAGATAATACGCGTCCGTTCCCAGCGCATATAATGATTAAAGGAGTGAGTTGATGGACGCACAGATTGCACGTCTGATTGAAGAAGAAAAACAAAGACAAATAGAAGGGTTAGAGATGATTGCTTCAGAAAACTTTGCGAGTGAAGAAGTTATTTCTACCATGGGTTGTATAGCAACGAACAAATATGCAGAAGGATATCCCGGGAAAAGGTATTATGGCGGATGTGGGATTGTTGACCAGATGGAGCAACTTGCAATAGATCGTGCCAAAGAGCTGTTTCATGCCGAACATGCTAATGTGCAGCCTCACTCAGGGGCAAATGCCAATCTGGCAGTATTCTTTGCCGCTTTAAAGCCTGGTGATACAGTACTGGGTATGGATCTGTCCAATGGGGGACATCTTTCACATGGTGCTCCTGTAAATATATCAGGGAAATACTTTGATATTGTTTCGTATAGTGTTGATGAAAATGGTTTTATTGATTATGATGACCTGGAAGCTAAGGCACTTGCCAGTAAACCAAAAATGATTATTGCCGGTGCTTCTGCTTATCCACGCACGATTGATTTTAAAAGGTTTAAAGAAATCGCGGATAAGGTAGGCGCTTATCTGATGGTTGATATGGCACATATTGCGGGTTTGGTGGCAGCTGGTGTGCATCCCTCTCCCATTGAATATGCGGATTTTGT
Source organism: Bacillota bacterium (assembly GCA_034659475.1). GTDB lineage: Bacteria > Bacillota > Syntrophomonadia > Syntrophomonadales > Syntrophomonadaceae > JAYEHK01. The sequence goes on along the minus strand of JAYEHK010000152.1, from coordinate 2,995 downwards.
AACCTCTACCACCCACAAGACATTAAGGGGTCCGAGGGGCGGATTAATTCTTTGCCGTGAAAAACATGCCAAGCTCATCAACAGTGCTATTTTCCCCGGGACCCAGGGTGGTCCGCTGGAGCACATTATTGCAGCCAAAGCGGTATGTTTCTATGAAGCGCTCCAGCCTTCTTTTGTAGACTATCAAAAACAGGTGGTCAAAAATGCAGTTGTTTTGGCGGATGCATTAATAAACAAAGGGTTTAAAATCGTTTCCGGCGGAACTGACAATCACATGTTCTTGGTTGACCTGACCAATATCCCTGAAATGACAGGGAAAAAGGCGCAAAACCTGCTGGAGGAAGTCAACATTACCGTCAATAAGAATACCATTCCCGGAGAGACGCGCAGTCCTTTTGTGACCTCGGGCATCCGGGTAGGAACGCCAGCGCTGACCACACGGGGTATGAAAGAATCAGAGATGGAAATCATCGCTGATCTTTACTATAAAGCTCTGTTTGAAGAGGGACAGCATACAGACGCCATCAAAGAGCAGGTAGCGCAGCTCTGCAAAGCGTTTCCGCTTTACAAATAAACAATATTAATACATTAAAGGCAGGCTGGGGAGTCGGAGGAAAAACAACGCCGATATTCCTGCCTGTCTTTTTATTCCTTGGATAATTATTGCATTGTCTGAAATATAAAAAAAGAACAGCATAAATCAGCAACTTTAATTATGACCGCAGGAATATCGGTGGTACTCAAAGAGTGCGAAATCTACGTCCATTAAAAGTCCATTTTCTAATTAACCACCCATGTCCGCACCGCACAACCACCAATGAAAATAAGCTGTGCGAGTAATAATGTTACATTTTGGTGTCAGACCCCATTTGTTACTGCCTGCTTTTTTTCCTTGAAAAACTAAAAATTGATTCCTCTGCGGAAAGTCATATAAGTGAGTTTGAATGTATAAATATTCTTACAGCAGTCTTCGTATGGGGTAACACTAACTGCTCGACAAACGGGAAAAGGGGTACAGGGCAAATTCACGTCCATGTTCAAATGCCCTCTCGCCCCGTCCGTGGGGCTCGCCCCCTTTTCCCGTTCGTCTTCGCAGAGTGTTACTCCCATGCTCCGCCAACGCTTCCAGAATATTTATACATTCAAACAGAAATAGTGGGGGCTTTTGCAGTGGAACCCACCAAGCCCGCAGGAAACAACCACAGATGAAAATTGAGAAGTAATGCATCCCCCTTAACCAATAAATAATATCCGTGTAGATCCGTTAAATCTGTGTAATCCGTGTCTATTAAAACAATCTGCGTCTATTCTCTAATTAACCAAAATTAAAAACACATGAAATTGGGTGAAAAATGTGATCTATATTGAAAATAATTCCCTGGATCCGGCTTTTAATCTAGCGCTGGAGGAATATTTGTTAAAAGATAGGACCGATATGGAGGATGTCTTTTTGCTCTGGCAGGATGAACCCACGGTGGTGGTAGGACGAAACCAGAATACCATTGAGGAGATCAATCAGGCTTATATCAAACAAAACGGAATCAATGTGGTTCGGCGTCTTTCAGGTGGGGGAGCAGTCTATCATGATGCTGGGAATCTAAATTTCACCTTTATCGTAAAGGATGAAAAGAGGAATCATTTTGATTTCCCTAAGTTTACGGAACCAATCATTGAAGTGCTCAAGGAGATCGGCATTACCGCAGAGAATCAGGGGCGCAATGATATCACGATTGGAGGTAGAAAATTTTCAGGTAATGCACAGGTGAGAATTAAAAATCGACTGCTTCATCATGGAACAATCCTATTTGACACTGCATTCGAAGAGATGGTTGCCTGTTTAAATGTGGGACAGGAGAAATTTGCCTCCAAAGGGGTCAAATCAGTAAAGAGCCGGGTGACAAACATCAGCGAACATCTTCAGAAGCCAATGTCAATAGAAGCGTTTAAACAGCTGCTTTTAGATCGAATCTGGGGGCAGGGAGATCACCAGGCGATTTGGTATGATCTTTCAGAATATGACTATCAGGCTATTCAAGCCTTAAAAGAACAGAAGTACGATACATGGAATTGGAATTTCGGTGCGTCACCTCGGTTTAATGTGCAGCGCAGTAAACGCTACGACTGGGGCAAGCTTGATCTTCGTATCTCGGTTAGCAAAGGGATGATTGAGAACCTGACGATTTATGGAGACTTTTTCTCCAGTGATGATCTGGAGGAATTTATACAAGGTTTTGTTGGTACCCCTTATGAAGTGTCTGCAATTCAACGTCGTTTAGATTCCATCCCTATAGAGCGGTATCTTCCCAATATGAACTCGCATGAATGGATAACCCTGCTTTTGGAAGAATAGCAGGGTTATCCAGGTTGCCAGGGGGACGGGGTTGTTGTCAACGAAGCAAAGATAGAAAAAAGCTTTCTATTCTCATATCGTTGACAACAACTCCGTCCCCCTGTCAACCTTTATAGATCCTCGACCCGTTCCAGCAACCGATTAAAGGCATCTTGAATATTCTTCTGCCTCAACTGCCAGACTGTTTTTCCGTCTTTTGGAAGGTCATGAATTCGTTCACAGAACGGTAAGAGGTCTGCGATTCTTTCATAACCAAAATAATCACCGATTGCAAACAGATTATTGGTGTTACTTTCCCATTCGTTGGTGTTTATTTTGGTGGGAAGAACCAGATTAATGCCTCGTTTTCCATTGCTGTGTACTTCCAGTTCTTTTTGCAGTTTTTCCAGTCTGCAGGTTTCATCTTCATGCTTCAAGTCTGTACATGCGATGACATTATCGGCCAGTTGTGCAGCAATCATCAGGTCTTCTTTTCGTTCACCGGGATAAGGCACCCCGTGCCAGGCACTTAACTTATTCGGTATAGGGGAATAACCTAAAACGGTGAGAGGATTTAGGACTGACGCATGAGGTCGTATTAGCTACGAGGAAAGAGTAATGTCTTTCTATGTAGATGAAATTCTACACTTAGAGAGGTAACACCTC